>NZ_JBVVPP010000014.1:53187-171188 GCF_055811315.1 Bradyrhizobium sp. MI1.4 | reverse complement strand
CTTGGCCACCGCGGCATTTGTTACCTTCCGCCAACCTGGTTTCACGGGGCACGGGTTGCGGGGTCCCCGTTCTGATTCGAAACATCCCGGTGCGACGTCAGGCGCTCAAAAAGAAAATGGCCGCGCAGGCTTTCGCCGCGCGGCCATTTCGCATGCGAAAAAAACGAGATCAGAACGGGCGGCAGCGGCCGGCGTACCAGCGGAAGCCGTAGGGGCACACGCGGGCGCGCGGCACGACCACGACAGGGGCCGGCGCAACCACGATCGGACCCGGGCGGACAACGACCGGACCGCGCATCGGGCGGCAGCCGCCATAGGCGCCGCGGTACCAGCCGGGGCCGCAACCGCCGGCGGCGCTCGCCGCCTCGCTGAAACCAACGACCGCGCTGGCGAGCATCACGGCGGCAAACAGGTATTTCATTTGATCTTCCTTCTCGTCCTTGGGTGTAGGTTTTGGGGGCAGGTAGGAGGGCTTGGCGCTTTTCGGCGCACCATGAATCAAAAGACACGATTCGACACGTTAAAATCGCAACATGCCGACACGACGCCAGCCAAATCTGCCAATCATGACCTGAATGCGGCATGAACATTCCCTGCACGCGGCTCCGGACGACAGCAATGACGTTAGCGGCCGAGAAAGCCCAGGACTAGCTCCCTGTACTTCTCAGGCGCCTCGAGGAAGACGAGATGGCCGGTATCCGGGATCACCTCGGCCCGCGCATTCGGCATCTTCGCCGCGAGTGCCTTCGCCAGCTCGGCGTTCTCTCCCATTTTCGCGCGCAGCGCCTCCGGCGCGTTCGGCCGGCCCGGAGCGTTGTGGTCGTCGGCGCCCATGATGAATAGCGTCGGCTCGGTGATCAGTGCGATCTCGTGCGCCACCGGCTCACGATAGATCATCTGGCCGGAACTGACGAAGGCACGCAGCCAGCGCGGATAATCCGGGCTGCCCTTGATGTTGAAGCGGGCGTCGATGAACGGCGTGATCGCGTCCGGCGGCAGCTTGATCGCATAATTGGTCTGAAGCTGCTTGCGATAGCCATCGGCCGTGAGCTTGTCCTCGGTCTCGATGATCTTCTCGGTCGGCGTCGGCGGTACATAGAGGCGGTAATCTTCCAGCCCGATCGGGGC
The DNA here is from genome assembly GCF_055811315.1 of Bradyrhizobium sp. MI1.4. Taxonomy (NCBI): domain Bacteria; kingdom Pseudomonadati; phylum Pseudomonadota; class Alphaproteobacteria; order Hyphomicrobiales; family Nitrobacteraceae; genus Bradyrhizobium; species Bradyrhizobium sp. MI1.4. The sequence continues at coordinate 170,060 of NZ_JBVVPP010000014.1, read as the reverse complement.
CGTCAGAACAAGGTGGGCGACGCGGTCGGGAAAGGCGCGGGCGATGCGGACGCCCAGCATGCCGCCGAGCGAATGGGCGACGATCTCGGCCTTGTCGATGTTGAGGTGATCGAGCAGCGCGATGGTGTTGCGCGCCAGATTGTCGAAATGCAATTCGCCGATCGGCTTGGAAGATTTGCCGAAGCCGATCTGGTCCGGCACCACAACGCGGAAGCCGGCCTCGCTCAGCATCTTGATAACAGGCGCCCAGTAGCTCGACGGGAAATTGCGCCCGTGCAGCAGCACGACGGTGCGGCCGTTCGGCTGCGCAGGCGGCACGTCCATATAGGCCATGCTGAGCTGCTCGCTGTCATTGATCAGAGGCAGCAGGTGCACGGGATAGGGATAGGCAAAGCCTTCGAGCGCGATGCCGTAGGGTTCGCGCGGGGCGGTGTCGGCGGCGTGGGATGTAAGAGGAGCGGCGAGAAGAGCCGTGCAAAGCACGGCCGGGAGGAGGCGGATCATTGAAGGCTCTGAGTCATGTTGGCGCTAGGAGACACATTCTCCGTCATGCCCGGGCTTGGCCCGCCTGCGCGGCCGAAGCCGCTTCGGCGAGGCGAAGGCCCGGGCATCCACGTGGTGCCACGCAAACTGCACTAAAGACGTGGATGGCCGGGTCAAGCCCGGCCATGACGACGAGAGACGCTTACACGCGCTTGTGTTCAGTCCTTCGCAGTCCCGAACAACGCGGCAAACTGCTTCTCGCCGGTGCGCGTAAAATTCACCACGCGGCTGCCGGGCGTGGCGTCGCGGGCAGCCCATTTCAGCTCGGCGAAACGCTGCATCATGGCGGCGCCCAGCGTGCCCGCGAGATGGTGACGCCGCTCGCTCCAGTCGAGGCAGGCCTTGCAGACCGGCCGGCGGGGATGGGCGAGCATGTCGGGCGAGATCTGCAAATGCTTCGCCAGGAAGCGCTCGCCCTCGGACGTCAGCTCGATCTCTTGCTTCTTCTGCCTGACCAGGTTTTGCGCGCGGAGGGTGTCGAGCATCTGCACGCCGAGATCGCCGGCGAGATGGTCGTAGCAGATCCGGGCACGCCGCAGCGCCGGATCCTTCGGCCCGGTGCGCACGCGCATATGGCCGGTCCGCGCGGCGAGGCCCGCAAGCCCCTCCAGCACCCCGGCGACATCGTCGTCGGTGAGGCGGTAGTAGCGGTGGCGGCCCTGCTTCTCCGGCTCGATCAGGCCACCGGCCTCGAGCTTGGAAAGATGCGAGCTCGCGGTCTGCGGCGTGATGCCGGCCTCCTGCGCCAGCTCGCTCGCGGTGAGCGCGCGGCCGTTCATCAGCGCCGTGAGCATGTTGGCGCGTGCGGGATCGCCGACGAGCGAGGCGATCATGGCGATGTCGGGACCTGATTTCATGCTTCGATGGTAGCCGAAGCATTGCGGTCGGGCAAGCGCGTAGCGTGGGGTTGTTCGTCATTGCGAGGCGCGAAGCGACGACGCAATCCAGGCTGCCTCCGCAGAGGGATTCCTGGATTGCTTCGCTGCGCTCGCAATGGCGGTGTGGAACCAGAGGAGCCCATCATGTCCGTCACCGTCTTCATCCGCTACCAGCTCGATCCCTTCAAGCGCGCGCAGTTCGAGGAGTATTCGAAGCGCTGGCTCACCATCATCCCGAAATGCGGCGGCGATCTGATCGGCTATTTCATGCCGCACGAGGGCACCAACAACATCGCGTTTGCGCTGATTACCTTCGAGAGTCTGGCTGCGTATGAGGCCTATCGCGCCCGGCTGCGTCAGGATACGGAAGGCATGGCCAACTTCCACTTCGCCGAGGAGCACAAATTCATCCTCGCGGAAGAGCGCACGTTTCTGCGCCAAGTGGTTTTGTAAGTGCTATCGTAGGCCATCAACGACAGGAGAGACGCCCATGATCGCCGTGATCTTCGAGGTCTGGCCGAAGCCGGAACACCGCCAGGATTATTTCGACCTCGCGGCCGACCTCAAGCCGATCCTGCAAACCATCGACGGCTTCATCTCGGTCGAGCGTTTCGAAAGCCTGACCGAGAAGGGCAAGATCTTATCGGTGTCGTTCTGGCGGGACGAGGCGGCCGTGCAAGCCTGGCGCAACACGATGGAGCATCGCCGCACCCAGGCCAAGGGCCGCGCGAAAATCTTCGCCGATTATCACTTGCGTATCGCCAGCGTCATCCGTGACTACAGCATGAATGATCGCGAGCAGGCGCCGAAGGACAGCCGCGCGGTGCACGACGCGCACTAGCGCTCGTGGCGGCACGTCCCCATCTCTGCGCGGCCAACAAGGGAGAGAAACATGCACGTGACAACTGCTGACAAGCGCGCGGCCTTCAGGAAGCTGCACGAGAGCGGCTGCTTCATCCTGCCCAATCCGGTCGACGTCGGCAGCGCGAAAGCGTTGCAGCATCTCGGTTTCAAGGCACTCGCGTCGTCGAGTGCGGGCTTTGCCTGGACCATCGGCAAAGCCGACAACCACGTCACCGTCGAGGACGTCTGTCAGCATCTGGCGGCATTGAGCACGTCGGTCGACATCCCCGTGAACGCTGATTTCGAGGGCGGCTTTGCGGTCGAGCCGGACAAGGTCGCGGAGAATGTCGAGCGCTGTGTGCGCACCGGCGTTGCCGGCCTGTCGATCGAGGATTCCACCGGCGACAAGGACAAGCCGATCTACGAGCGCGCGCTCGCAGTCGAGCGCATCAAGGCATCGCGCAAGGCGATCGGCGATAGCGGCGTGCTGCTGGTCGGCCGCTGCGAGGCCTATCTGTGGGGCGTGACCGACCTCAAGTTGGTCATCGACCGGCTGACGGCCTACGCAGATGCTGGCGCCGATTGCCTTTACGCGCCGGGCCTGAAGAGCCGCGAGGACATCGCCGCGGTGGTGAAGGCTGTTGCACCCAAACCGTTCAACCTGTTGATCGGCGGCTCCGGGCTGTCATTGCAGGAAGCTGCCGATCTTGGCGTGCGCCGGATCAGCGTCGGCGGTTCACTCGCTCGCGCCGCCTGGGGCGGCTTCATGCGGGCCGCGAAGGAAATGGCGGAGAAGGGGACCTTCGCGGAGCTGGCGGGCGGCTATCCCGGCGGCGAGCTCAACAAGATGTTCAGCTAAGACAAACGAAAGCGGCGGGATGTGAATCCCGCCGCTGTCGCATATTGTTGCAATTCGTTACTTCGCGCCGTCAGCGGGTGCTGGCGTATCCGGGGCCGCCTTGCTCGGCGCGGCGCCCGTGGTCACGCCCGGTCCGGTGTTGGTGCGCGGCGTCACGTCGCGCATGCCGGGAGGTGCGGCCGGATTGGTAGCCGGTGCCTGCTGCGCTGTCTGCGTCGCCGGCGTGGTGCTGGCCTGGTTGCTGGTGCCGGTGTTGTTCAGGCCGTAGAATACGGCACCCAGCACCAAGGCGATTGCCACTGCGAACAGGGCTACTTTGCCGCTGGAGGCGGGGCCTTCGCCAAGCTCCGGGTCGACCTGAAGCTGGGCATCCCGTCGCGCCGCATTGCGATACTCATCATCGGCGAGATTCGGGCGGTACGGATCGTTGATAAAACGGTCGTCAGCCATCGATTGGTTCTCCTCGATTATTGCGGCGGGACAACCCGTGGATGCGAGATTCTGTTCCGCCCTCCTTAATGCTTTCGTCGCATGTTGCGCCCGCGGCGGGAATCGGGAACCTGTTCGCTGGGAACCTGACGCGTAAGCTCCGCTGACGGAAGGGAACAAAGCGATGTGGAGCTTGCCGCCGAGCGATTATAGCGTGCTGCATCTGTTGTCGCTGGTTGCGGTCGCGGCGCAAGGCATGACCGCCGCGCTCGCTGCCGGCCGGCGCAGCATGGATTGGCTCGGCGTCTGCTTCCTCGGCTGCATCACGGCGCTCGGCGGCGGCACCTTGCGCGATCTCTTCCTGGGGCATTATCCGTTGGCCTGGGTGCAGAACCCCATCTACCTCGCACTGGCCGGAGGCGCCGCCTTCCTCACCATCCTGATGGCGCGCCTGGTGCACCGGCTGAAACTGGCCTTCATCGTGCTCGATGCCATCGGCCTCGTCGTCTTCACCATGACCGGCTGCGACATCGCCTGGCAGATGGATGCCACGCTGCCGATCGTCATCGTCTCCGGCATGGTGACCGGTTGCGCCGGCGGCGTCTTGCGCGACGTGCTCTGCAACGACGTGCCGCTGCTGTTCCGCTCCGAGCTCTATGCCAGCGTCTCGGTGGTGACGGGACTGTTCTATGCCACCGCGTTCGGTCTCAAGCCGAACGCCGAGCTCTGGACCATTTTGACATTCGCCCTCGGCATCAGCTTCCGCCTGCTCGCGGTGCGCTACAAATGGGAAATGCCGAAATTCGTCTTCACGGAAGAGGAGGAGCGGGAGCCTTGAGCTACGGCTCCTGCTTCCGCGCCCTCGCCACCTGCGCCGGCGTCACCAGCGGCGCGGCGTTGCCCCAGGAATTGCGGATGTAGTTCGTCACCGCCGCGACCTCTGCGTCGGACAGCTGGTTGGAATAGGCCGGCATCTCCCCGGTGTTGGGCGCGCGCGGGGTCGTCACGGTGTGGGCGCCGTCGAGGATGATGCGCAAGGTCGAGGACGGATTGACCGATTGCAGCAGCGCGTTGGCGGGCAGCGGCGGATAGATGCGCGGTGCGCCGGATCCGTCGGCCTCGTGGCAGGCGATGCAGAACTTGGCGTAGTTGGCCTGGCCGGCCTTCATCTCGGCATCGTCAGGCGGCGTCACGATCGTCTCACGCCGTGCCGGCGGCAGGTTCTTCAGGTAAACCGCGATCGCGCGCACGTCGGCATCGCTCATCTTCGAAGTCGAATTGACGACCACCTCCGCCATCAGCCCGCTGGCATGGCTCCTGGCGTTGCGCCCGCTCTGAAGATATTCCGTGATGTCTTCGACACTCCACGATTTCAGCCCGGTGCGGGCGGCGCCATCGAGCCGTGGCGCGTACCAGCCGCCCACCTCGTTGCCCGCGAGGGCCTGCGCCTGCTTGTCCGCGCCAAAATAGTTCTTCGGCGTATGGCAGGCGCCGCAATGACCGAGCCCGGTGACGAGATAGCCGCCCCGATTCCACGCCGCGCTCTGGCTCTGGTCCGGTTCGAACAGGCCGGGTTTGAAATAGACCATGTTCCAGATCCGCATCAGGCCGCGATAGCCAAACGGCCAGCGTAGTTCCGGCGGCTTGTTGCGGCTGGTGACGGCCGCGAGCGTTCCGAGATAGGCCCGGATCGCCAGCGTGTCGTCCTTCGTCATCCGCGTGAAATAGGGGTAGGGGAACGCCGGGTAATAGTTGGAGCCGTCTGGGGCGACACCGGTGCGCACGGCGCGAGTGAAATCGGTGTCGGTCCAGGCGCCGATGCCGGTGTCGCGGTCCGGCGTCAGGTTCGGGGCATAGATCGCGCCGAATGGTGTGTCGATGCGCTTTCCGCCCGCGAACGGTTTGGCGGGATCGGCGGTGTGGCAGCCGGCACAGTCGCCGGCCTCCACCAGCGACTTGCCGTAGGCGATCAGCTCCGGTGACGGCTCGGCGGCGCCGGCCGCGCTCGCAACCGCACTGCACAACGCCAGGCCCACGAGAGCCAGGCCAGTGAGAATCGTCCGCATCGAAAGCCTCTCCTGCGACCCATCGACGCCGTCCCGGATGACGGGGCGTCAATTCGTTGCGCGACGGCGGGGGTATGGTGACACAAAATGAAAATCGCGGATGCCAATGCAGCCACGAAATTGCGATTTTTACCCGGCGCTCCCTTTGGTCCAGAATTGTGATGCGGAGCGTGAAATATCCGACATAGAGTGGCGGAAATGGTCGGCGCGCCCTAGCTAAAAACAACGGGCAGGCAACGGCTTAAGCAGCCAAGCGCTCAAAAGGGCGGAAGAGGACATAATGGGCATCAACCAGGGTCCGATCAGTCTCGATCAGAAATACACCCAGGACACCGGACATATTTTCACGACGGGCATTCAGGCCCTGGTCCGGCTGCCGATGGCCCAGATCCGGCGCGACCGTGCCGCGGGATTGAACACCGCCGGCTTCATCTCCGGCTATCGCGGCTCGCCGCTCGGCGGCTATGACCAGCAGCTCTTCGCCGCGCGCAAGCATCTCGAGCAGTACAACATCAAGTTCCAGCCCGGCGTGAACGAGGATCTGGCCGCGACCGCGGTCTGGGGCTCGCAGCAGCTCAACCTCTCGCCCGGCGCCAAGTATGACGGCGTGGTCGGCATCTGGTACGGCAAGGGCCCCGGCGTCGATCGCTGCGGCGACGTCTTCCGCCACGGCAATGCCGCGGGCTCCGCCAAGAACGGCGGCGTCTTGTGTCTCGCCGGCGACGACCACGGCGCAAAATCCTCGACGGTCCCGCATCAATCCGACCACGCCTTCATGTCGGCGCTGATGCCCTATCTCTACCCGTCGAGCGTACACGAGATGATCGAGATGGGTCTTCTGGGTATCGCGATGTCGCGCTACTCGGGCTGCTGGGTCGGCATGAAGGTGATCACGGAGACGGTGGAGACCACCGCCGAGATCGACCTCACCGACGAGATGACGCCGTTCGTGATCCCGACCGATTTCGAGATGCCCGAAGGCGGCCTCAATCTGCGCTGGCCCGACGACCGCTTCGCCCAGGACCGCCGCCTGCAGGACTACAAGGGCTTTGCCGCGATCGCCTTTGCACGCGCCAACAAGGTCAATCGCGTCACCATGGACTCGCCCAACGCCCGCTACGGCATCATGGCGTCCGGCAAGAGCTACGAGGATATCCGTCAGGCGCTGCGCGAGCTCGGGATCACGCCCGAGGTCGCCGCCAAGATCGGACTTCGATTGTACAAGATCGGCATGCCGTGGCCTCTGGAGCCGGAAGGCGTCAGGCAATTCGCTGTAGGACTCGAGGAAATCTTCATCATCGAAGAGCGCCGCGAGATCGTCGAGAACCAAGTGAAGCAGGAGCTGTTCAACTGGCGCGACGATGTCCGTCCCCGCATTATCGGCAAGATGGACGATCATGACAAGCGCTTCCTTCCCTTTGCCGAAGAACTCAGCGTCGCCTCGCTGGCGAGCTCGCTGACCGAGCGGCTGCTTCGACTTGATCTCAATCCCGAAATTGCAACGATGCTGCGCGCCAAGGCCGATTGGTTCAACGGCCGCCAGGCATCGCAAATGCAGGCGACCGCGCCTGTCGCCCGCACCCCCTATTTCTGCTCCGGCTGCCCGCACAACACCTCGACCAAGGTGCCCGAAGGCAGTCGCGCCTTTGCCGGCATCGGGTGCCACTTCATGGCACTGTGGATGGATCGCTCCACCGAGACCTTCACCCACATGGGCGGCGAGGGTGTGCCGTGGGTCGGCGTTGCCCCCTTCACAAAGGAAGAGCACGTCTTCGCCAATCTCGGCGACGGCACGTATTTCCACTCCGGCAGCCTCGCGATCCGCCAGGCGATCGCCTCCGGCGCCAACATCACCTATAAGATCCTCTACAACGACGCGACCGCGATGACCGGCGGCCAGCATGTCGACGGGGAATTGTCGCCGCAGCAGATCACCTTCCAGCTACACAGCGAAGGCATCCGCGAGATCTATCTGGTCTCAGAAGATCCCGACGCCTATCCGGCGAACGAGATCGCGCCCGGCGTCAAGACCGCGCATCGTGACGAACTCGACGCGGTCCAGAAGACCCTGCGGAAGGTCAAGGGCGCGTCCGCGATCGTGTTCGTGCAGACTTGCGCCGCCGAGAAGCGGCGCCGCCGCAAGCGCGGCACGATGGAGGATCCGGCGCGCCGTGTGCTGATCAATCCCGCGGTGTGTGAAGGCTGCGGCGATTGCTCGGTGCAATCGAACTGCATTTCGGTCGAGCCGCTCGAGACCGAGTTCGGCCGCAAGCGCGCCATCAACCAGTCGACCTGCAACAAGGATTATTCCTGCGTCAAAGGCTTTTGTCCGTCCTTCGTCACCGTCGACGGCGGCAAGATGCGCAAGCGCGCGCCGGCGGGCGTCGGCGATATCGGCGATCTGCCTGAGCCGGCATCGCGCCCCAACCTGGACAAGCCCTACAACATCGCTGTCGGCGGCGTCGGCGGGACCGGCGTGCTGACGATCGGCGCGCTGCTCGGCATGGCCGCCCATATCGAGGGCAAGGCCTCGATGATCCTCGACATGTCGGGCCTGGCGCAGAAGGGCGGGGCGGTGCTGAGCCACGTCCGCCTGTCCGATCATCCGGCCGAGGTGACCTGCTCGCGCATCGTCACCGGTACGGCCGATGTGGTGCTCGCAGCCGATGAGGTGGTCGCGGTTGCCAAGGACACCATCTCGCTCTGCGACAGCAGCCGCACCCGCGGCATCATCAACAGCCACGTCATTCCCACCGCCGACTTCGTCCTCAACCGCGATTTCAACTTCCAGACCCGCAAGCTGAACGGGTTGCTGGAAACCGCGCTGCACAAGGACTCGGTATTCTTCGACTTCACCAAGCCGGCCGAACAGCTGCTCGGCGACAGCATCGCCACCAACATGATGATGATGGGCTACGCCTATCAGAAGGGCCTCTTGCCGTTGTCAGCGGAGTCGATCGAGCAGGCGATCGAGGTCAACGGCGTCTCGATCAAGATGAACAAGGAAGCCTTCCGCCTCGGCCGCCTCGCGGTCGCCGATCCCGCACGGCTTGCCGGCATGCTGAAGGGAACGGATGAGGTCGTTGCGCCCAAGTCCCTGGACGCAATGACGCTCGACGAGGTCATCGAGCATCGCACCAGGCATCTCACGGCGTACCAGAACGGCCGCCTCGCGAAACGCTACCGCAAGCTGGTCGATCAGGTCAGCGACGTCGCCAGGCAGGGCGGCTATGACGAGGCGCTGACCCGCGCCGTTGCGGTCAACTACGCCAAGCTGCTGGCCTACAAGGACGAATACGAGGTCGCGCGCCTCTACACCGATGGCGCCTTCGAAAAGCAGCTCCGCGACCAGTTCGAAGGCGACTTCAAGTTCAACTTCAACCTGGCCCCGCCCATTCTGAGCAGGGGCGTCGATGCGCTCGGCCGCCCGAAGAAGCGCGCCTTCGGCCCGTGGATGCTTCCGGTGTTCCGCGTGCTGGCAAAATTCAAGTTCCTGCGCGGCACGCCGCTCGACATCTTCGGTCGCAGTGCCGACCGCAAGCTCGAGCGCGATCTGATCGCCGGCTACGAGAAGGACGTCGCCACCGTGCTCGGCCTGCTGTCGCCGCTGACGATCGATACCGCGGTGGAGCTGCTCTCGCTGCCCGACCGCATCCGCGGCTACGGCCCGGTGAAGGAGAAGGCCGTAGCAGACGCCAAGGCCCGCTACGCCCAGCTCGCCGCCGACCTCGCGAACCCGCCGCCGGCGCCGAGGCAGATCGCGGCGGAGTAGAATTTTCGTGGGGTGGACTCGCTAATCCACCCTGCAAATTCGTGTTTGAAATCAACCACCGTTCTACTGTGCATGGGGTTGTTTTCGCGAAAAAACATTTTTCGATAAAACGAAATCACTTGTGCCGTCGGGCAAAACAGCTTTAGGGTTCTGCCCGTCGTTCCCATCATTGCGAGCGCAGCGAAGCAATTCCAGAGTGCGTCCGCGGAAAGATTCCTGGATTGCTTCGCTGCGCTCGCAACGACGACTGCGGCAGCAGGGCCTTCCACCGCACCTCGGATGATGCGGCGGCCATTTGCGCCAGCCCGCTGCCCTCTCGCCCGACGGAATATTTCCGCGCTTGCCAACAGGGCGGCAGCGGTTCAGAAAAAACCGGAAGTGAGAAACGCCAGCGGAGACCTTATTTGACCATCAAGGGCAAGGCCTACATTGCCGGGATCTACGAACACCCGACCCGGCACGCGCCGGACAAATCCACCGCGCAGCTCCATGCCGAGGTCGCCAAGGGCGCGATCGAGGATGCCGGGCTCAGCAAGGACGACGTCGACGGCTATTTCTGCGCGGGCGACGCCCCGGGCGGCGCCTGGCCGATGGTCGATTATCTCGGCCTCAATACCAAGAAACTGCGCCATGTCGATTCAACCGAGACCGGCGGCTGCTCCTACATCATCCATCTCGGCCACGCCGCTGAAGCGATTGCCGCGGGCAAGTGCTCGATCGCGCTGATCACGCTGGCCGGCAAGCCGCGCACCGGGGCGATGCCGCCGCGCGCGGCCGGCGCCGAGGCCGATTTCGAGACGGCTTACGGCGCGACCACGCACAATGCCTATGGCATGTGTGCCATGCGCCACATGCACGACTATGGCACCACCAGCGAGCAGCTCGCCTGGATCAAGGTCGCGGCCTCGCACCATGCGCAATACAATCCGCATGCGATGCTCAAGGACGTCGTGACCGTCGAGGACGTCCTGAACTCGCCGATGATCTCTGATCCCTTGCATCGCATGGATTGCTGCGTGGTCTCCGACGGCGGCGGCGCGCTGATCGTGACCACGCCTGAAATCGCCAAGAGCCTGAAGAAGCCTTTGGTCAAGCTGATCGGACATGGCGAGGCGATGAAGGGCCCGCGCGGCGGCAAGGATCTCGACCTCACATACTCCGCCGGCATCTGGTCCGGCCCGCGTGCCTTCGAGGAAGCCGGCATCACGCCGAAGGACATCAAATACGCCTCGATCTACGACAGCTTCACCATCACCGTCCTGATGCAGCTCGAAGACCTCGGCTTCTGCAAGAAAGGTGAGGGCGGCAAGTTCGTCGCCGACGGCAATCTGATCTCGGGCGTCGGCAAGCTGCCGTTCAACACCGATGGCGGTGGCCTCTGCAGCAACCATCCCGTCAATCGCGGCGGCATGACCAAGATCCTCGAGGCCGTGCGGCAACTGCGCGGCGAGGCGCATCCGAAGGTGCAGGTCAAGAATTGCGATCTCGCCATCGCCCACGGCACCGGCGGGCTTTTGGGTGTTCGCCACGCCGCCTCGACGGCCATTCTGGAGCGCGTGTGATGAGCGAAGGCAAGAAATATCCGGCCCCGGTGACGAACCCTGAGACAGCCGCGTTCTGGGATGCGACCAAAGAGGGCAGGTTCATGATCAAGCGCTGCACCGCGTGCGGCGAGGCGCACTATTTCCCGCGTGCGATCTGCCCGTTCTGCTACTCCGACAAGACGGTGTGGGAGGAGTCTTCGGGCGAGGGTACGATCTACACCTACAGCTTGATGCGGAAGTCGCCGACCGGCCCTTACGCGATCGGCTACGTCACGCTGAAGGAAGGCCCATCGCTCCAGACCAATTTCGTCGATTGCGATTTGACGACGTTGAAGATCGGCCAGAAGGTGAAGGTGGTGTTCAAGCCGACCGACGGCGCGCCATTGCCGTTCTTTACGCCGGCGTAGTCGCTTTCTTCCCTTCTCCCCTTGCGGGAGAAGGTGGCGCGAAGCGCCGGATGAGGGGTCTCTCTCCACCGAGAGATTGTTCGATGCGGAGCGAACCCCTCACCCAAACGAGTTTGTTGCGAGCACCTTGGAGCCCTCTCCCGCAAGGGGAGAGGGCGCATCAATGGGCGCCGCCATTCGCTGAAACTGCCGGGAGGAAACAACAAAAATGTCCGCCAGATACGACGAACTCAAAGGCCTCAACAACCTCGGCCAGAAATATGCCTACACCGACCGCGAAGTGATGCTCTATGCCTACGGCATTGGGCTTGGCGCCGATCCGATGGACGAGAACGAGCTCGCCTTCGTCAACGAGGGCACGCTGACGCCGCGACCGCTCAAGGTGGTGCCGACTTTTGCATCCGTCGCCGCGTGGGGCGCGGGGCCTGGCGAGATGAACCTCAACCGCGTGATGGTGGTGGACGGCGAGCGCGACATCACCTTCCACCAGCCACTGCCGGTCGCCGCGCACATCACCGCCGATTCCTCCGTGGTCGAAGTCTACGACAAGGGCAAGGACAAGGGCGTGGTCATCAGCCATCAGACCGTGCTCAAGAACGAGAAGGGCGAGAAGCTGGCAACTCTGGTCGCCTCCCGCTTCGCCCGCGGCGACGGCGGCTTTGGCGGGCCGAACCTGACCCAGCCGGATCCGCACAAGAGCCCGTCCCGCGCACCCGACACGACCATCGACATCGTGACGCGTCCCGACCAGGCGCTGGTCTATCGTCTCTGCGGCGATCGCAACCCGCTGCACTCCGACCCTGAGTTCGCGAAGAAGGCCGGCTTCCCACGTCCGATCCTGCACGGCATGTGCACGTACGGCATCACCTGCCGCGGCGTGCTCCAGACCTATGCCGATTACGACGCTTCCGCCTTCCGCCAGCACGTCGCGCGGTTCTCCTCGCCGGTCTATCCCGGCGAGACCGTGACCATGGACCTCTGGAAGGACGGCAGCGTGATCTCGTTCGAAGCCAAGGTAAAGTCGCGCGGCGTCACTGTGATCAAGAACGGCAAGACGGTGCTGGGGTGATGATGCCGCTCGACGCGCTCTGAGTTATTTCGTCATGCCCGGGCTTGTCCCGGGCATCCACGTTCTTCGCGCGGTTGGCGATCAAGTTCGTGGATGGCCGGGACAGGCCCGGCCATGACGGAGCAAAAGAACAAAACAGGGAGAGCCACCATGGGACTACTCGACGGCAAGGTTGCGCTGATCACCGGCGCGGGCGGGGGGCTCGGTGAGGCCTACGCAAAGCTGTTCGCGCGGGAAGGGGCCTCCGTCGTCGTCAACGACCTCGGTGGGCCCCGTGACGGCTCCGGCGCCGACACATCGATGGCGCAGCTCGTGGTGGATGCGATCAAGGCCGAAGGCGGCAAGGCGGTCGCCAACGGCGCCGACATCTCCACCATGGAAGGCGGCCAGTCGGTGTTCGACGACGCCATCAAGCATTTCGGCCGCGCCGACATCCTCGTCAACAATGCCGGCATTCTGCGCGACCAGACCTTCGCCAAGGCGTCTGAGTCCGACTGGGACAAGGTCATCAAGGTGCATCTGAAGGGCACCTTTTGTTGCACCATGCCGGTATTTCGCTGGATGCGGGAAAATGGCGGCGGCGTCATCGTCAACACCTCCTCGACCTCGGGCCTGATCGGCAATTTCGGTCAGAGCAATTACGGCGCGGCCAAGGGCGGCATCTGGGGCCTGTCCAACGTGCTGGCGATCGAGGGCCGCAAATACAACATCCGGATTTGGACGCTTGCGCCGGGCGCGCTGACCCGCATGACCGCAGACCTGCCCCGCTATAAGGAGAACCCCGGTGCGGCGCTGGGTCCGGACGGCATCGCGCCGGCCGTGCTATACATGGTCAGCGACTTGTCCGGTGACCAGACCGGCAAGGTGCTGGGCGTGTCCGGGCCCCGCGGCGTGCGCGAAATGCGGATGATGGAAATGGACGGCTGGAAGCCGCCGCACACGGGCTGGAAGGCCCAGGACATCGCCGATCATGCCAAGGAGATATTCTTCTCCGAAGAGCAGATCAAGATGGGGGCGCGGCGGTTTTAGCCATCGACAGAGAGAAACAAGGACAACGATGAAACTTACCGCCGACGCCAAGGGCACCTTCGCAATCGCGCCGACGCCGTTCCACGATGACGGCCGGATCGACGAGCGCTCGATCGACCGCCTGACCGATTCCTACGAGGAGGTCGGCTGCGACGGCGTCACTGTGCTGGGCATCCTCGGTGAGGCCCCGAAGCTCGATGCCGCCGAGGCCGAACAGGTGGCGGTACGCTTCGTCAAGCGCGCCAAGAAGATGCAGGTGATCGTCGGCGTCTCCGCGCCGGGCTTTGCCACCATGCGCTCGCTGGCGAAGGCCTCGATGGATGCGGGCGCGGCCGGCGTCATGATCGCGCCGCCGCCGTCGTTGCGGACCGACGACCAGATCGTCGGCTATTACAAGCAGGCGGCCGAGGCCATCGGCCCCGACGTGCCCTGGGTGCTCCAGGACTATCCGCTGACCTTGTCGGTGGTGTTCACCCCGGCCGTGATCCGCAAGATCGTCACCGACAATCCGAACTGCGTGATGCTCAAGCACGAGGACTGGCCGGGGCTGGAAAAGATCTCGACGCTGCGCAATTTCCAGAAGGACGGCTCGCTGCGGCCGCTTTCGATCCTCTGCGGCAATGGCGGGCTCTTTCTGGACTTCGAGATGGAGCGCGGCGCCGACGGCGCCATGACCGGCTATGCCTTCCCCGAACTCCTGATCGACGTCGTGCGGCTTTCGAAGGAAGGCAAGCGCGACGCCGCCCATGATCTGTTCGACGCGCATCTGCCGCTGATCCGCTACGAGCAGCAGCCCGGCGCGGGCCTTGCCGTGCGCAAATACGTGCTGCAGAAGCGCGGCATCATTGCCTCCAGCGCCCAACGCAAGCCCGGCGCCACCATCACCCCGATGGCGAAGGCGGAGGTCGATTACCTGCTGTCGCGCGTCGCCCGCGTCGACAAGCGCGCCAATCTCGGCCCGCAATCCAGCGCCGCAGGTTAGTCGAATGGCCGAGGCATCAGCATCACGCCCTGCGTCGACGATCCTCCTGCTGCGCGACGGCGTGACGGTCGACGGCAAGAGCCGCGACGAAATCGAAGTCTTCATGATGGTTCGCCATCATCAGATCGAGTTCAATTCGGGCGCGCTGGTGTTTCCTGGTGGCAGCGTCGATGCCGGCGATCAGGAGATCGTCAAGCGCTCCGACCTGTATTCGGGCGGCGAGGGGCTGAGTGAAGCGGACCGCGGCTTTCGGATCGCCGCGATCCGCGAGACCTTTGAGGAAAGCGGCATCCTGCTGGCGCGCTCGAAGGACTCGGGCACGCCTGTTGATGCCAAGCGCGCCGGCGAAATCGCCGATGCGCATCGCGTCGCGCTCAACGAGCACAAGATCAGCTTCCTGAGCATTCTGGCCGACAACGGCCTCCAGCTCGCGCTCGATACGCTGGTGCCTTACGCACACTGGATCACGCCCGAGGGGATGCCAAAACGTTTCGACACCTGGTTCTTCCTTGCGGCAGCACCGCCCGACCAGCTCGGCGCGCATGATGGCCGGGAGTCGACCGACTCGATCTGGGTCTCGCCGCGCGAGGCGGTGGAGGGCGGCGAGAGCGGCCGCTTCAAGCTGCCGTTCCCGACAACGCGCAATTTGATCCGGCTCGCCAAGCAGGGCAGCGTGAGCGCAGCGCTCGAGCACGCCCGCGGCATGTCCGTCGTGACGGTGATGCCTGTCATGACCAAGACCGAAACCGGCCGTCAGCTCCGCATTCCCCGCGAGGCCGGCTATGACGGTGAGGTGTTCGAGGTCGGGGCCATCGGCTAGGACACTTCGATACAAAGCGAAGTATCGGCGAGGGCAGACGCGCTAGGTTCCGTCCCTGACAACGGGATCGAGCGCGCGACATGGACAACCGACAGGGCAATCGGCAGGACAACAACATCGCCGTCGAGCTGGCGCTGCTGCTGGCGCTCGCAACGCTCTGGGGCGGCTCCTACACCTTCATCAAGCTCGGCGTCGCCACCATTCCTCCGATCACGCTGATCGCGGCGCGCACCACGATTGCGGGCCTGCTGCTGCTCGCGATCATGTGGGCGCGGGGCATCAGGCTGCCGACGGATGCCGCGACCTGGCAACGCTTCGCCTTCCAGGCCGTGCTCAATAGCGTGATCCCCTGGACATTGATCGCCTGGGGCGAGCGCCACGTCGATGCCGCGCTTGCGACCATCCTCAACTCGGCCGGCCCGATCTTCACCTTCCTGCTCACGGCGGTCGTGACGCGTCACGAGGCGACGACACCGCGAAAGCTGGTCGGGGTGGTCGCTGGTATGGCCGGCATCCTGCTGATCGTCGGCGTCGATGCCTTCCATAATGTTGGAAGCGGCCTCGTCGCGGAGGCCGCGATCGTTGCCGCCACCATCTGCTACGCCTGCGCCGCGATCTTCGGTCGCGGCTTCAAGGGCCTCGATCCCATGGCGCCCGCGGCCGGCTCGTTGCTGGCGGGGGCGGCGGCGCTGCTCCCGGCCTCGCTCATCGTCGAGCAGCCCTGGACGCTGTCGCCCTCGCTGAGTTCCGTGCTGGCGCTGCTCGCGCTGGCGACCTTCTCGACGGCCGCGGCCTTCGTGATCTATTTCCGCCTGATCCAGACCCTGGGCTCGGTCGGCACCACCGCGCAGGCCTATCTCCGCGTGCCGATCGGGGTTGCCATCAGCGTCGCCTTCCTCGGCGAGAGCCTGAGCCGGACCGCCTGGATCGGCCTTGCCTGCGTCGTCCTCGGCGTCGCCGCCATGACCATCCCGGCCCGGCGGCCGGCCGGCGTCAAAACGTCATAAAACCGGGGCCAAGGAGGCCGGTAGGGCTTCAACATTAAGGATATTCGGCGGCCAGACGCATGTTCCCCCGGGACTGCAATACGTCGTATATTGGAGCTCCAATGGCCCGGTCCACACATCACCAATGTCCGCCGAATTGACGCCGACCCCTGAGAAAAAGCGAACATTCTCGCTCTCCATCGGCCAGCTCACGTTCGGCAGCTTCCTTCTGGTGCTGGCGGTGATCATCGTCACCTCGACCGCTAGCGTGATCGCGATCCGGCACATCGACACGACCTTCGCCGAGTTGCAGCGGCTGCAGAGCGTCGGCGACCTCGCCGAGGACATCGACCGCCGCATGAACGAGCTGCGGCTCGCCGCGCGCGACTTCGTCACCGACCCTGGCGCCGGCATCCAGTTCAAGCAGGTGGGCGAGGCGGCTTCGACGCTCAGTGACATCCTGAAGAAGACCCGCATCGAGCTCGTGCCCGAGCAGCAGGATATGATCGACGGCGTCAGCGAGCGGCTTGCGACCTATCGCAGCGGCCTGGAGCGGATCTCGACCTTGATCGACCGCCGCGCCCAGCTGCTTGCCGGGCTGCCGCCGCTCCGCGACCAGTTCGACGCAGCTGTCTCCGGCACTGCGGACCGAGAGCTGGCGTCCCGCCTGTCGGAAGCGCAGAGCCGGATCGCGCTTGGGTTGCTTGCGCGCAACCCGTCCGCGGCCGAGCAGGCGGCGCAGAGCATGCGGGCGATGGGCGTCACTGATCCCAAGCTCAGATCGGCGGTCAACGAGTACGCCGAGGCGATCATCGCGGTCGCGGTCCGTGAACGGCAGATCGCCGACATCGACCGCGAGGTGCTGGGAACCGAGGGTCGGCTGATCGGCCGCGTCACCGAATTGCTGCGCGAGGTCAGCGCCCGGCGCGGTCACGTGCTGTCGCGCGACTTTGCCCGCACGCTGACGGAGGCGCGCTGGCAGAGCATCGTGCTCGGTACCATCGGTGTGCTGATCGGCATTCTCGCGGCCGGCTTCGTGGTGCGGCGGACGGTCCGTCCGCTCGCCCAGATCGCGCGGTCGATCCGCGCGCTCGCAGCCGGCGAGAAGAACACCTCGATCCCGTCCGCCGACCTCGACAACGAGATCGGCGACATCGCGCGGGCGGCCGAAGTGTTCCGCCGTGCGCTGGAGGAAGCCGACACGGCACGCGAGGCGGCGGTGCGCGCACTGACCGAGCAACGCCTTGCCGAAGAGAGCTACCGGAAACTGTTCGAGGGCTCGGTCGACGGCATCTATGTCACGACGCCGGCCGGCGACCTCCTCAACGCCAATCCGGCGCTGGCGCGGATGATGGGCTATGACAGCCCCAAAGACCTCATCGACAGCATCAACGACATCGCCCACACCATCTACGTCAATCCCGAGGCTCGCGTCGAATATCAGCGGCTGATGGCACGCGATGGCATGGTGCGCGAGTTCGAATACCAGGTGCGCCAGCGCGGCGGCGACATCCTGTGGCTGTCCGACAGTGCCACCGGCGTCCGCGACGAGGCGGGCAACATCGTCCGCTATGAGGGCACGCTGCGCGACATTACCGACCAGAAGCGCGCGGAAGACGCCATTGCCGAAGGACGGCGCCTGCTCCAGCAGGTCATCGACACCGTGCCAGCGGTCATCAACGTCAAGGACCGCGACCTGCGCTACGTGCTGATGAACCGTTACATGGCCGGCATCTTCGGAATCGAGCCCGGCGATGCGCTCGGCCGCACCACGGCCGACCTGATGTCGCGCTACGGTGCGGCCAAGTCCGACGAGAGCGACAAGCGCGTGCTGACGCTGCGAAAGGGCCTCGGCTTCTACGAAGAGGAGTACATTGATTCTTCCGGCCACATGCGGCAATGGCTCGTCAACAAGCTGCCGTTGCTCGATGCCGAAGGCGAGATCGAGCGGATCGTCACCGTGGCGCTCGACATCGGCGAGCGCAAGCGCGGCGAGCAGGAGATGCGGAAAGCCAAGGAATCCGCCGAGACCGCGCTGCGCAATCTGCGCGAGACCCAGGCCTCGCTGATCGAGGCGGAGAAGCTGGCCGCGCTCGGGCGCCTCGTCGCCGGCGTCGCGCACGAGGTCAACAATCCCGTCGGCATCAGCCTCACTGTCGCCTCCGCGTTGGAGCGCAAGACCGCGATGTTCACCGCCGAAGTCGAACGCGGCGAGCTGCGCCGCTCCACGCTCAACGACTTTCTCCATACCAGCCGCGACGCGTCCTCGCAGCTCGTCGCCAATCTCAATCGCGCCGCCGAGCTGATCCAGTCGTTCAAGCAGGTCGCCGCCGACCGCAACTATTCGGACCAGCGCAGCTTCGATCTCGGTGACCTCACCGAGCAGGTGGTGATGAGTCTGCGGCCCGGCCTTCGCAAGCACAATCTGACGCTCAACGTCGAGTGCCAGCCTGATCTGACCATGAACAGCTATCCCGGACCCTACGGCCAGGTGCTGACCAATCTGTTTCTCAACGCGGTGGCGCACGCCTTCCCGGACGGCCGGCCGGGGACCATCGACATCCAGGTGCGCGAGTCCGGCAAGGACAATGTCGAGATCATCTTCTCCGACAATGGCTGCGGCATGTCGCTCGACGTCCGCCGCCGTGCCTTCGATCCGTTCTTCACGACGCGGCGCGATCAGGGCGGCACCGGCCTCGGGCTGCACATCGTCTACAGCATCGTCACGAACAGGCTCGGCGGACGGCTCGATCTGGATTCCGAACCGGGCAGCGGCACACGTATCCAGATCATCCTGCCGCGCGTGGCGCCGCTCGAGCAGGCCGCCGAATAGCTAGCGGTTTTCGAGCGAAGTGGATGCCGTTCGCGTGATGAAAACGCGTCGAATCAACAATTGAGAGCTTTGGTTGATTCAATCAGAACCGAAGTCCTAGTCGACCTCCGCAAGCTTGTGCAGCGTCGCGCCGAAAATCTGGCTGGCCTTGCCGACCAGCGCGGTGCCCGTCATGTCCCCGCGCGTCTCCGTGAACGTGCCGCTGACACCGATGCCGACCGCGGCAGGCCCGCCGAACAGCGGATTGTCGTCGCCCCGCGGCGAGGTGTGACGCTGGACCAGCACCTCACCCTTGAAGGTGTTGTCCTTCACCGTGTAGCTGCCGGTGTAATAGAGGTACGCATCGCCGCCAAGAATCTTGCCGTCGCGAAAAAGAATCACGCCGCTGCCCTTGCCGACCCGACCATCGAGCAGGTTCACGTGAATCGAATAGAGGCCGTTCTTCATAACGTCCCGAGGCCGGCCGCCATCGCCCAATGGCGTAGCCGGTAGGCATTTATGCCAAAGGGCATGCGGCCACGCAACGCGGCAGTTTGGCCGCCGACCTTGCGAGCTTGCCCGTGAGCCGTAATTGTCCCGGCTTGTCTATGACACTGCCATGACGGTCTGATCATGAAGCGAGGCCAGTCGTTGCGAATCAAGTTGGCCCGCGAAATGCATAACCATTGTTGCACTGGCCGCGGGGTGCTGGAGCAAGACAAACGTGAGCAACTGGATCGATTCCAGCGGCGAGAAGCCGCGTCTGTACAGTGTGCGTCCCACGATTTGCGAAACACGACAACGGCGGATCGGCGGCGCGGCATGCTGGCGAACCGTGGCGAGCCTAGCATGCGTCCTGGCCCTGATCGCACTCGCGGCCCCCTTCGGCCACGCGCGCGACCGCGGCCAGTTCGTCAACGCCAATGCCGAATTGAAGGCCTGGTTCGACGGACTGCGAAGCGGCAAGGGGCCTTGTTGCTCCGATGCCGACGGCTCGGCGCTCTCGGACACCGACTGGGACGCACCATGGTCTGGCCGATCTACGGCTACATGGGCGTCGCCGTCCGCTGATTCATGCCCGGTAGCATGACTTAGGCGCACCGGGCGGCACGACGACCGGTGAGCCGATGCGGCGCGCGCCTTATCAGGTGTATTTCTTGTCGCGCTCGAGCAGCTCGATGGAGATGCCTTCGGGTCCGCGGATGAAGCAGATGCGCACGCCGGGGCGGATCGTGGTCGGTTCGCGTGTGAATGTGACGCCCTTGGCCTTGATCTCGGCGGCGACGGCGTCGATGTCCTTCACCGTGAGACCGAAATGGTCGAGGCCCTGATGCGGGTGCGGCGGCGGCGGGTTGACCACGTTGTCGCCCTCGAGTGGAGCAATGAAGATCCTTGCGCCTCCGAGATTCACGTCGATCCGTCCGGGCGCTTGCACGATCTCGCCACCAAGGATGTCCCGCAGCCAGGCCGCCGTGGCCTCCGGATCAGGGCTGCGCAGATGGACGTGATCCCAAGTGACGACTGGCATTTCATGGTCTCCCGACGGGTCTTGATGTTGCAGCGCATGTTAGCGGGCTCGGCCCGTGACCGCCACCGCTCTTGCCGACTCGGCAGCTGCGCGGGAACCTTAGTTCGCCTTCCGGATTAAGTAAGCAGTGGCCGAATCCGTTGTCGAAACGTGCTTCCGCTGCGATCGGTGAGGCAACCATGAGCGCTGGGTTTGACCGCATCGGGTTAGGGCGATTCGCCGGGACCGGCGAACGACTGGCGCGGGCGGTGACGATCGCGAGCGTTTCATTTGGGCGAGGCCTGCTGTGGCTGTTGGCGGCCATCATCGTCGGTTGCGGCATCTGGATGCTGCTCCCCGTCTCCAGAGGCAACAGTGCCGAACCGGTGAGGTCTGACGTGGCAGCCGTCGAGACGGCGCCTTCGCGCGATGCGGTCGCCGTGTCGCCGGCCTCCGAAGCTCAGATTCCGACAATGGCAGAACTCGGCCGGATCAGGATTTCATCTCAGACCTGGCGCCGCGGCGGCCTTGGATCGAAGGCGCTGGTGACGCTCACGCTGCGCAACGACAACGACTATGCCGTAAAGGATGTCGAGATCGTCTGCGCTTTTGCGCGGCGTGATGGCAGTCATCTCACCGACCGCACCCGCGTTCTGGCGGATCCGGTCAGCATGAAGAGCCGCAAGACTTTTGCGCGCATTCCTGTCGGCTTCGTCAACGTGAATGCCGATCAGGCGAAGTGTTCGCTTGTGGCAGCACGCCGGACCTAAGGCCGGCAGTGCCGGGTAGCGGAAAAGTTACTGTCCTGGGGGTTGGCCGAAAAACTTGGCGTCGCCATTTGAACCGAGCGGCTGGGCCAGGAACTAATTAAATGATCGCCTGTTAAGGCGGAGAGCCCACGCGGGGATGCGGCGGGCGGAGCGTGGCCAATGCCCATCTTTCGGTATTTCTTCTTCGTCGGTGGAGCCTTGCTCGCACTGCTGTTCGCGGCGAACTACGTTCTGCCGACTTCGCCTGTGACGCAGGCTATCGCAACCGGAAGCAACGAACAGCCGTTGATTCGGATCCGGTCCGATCGCCACCTGCCGGAGCGTGTCGTACTCGACACCAGTCAGCCGACGCTTGCCGCCCCTGCGGCGAAGATCGCCGCCGTCGCGGCTCCCCAGCCGCCCGTGGAGAGCATGTCACCCGCTTTGACCGAGATATCAGCCAAGGCGCGGGTCCGCGAGACGTTCGCCCAATTCACGCCGGCCGCGAAGGCCGATACCGCTGCGGTCAAGAAGACCGAGGCCAAGACGCAAATTCAGCCGCAAGTTCAGGCGCAGGCCCAGCCTCCTCAGACCCCGGCGCAGCAGCCCAAGCGCAAGGTCGCCAGAACGCATCCGGTGCCGCAGCAAGGGCGGCCGATGATGGTGATGGCGCAGCAGCCGCATTTCGGCTTCTTCAACAGCACCTGGTGAGGGCGGGTCTGACCCGTCTCGAATCGAGGCCGGAAGGGCTTTTTATTGGCCGGCCTCTCTGCTAATTCGAACCCATCCGAACGTCGCCCGGCCTGCTGGCTCGCCAGCAGCTATCTGGGGCGTCTCGGTTACGGTCCAAGATCTGGGCCAGGGCGCTCGTAGCTCAGCTGGATAGAGCATCGGATTTCGATTCCGAGGGTCGGGAGTTCGAATCTCTCCGAGCGCGCCAATTAAGCCAATGAAATTTAAGCACTTCTTGTATACCCCTGTTTTTCATTCTGAACGCTGGTCTGCTGCTCATTCTGAACGTTTGTCGCCGCTTCGTTCGCCAGGACGTGGGCGTGGCGCTTCCGAGTGGCCGAGAGCATCCGCTTGGCGGTGCGCTTCGCATACCCCTCGTACGCCTTCTGCGTCTTGTGGGTGGATAGGGCTCGGCCTTGGCCGTCCGTCAGCTCCGCCTCTTCGAGTTCGGTCAGGCCACCGTGCCGGCAGGCGTCCAAGGTGAAGTGCGCCGGCACGCCTTCGACGCTCTTCCGGAGCCGGGCCACGACATGGTTAAGGGAGCTGTAGCGCCAGAGCTTGGCGTTGCCGTCCCCGAGCTCGCGGAGGATCATGGCCACGCCCAACCGGGGCAGTTTTGCCAGCACCTCCTCGGCGTCGGCATAGAAGCGGATCAGGCCCTCGTCCGTCTGCTCCTCCAGCGGGTGAGGCGCCGTCGTCCCGGTTTTGTGGTGGACAACCCGGATCACGGACGGCGCGGATTGGGCCCGATAGTCGGCCCAGGTCATGTGGCCACCGACCACGTTTTCCGGACGCTGTAGCCACTCAAAGCAGATGACTGCGGTCGCCGCAGCTTCCGGATACCCTTTTTCGATCGCGCCCCAAGCAAAGGCGTAGACCTCTTCGCGGGTAACGGCCGGTTTCACGGCCTTGGCGCGGACCTTGAGGGTGACGCCCGTCCACGGATTTGGAACGTCCTTGTCGAATTCTTCAGGGAAGAGGCGGTGGACCACCCGCCACGCCTTACGGCATAGCCCGATCAACTTCTCCCCGGTCCGCAGGCGCTGCTTTCCCGCAGCAAGCTTCTTGCCGGTGCCCTCCAGAAACTTATCGTAGAGCTTGTCGGCGGCGCGGGGGCTGATGGTCCGGACCGGCCGGCTACCGATACGATCTCCGGTCTTTGTCCGGATGTCGCAAATCTGATCCATGGCCCATTCGTAGTCACTCTGTGAACGGGCGGCCACCTTCTCCAGGTATGCCTTGCTGATCTTGTATTCGCGGAAGAGCCAATCGACGGTGCCGTATTTCGGCATGATCGGACCGGGCGACACAAGCATTCCTTTGCGAGCTTGGTCCCACTCGTCAAATTGCTCGTTGAGCGTCTTCGCCCGCAAGATCATTTTCGCGAAGTCGGTCCCCAACGGCTCGTTCGAGACGGGGCACTTGAGGGCGCGATACTTCGTCGGCACGTTGTAATAATAGGCGAGGGTGCCGCTCGCGAGTTTCTTCGGGATCACGTGACGCGGGAGCTCCAGCATCACAGTTCCTCTGCGAGGTCGCTGTGACCGCCCTGCGGCGCTATCGCCATGTCCAGGTCTTCGATCAACCATAGCCGCCTACGTCCGTCCGCTACTCTGGGCTGGGGATATTCTTTTCCCACTCGCTTTAGGAACTCGTCAACCGTCTTCTCTCCGACGTACCCAGCGGCAAGGTCGGCGCGCATGCGGCGCGGCCATGATCCTGGAGGGATAGCGGCTGGTCGGGTGCGGCTCACGGCTGTTCTCCGGTCGATCGAAAGCATCGATCCCAGTCATGACCTGAGATGGTTGTTTCCCTGAACACCGTTGAGCACTAGAGAGCAATTTTGAGTAACAACCATCTCAAGGGATGATCGCCTCGATCCAAATTTTCGGAGCCCGATCCCGATGAGCAATCTGCAAAACGTCCGATACTTCTCACGAAAAGAAGCATCCAAGTATCTGTTCGAGCGACATGGCGTAAGGCGCACGCCCAAAACTCTTGCGACAATGGCGAGTAGTGGGGGCGGCCCGGTTTTTCGCCGGGATGGGCCTCGCCGCACTATCTACACTGATGCTGATCTCGACGCGTACGTAGCGTCGGTTCTGTCTGTGCCAATGAGATCAACCAGCGAAGCCGCCTGATCAGCGCTGGGGCAAATGAAAAAAGCCCCAGCTTCGTTTCCGAAACCGGGGCGGCACCGCGTTCATCGTGATTGGCATTGCGATCTTAGAACACGGCGACCGCTCTTACAAGATGTAAGGGCATACGATGAACGCTCACGTTCCTCCGACAGATTGGCTCGTCACCGATACTGATCTTGATCCATTCGACGCAATCGATCCGCGCATCGCGGACAAGGCGAGACGTCTACATCGAGTACACAAGTGGGTATTTTTCCCAAAGGGCTGGGTCACTGAACCGGGCGGGGCGCTGCTAATTTTTGACGGCCGGCTCTATCCGCTGTGCCGGAAGCAGCCAGACGGAGCCGTTATTGTCCTGCCAATGGGCGACTCTCGGCATCCGCCTATCTTCTCCCTCAGGAAGTCACGCTTTCTCTACGACGGCTTCGATCATCCCTGCGACACTGAGGAAACGCAACAGCGCTTGATCCGCGTGGTGCAACGTCTCGGCTTGCAGGAGGAAGTCTACAGCCGTTACGACGCGCTCCACCGACAGCTCGCGGAGCGCCGTAGGAACTTCAGGCGGCTCCTCTGTAGGCGATGATTGAAGATGAATGCTCTTGAAGCCCTCCCGCTATACGGGTTGGAGACGCTCGGCGATGCAAAGCAGGTAATCGTCGTCGCGGATGAAAAGTGCCGCGACGCGTTGGCATCGGCCACGGGGCGAACGGTCCTGTCCTGGGCGGGCGGAACGCAAGGCGTGAAGCATACCGACTGGACGCCGCTCGGCCGGCGCAACGTCGTGATCTGGCCCGACGCTGATGCGCCGGGTCTCACAACCGCGAGCGAGATTGCCGCGATCCTGGTCGGCCTCGGCTGTACGGTGCGCGTGATGGATGTCATGCGCGACGATCCGCCGAAAGGCTGGGACGCGGCCGATGCGATCCGCGACGGCTGGGACAAGGGCCGCCTCGATCAGTTCATGCGTGAGACGGTGCGGCCGTGGACGCCGCCCCAGCCGACTGCCGTAGACCCCGTCGCGCTTGCCGGTGCGGTCGCATCCGCCCGGCCGGCCGCCGATGTCCAGGGGGACCGTCTCGCCAGCAAGCCCATCTATGTCGTCAAAGGGGACATTCACGAAACCGTTGACGGGGCGATGGCCGTCCTTTCGAACCCTGCGCTCGGCATCTACGCTCGTGGCGATGATCTTGTGCGGGCTGTCACGTACAGCATGCCGGCGCGCACACTCAGCGTCGCAAAACAGGGCGAAAACGTCGATCGCCCCGATGGGACGGTGATCATCGCCACCCTCTCTGACGTTGCTCTAGTCGAGACGCTTACGCGCCACTCCATGTTTGTGAAATGGGACGGGCGCGCCGACAAGTATGTGCCGTGTGATTGTCCCACCGAAGTCGCTCGCATGATCCTCGCGAGTAAGGGCCATGGCTGGACCGTGCCGCGCCTGCGGGCCATAATCAGCGCGCCGACGTTGCGGCATGACGGGACCGTTCTGAGCACGCCCGGCTATGATAAGGCCACTGGCCTCCTGCTAGTCGGGGATCGCATCTGGAGGCAGGTTCCTGAAAATCCGTCTAAACGCGAGGCGGCCAAAGCCCTCGATGTGCTGGTAGAGCCGATCGACGGGTTTCCCTTCGTCGATAACTCCGACCTCGCTGCGGCCCTGGCGCTGCTCATAACGAGTGTCATGCGTCCCAGCCTAAGAACGGTTCCGATGTTCACCGTGACCGCGCCTGCGGCCGGGACCGGAAAGAGCCTCCTGGTAGACATCGCAGCCATCTTGGCGACCGGCCGCAAGGCAGCAGTGGTCACCCCGACGCAGGACGAGGCCGAACTCGAGAAGCGGATCGGCGCTGCGGCGCTCGCGGGCGATCAGATCATCAGCATCGACAACGTGACGCACATTCTGCGTAGCGATCAGCTTTGCCAGCTTCTCACCCAGGAGGAAGTTCAGGTTCGGGTGCTGGGCGCATCCAAGAATGTGCGCATCCCTTCAACCGCTCTCATCTGCGCAACGGGCAACAATCTCTCGATCCATGGTGACTTGAACCGCCGCTCAGTCCGTATTCGGCTTGATGCCAAATGCGAACGGCCCGACGAGCGCCGGTTTGACCGGGATGCGACGGGCGTCGCGCTGCGGAAGCGCTCCGAGCTGGTCGCCGCCGCGCTGACCGTTGTTCGCGCGTACCTCTCTGCCGGTGCTCCAAGCCAAGCCTCGCCCATGGGTTCGTTCGAGGATTGGTCAGATACCGTGCGATCGGCGCTGATCTGGCTCGGCATGGGCGACTGCCGGGGCGATGTCGATGCAATGCGGGCAGACGATCCGGAGAAAGCGGAGCTATCGGAGATCATGGAAGCGCTGCCGACCGGCAGGTTTACGGTTCGCGAAATTGCGCACAAGGTCGCCGAGAGTCCGGAGTTGCGAGAGGTGTTCGCCGCGTTCATCGTGCGCAATGGCGTCTTTTCCACGAAGAGTTTCGGCCGTTATCTCGCGCGCTTTCGCGGCACGATCGTTGGAGGGCGCTCGATTGAGCGAGTTGGAACAGACGGCAATGGTCTGGTCTGGCAAGTAGGGGGACAGGCCGATCAGAATTGGTGATCGGTCGCATTTTCATTGATCTGGAGAGACCCGGCCTTGGCCGGGTTTTTTGTTGCCGGCCGCAAACAAAATTGGAATTCCTCGCCCCTTGGGTTTCACGGGTATCAAGGGTTTCTCCCAACCCTAACGCGGAAACTGTCAGTAGAGCCGGTTATATACACGTGCATACATGACACTTCCCAGAAGGTGGTTGAAACAAACCCTCGAAACCCCCGAAACCCCATCCACAAGCCAGGAAAGAAATCCAATGTCTCAGCTTGATCCGATCTTCTCCGTGATCGAACGCCACCGAGAACTGTCCGCGCAGCTTGATGCAGCAGTCTCAGTATCCGCGAAGCTCGATGAAGGCCCAGAGTTTGATGCGGCCGACGAAATAAGCGCGGAACGGAGGATGGCTCTCGCGGAGCATGCAAGCGTCCTCATCCGCTCGAAGCCCGTCACGACGGCTGGTGTCATTGCTCTGAGCCGCTACGCCGCCAGTTTGAAGGCGTGGGAGCTGTCTGATGATGAGGAGTGGCATCAAGCTTTCCTGACAATGTTGGCGGATGCACTCGCCTCCTTATGAAAACTTATGCCGAGTGGTAGCGACAACCTTTCGTCGCTTAGGCATCGGAAATCATGAACTCCGATGCCATCACGTCAGCCCTCACGCCGAAACAAGCCCGGTTCGTCCAGGAATATTTGCTGGACTTGAATGCGACTAAGGCCGCGATCCGCGCCGGCTACAGCCAGCGCAGTGCGCAGGAGCAAGGGTCGCAGTTGTTGGGCCATGCCGGCGTCATAGCCGCGATCGACGCTGCCAAACTCCAACGCTCCGAGCGAACGGAAATCGACGCCGATTGGATGCTGCGCCGCCTCGTTGATGAGGCCGAGGCCGATCTTGCCGACCTGTACGACGCGAAGGGCGACCTCAAGCCGATCGAGGAGTGGCCAGAAATCTGGAGGCAAGGCCTCGTTGCCGGTGTGGAAGTTGACGCGTTGTTCGAGGGCTCGGGTGAGGAGCGCCGACAGGTCGGCTACGTCAAGAAAATTAAACTCAGCGATCGCCTGCGCCGGCTGGAGTTGATCGGCAAGCACATCCGGGTGAACGCCTTTCAGGATGTGGTTGCGGTCAACGGCGTCGAGCAGCTGGCCGATCGCATTGCGCGCGCGAAGCTTCGAGAGAAGCAGAATAGCGCACCTCTGACGGTTCTTCCGGCAAAGGTCGCGCGCGAGGTGAGCGCTGCGCCCGCGCCGGCAGAGCCGCCAGCGCCCGCCGCTCCACCTCCGCCTTCACCACCTCCACCGCCCAAGCCGACTTACAAGCCGATCACCGCGCCCGAGCCGGCTCCCTGGCCGTCGTTCGGGGGCACCGCCAACTCCGATTACGACCCTCTAACCTGAAAAGAAACGAAAGGTTCTATTATGGCAACAATCGCTGCCAACATCGCAACCATCCAAGCGCAGGCCGCCGTTCTCGACACACTCATCGGGCAGTTCAACGCTGCCAAGGCTTTGATCGACGCGGCCGAACTCGACATCGCGCAACAGCAGCCGTTCGCAGGACATGACGTGCGTGTCGGCCGGCGTCGGTTGGCCGAATACGCGCGGACCAAGATGGGCGACGCCTCAATGACGCAAACCGTCGCAGCGCTCGCGGCGGCGGCGTGGAGTGGAGTGAGCTGATATGACCGCATCATTAATCACAGTCGTGCAGCTTGACAGGCAGATTGCAGCTGCGCGCGACCGGCTATCGGAGCTTGAGCAGGATGCGCGTGATCTCGCGCTTCCCGCCGTTTCGGGTGATCAAGACGCGGTCGCCTCGCTTGCGTCGGCTAATTCGTCGATCGGTCAAATCCGCGCCGATTTGGTTATCCTGGAACGCGCAAGGGCCAGCGTCGTCGAGCAGCAGAGGCAAGCGAGCGAAGCGGACGCGACAGCGTACCGTGCCCGCCATCTGGAGGTGGCACAGGACCGCGCGGCCGCCATCGTGAAGCTCGCGGCGCGTGCCGACGAACTCGTTGCAGAGTTCAAGACGGTGTTCGCCGGCATCTCCGCAACCGAGCGCGAAATTTGGATGGCTTTAAATGAGGCATCAGCACCGCCCAGTGATGCCATCGTTGGCAGGAAGAACCTCGGCAATTTCGCAATTTCGTCGTTGACCGCGTTTTGCAACGGGACGGATAAGTTCGGTCAGACGCGCGCGGTCGCTGATGTTGCGGCCAAGGCGTGGGCAGACCTCTTGAGCAACGACGATATCTGAGGAATGCCCATGTCATCCGATGCTGCCCATGTGCTTTTTCCGAGTGATGCGCCCAAAGCGCCCGCCGTCGCCGCACCATCGGCAGCGGCCGGAGCGCCGCCCCAGGCGGACGCTGCCGCGCTGCTGTTCCCGACCGAGGTCAAGGCCGCAGCGCCGATGTCGCCTCCCGCTACTGTCGAGGTTGCCAAGTCCGACGTCGCCAAGCCTGAGGTCGAGGCCGCCCCGGCAGAACGCGACAGCATCGAGCGCCTCGATGCGCTGGCTGAGGCCGTGCGACTTGGCGGCGATGGCGATCGCGCTGCCGCACTGACCGAGACGGGCAACGTCCTGCTGAGTGAAGCCTTGGCGCACGGCATGCCGTCCTCCGATTTGCAGGAGATCGTCGGGCACGTTCACGAGGCTTCCTCAACACTCGCGCCAATGACGGCCGAACAGAACGCCGAAGGCATGGTGAAGGGGATGGCTGACCTTGCCGACGTTCCTGCCGCTGACCTCGATCTAGCGCGCGGGCTGATACAGAAGATGTCCGAAAAAATGCCGGCGCTGCCTTACCAGCTTGAAGCCACCGGCCTCGGCAATCGGCCGGAGTTCATCCGCGCCGTGATCCGTGAGGCCAAGCGTCGTTCGGGTAAATGAGCATGAAGGCCAAAGCGATCCCTTGTCCGTGTTGCAGTCAGGCCGTGTCTGAGCCCACCGTGGATATGGTGGTCGATCACCTCGGACTTACAAAGCTGCAAGCTCAAATTCTCAACGCGGTTTGGAAAGGTAGGGGCCATCCAGTTCCGACCGAGACGATCATCGCGGCAATGGATCGAGCTGAGACTACGAGGAAGTCCCAACAAAACTATGCGGATTTCAAGGTCACTCTCTGCCGTTTGCGCCAGCGCCTGGAGCCTGCCGGCATTGCCATACGTAACACCGGCTACGCTCGCGGTTATCACATTGAATTTCTTGGGAAGGTCAGTTCAGATGTTTAGCACGCTCGGCGATTATCAAGCATGGCAGGCCCAGCGGCAGCAGCAGCAAGCTGAGCAGCAGGCGGCCTCCGCTCAGGTCGTGCTCGACAGCGCGACCACTTCGCCTGACGAATTTGCCGGCGATCTGAACCTTGCCAGCGAGTTCGGCAAGGTGACGGGCAACCCGGTTCCGCCCGCGCCGATGGTGTCGGAATATCGACCGGTGTTTCAGCAGGCGGTCGAGCGGGAGAAGAACCGGACGATCCTGTCGAGCGCGCCGCGCCTCACGGAATGGCTGCGCAATCCCGACAACGCCACGATCGCCAAGGACGATTTGGAAGGGCTGTCTTGGTGGGAGCGCAGCCTCGTCATTCCGCGCGGCATCGCGTCGGCTGTCCCCGCCTTCGGGCAGGGCGTCTATGGCGTTGGCGCTGGCGTCGCTGCTTTGCCGGGCAAGAACCCTGTCAGTGAATACCTGCTTGCCCGAGCGCGAGATGCCGAACGTAACACCAAGACCATTGCCGGTCCTGCCCCGTCCTGGTTGGAACAGCAGGTGCAAGGCGCGTCGCAATCCATCGGCCTCATGACGCCCGGCATTGTCGCGTCCGTGCTCACCGATGGCGCTGCTGTGCCTGCTGTCATGAGCGCATATCTCGCGCCTGGGGCGGTTGTGCAGGGCGGCCAGTCCACTCAGAAGGGCCTTGAGAGTGGCCTTTCTGCGCCTCGGGCGCTTTCCTATGGTGCGCTGGACGCCGCTGCTGAGGTGATGCTTGAGCGCCTGCCAGTCGGCCGGTTGCTGGGCGACGTCAGCAAGGGCGCTGGATTTGGCCGCATCCTGATGGGCCAGCTTGCGACCGAGCTTCCCACCGAGACGGTGACAACGCTCTTTCAGAACCTCAACGAGTGGGTGACGATCAATCCCGACAAGCCGTTCAAGGACTTCCTAGCCGAGCAGCCTGCGGCCATCCGCGACACGGTTGCGCAAACTGCTCTCGCGACTTTAGGCCTGTCCGGAGCCGGCGCTGGCGTGTCGCACCTCGCCAGATCGCGCAATGCTGCCGCGAACGCAGAGGGCGTCGATGGCCGTCGTGCTGCTCTGGAGGAAATCTCCAAGCAGGCCCAGTCATCCGCGCTCCGCAATCGCTCGCCCGACAAATTTCAGCAGTTCGTCGCCTCGGCAACCGAAGGCACGCCAATTGCCAACGTCTACGTGCCCGCCGACAAGTTCGTTGAATACTTCCAGTCGAACGGCATCGACCCGCACGCCCTTGTCGATGGCCTGGAGGGTGTCACCAGCGAAGACCTCGACGCCGCGTTAGCTGCTGGCGCTGATCTCCCAATCCCGACCGCGACCTATGCCGCCCGTATGGCCGGCTCCGAGCACGACGCGTTCCTGCTCGACCACATGCGCCTCGACCCGAACGACTTTACGGCCGCTGAGGCGAAGGAGTTCAACTCGCGGGCACAAGACGCGATGGAGGAAGCTTGGCAGGTTGCGGAGAACGTCCGCCAGTATGAGGAAGAATTCCGCTCATATGAGCAGGAAATCCAAGACACGATGGTTTCCCGACTTCGCGCTGCCGGCCGATCGACCGACGTAGCGACGACGGAGGCGACGCTCTATCCCGCGTTCTATCGGGTGATGGCGGAACGCTCGGGCATGACCACAAAAGACCTGTTGCAGCGATATCCGCTGCCCCAGGTGCAAGGCTCGATCCCGGAAGGCATCCAGTACAAGAATGTGGATGAGCTGAACCGGACGATTGCGGAAGCGCGGTCGCGCAAGTCGGTTAAGGATACGCGGCAAACGCTCCTGGAGTTCATCGACAAGCACGGCGGCATCAATGACGTTGGCGGCGAGTTGAAGGCGCGCAACGCTGAAACGGTCGCCCGCAACGGCAAAAAAGCGCTGAAGCTAGCGCGCGCCGACATGGCATCTGAACAGAGCGATCTGTTGGGCGGCAAGGGCGGCAAGAAGCATGGTCCCGATGAAGTCGCCCGCGCGGCGATCGAGGCGGGCTTTCTCGCTGACGATCCGGTTGCGAACGAATATCGGACGGCCATCGCGGAAGGTCACGAGGTGCCGGATATCGTGCGGCCGTTGTGGGAAGCGATCGACCGCGAGCTGCGCGGCGAGCCGCAGTATTCGGCAAGCGAGCCGGCCGCGCCTGCCGTGGCTCGAAAGGCAGAGCTGGACCAGTTCGAGCGCCATCTAGCGGAAATCGGCGTGTCGCTCGATGACAGCGATGAGGCTATCCGGCAGGCGATCGAGGCATCCCAGTCCGGAACAACTTACAGCCAGCCCGGCGATAGGACCGGGCAGCGCGGGTCGATCCAGCTTCCCTCTGCCGGTGTTGGCAACGGCGAGACGATCATTCGCCTGTTCGAGAGTGCCAACCTGTCAACCTTCGTTCACGAGAGCGGTCACTATTTCCTGACCGTGATGCAGGACATGGCGCGCACTGACGCGCACGCTGCTGCGGGCTACGCGACCGTGCGGGCGTGGTGGCTTGAGAATGCCGCTGCCGTGGCCCAGGACGCCAGCAAGGGCGGTGTTGCGGTAACTGCTGATGACGTCCGCGCGGCCTATGAGAAGGGATCCACGGGGAATGCGGCGAAGGATGCCGCTATCGACGTCGGAGCCCAAGAGCAGTGGGCGCGCGCGTTCGAGGGCTATCTGATGGACGGCAAAGCGCCGTCCGCCGATCTGCGCTCGGCGTTCGAGAAGTTCCGCGCGTGGCTGATCTCGGTCTACCGGCGTCTAACGTCGCTCAACGTGAAGCCGTCCGCCGAGTTGCGCGGCGTGTTCGATCGGATGATTGCAACGGATGATGAGATCGCGCGCGCTGATGCCGAGACCGGCGACGCCGGCCCGGTGTTCGCTTCGGCCGAAAGCATGGGCCTCACGGACGAGCAGTATGCGGCATTCCTCAAGCTGCGGGATCAGGCGCAAGAGGAGGCCAAGGCGCGGCTGCTACGCCAGACAATGGCTCCGATTAAACGGCAGCAAGAAAAGTGGTTCAAGGTCGAGCGAAAGGCTGTCCGCGCTGAGGTCGAGCGGGATGTGAATGCCTATCCCGTCTATCGCGTGCTGGAATGGATGGGCAATCGGCGGTGGCTCGGCGATCTCCCGCCCGAGACGATCTCTGACGTGCGTCTGTCGCGCGCTGATCTGGTTGCGACTTATGGCGATGGTATTCTCAAGACGCTGCCTCGTGGAAAGCAGACGATCTACACGGCTGAGGGCGGCGTGCACCCGGACGATGCTGCGGTCGTGTTCGGCTTCTCGTCAGGTGACGAAATGGTCAAGGCGCTGGAGAAGGCTCCAAAGCGGGACGAGGCTATCGATGCGGAGACCGACCGCGTGATGCGGGACCGGCATGGCGACGCGCTCAACGACGGCGAGATCGAGCAACAGGCCCTGGAGGCGGTCCACGACGGGGACAAGCGCGGCCAATGGATCGCTACCGAGTTGAAGTCGATCGTTGACGTCGCCGGCTCCGGCAACGCCATGACGATGAAGGAGGCGCGGGCGACCGCGCGGGCGACCATTTCGCGGATGCGCGTGCGGGATGCCATCAGCGCAGGTCGCTACCTAGCCGCCGAGCGCAAGGCGGCAAGCGAGGCGGCCCGCCTGGGCGCGACGCTGACGCGGGAGAAGATTTGGCTCGATGCGGCCCGGCGCAAGATCGGCACGGCCGCTCGGGCCGCCGTGCGTGGCGAGGGCTCGGTTGACGCCGTCGCTGAGGCGGTCCAGGCGAATAACGCCAAGTTTGAGACCTCGATTGCCTCCTATACCGTCCCGGATCGCGAGGTTGTCGGGAAGGACGGGCAGGCCAAGACGGTCAAGGGCGGCGCGCGGACGGCTACCAGCCTCGGCTATAACGAGATGGTCGCCAAGCTGATCGATGCCAAGCGGCGGCAACTGCTCAACCACGCCCTGTACTCGGAGGCCAGCAAAGCCGCCGATGAGGTCGAGCGCGCCGAGAACTACGTTGGTCGCCTCAATGGTAGAGCCAGCCGGGATGCCATCGCTGGAGCTGGCCGGCGCGAGAACGCCGGGTTCGATTACCTCGGTGCGATCGACGAATTGCTTGAGCGGTACGATTTCCGCAAGGTCAGCGGCGCGGCCGAGCGTCGGCGCGGATCGCTGACAGCCTTCGTGGCCGGCATGATTGCGGCCGGGCGCGAGAACGAGCTTGCCATCCCGGACAGCGTGATGCGGGACGCCCTGTCCAGGCCGTACAAGACCATCGCCATGGAAGAACTGCGCGGCGTGGTCGATAGCCTGAAGAACCTGGAGCACATCGCCAAGCGATGGAATGACCTGATCGACGCCACCAATCAGCGCAATTTCAACGCGACCGTTGATGCGATCACCGATGGCATCGACAAGCATTTGCCAAAGCGCCCTCCTGGCCGCGTCCGCACCGGGGCCGAGCATCTGCGCAACCTCGCCAGCAACTATCTCAACAGCGTGTTGAACGCGACGACGTTGCTGCGCGAGATCGATGGCTTCAAGGACCAGGGCGACGCCTATCAGGCGATGAAAGCTCCGATCGACGCGGCGCAGAACCGATTGATAGTTCGCAAGCAGGATGCCGCGAAGGCGCTGGAAGGGCTCTATTCGGTTTACACGAAAGAGGAGCGGCGGGCGATGGCAACCCGAATGTTCCTGCCCGAGCTGGGCCAGTCGCTCTCGAAATGGGAGTTGATCGCGCTCGGTCTCAATACCGGCAACGAGGGCAACAGGTCGCGACTGACAAAGCAGTCCGGGGATGCCAACCCGCACAAGTACACTGATGACCAGATCAACCACGTCCTGGCGGACCGATTGACGGCCAAGGATGCCGATTTCATTCAATCGGTGTGGGACTATATCGGCACGTTCAAGGCGGACATTGCCGCCCGCGAGCGGCGCGCGACCGGTGTTGAACCGGCCTGGGTTGAGGCGTCGCCGGTCACGATCGGCGGCAAGCAGTTGAGCGGCGGTTATTACCCCATCAAGTATGACGCGCGTCTCTCGTCGATCACAGCTGACCGTGAGACGCTGGACATTGCCAGCGCGCTCATTGCCGGTAAATTCGGTAAGGCTCAGACGAAGAACGGTCACACCAAGGAGCGCGCGGCTGTCGGCGTCGGGCCGGTGTCGCTCGATATGGCGGTGCTCCATAAGCACGTCAATCAGGTGATCTATGACCTGGAGATGAGCGAGCCCGTCGCCAACGCGTGGCGGCTGATCCAGGACGGCCGTGTGCGCGGTTCGCTCGACAACGCCGGCCGCTCGGCCGACTTCGATGCGCTGCAAGCGTGGCTCAAGGATGCGGCTGAGGGCGAGCTTGGTGCAACCACGGCTGTCGGGTCGGCAATGATGGCGCTCCGGTCCAACTTCACTGCGGCAAAGCTTGGCCTAAACCTGACGAACGCGCTTCAACAGATGAGCGGAGTTGCGCAATCGTTCGTGGTGGTCGGTAAGAAGGATATGGCCGTTGGCATTGCCAAAGCCATGCGTGATCCCGCTGGAGCGGCGGGAGCCGCTGTCACTAAGTCTCCGTTCATGGCGACGCGGCAGACCACGTTCAACAAGGATATGAACGCGTTCCTGGACAGCAGCGCCTCGGGCGCGACCCCGTCTCGATGGAAGGAGTTCAAGAAGGACTATTGGGGGCCGGCCGCTTTCTGGCTGATGCAGAAGGTGCAATGGCACATGGCGGACGTCCCGACGTGGATCGCCGGCTATGAGCAGGGCTTGCGGAAGTTCGGCAACGATGAAGCCCGCGCTGTGGCCCATGCTGATGATCTGGTGAAACGAGCGCAAGGCTCGGGCTTGTTCACTGATCGATCTGCCATCGAGCGCGGATCGCTCGGCACAATGACCCGGCAGAATGAGTTCGTGAAGCTCTTTTCCACCCTCGGCAGCTACATGTTTGCGAAAGCCAACGTCGCATACGAGCGCGGAAAAAAGGCGCAGCGGGTGATTGGCGAGAACGGTGCGTCCCAGGCGTCGGCGCTAGAAGCGGCGTCTCTGGCAACTGACATGGTGTTGCTGTTCAGCGTTGAGGCTTTGGTCGGTGCCGCTGCTAGCGCCACTGCCGGCGCTGTGTTCGGCAGTGGCGATACTGGCGACGATGACGAGAATTTTGCGCTCTGGCTCGCCAAGAAAACCGCGCTCTCGGTGATCGGCACGTTGCCGTTCGTGAGAGACATGGCATCGGTGGCGCAAGGCTACGGGGCTGGCGGCGCTTACGGCTCGATCACCGGCGACTTGGCAAAGCCACTCTGGACGATCGGCAAGGCTGTTGGCGC
Source organism: Bradyrhizobium sp. MI1.4 (assembly GCF_055811315.1). Lineage (NCBI taxonomy): Bacteria > Pseudomonadati > Pseudomonadota > Alphaproteobacteria > Hyphomicrobiales > Nitrobacteraceae > Bradyrhizobium > Bradyrhizobium sp. MI1.4. The sequence continues at coordinate 133,792 of NZ_JBVVPP010000014.1, read as the reverse complement.
TGTCGATAGCGAGTTCAGCCGCAGCGATGCGAAGGCGCTCTCCAATTCGCTGGGGGCTGCGACCGGCTTCCCATCCGTGATGACCAACCGGGTGATCGACGCCCTGGCGCGGCAGAGCAATGGCGAGCAGGTATCGCCGCTCGAATATGCGTTTGGAAAATTCGGAAAGGGCAAGTGATGTCGTTCGCTCAAGAGCTGAGAAAGAAAGCGCGGGAGATCGCGGCGGCCGGCCTCGTTGGTCCCATCGAGGAGCAAGCGTTGCAGCGGGGGCTCGCTGACGCCCTTGCCGGTGAACTCTCGTTCGCAGACGCGACGCTGATGGCCTACGTGGCAACGGCTGCGGCTGGAGGCAGCGGCGATGGCGCGGGTTCGATGTACGGCGCATGGTACTCCGGCATTGCGGCGAAGTTATACGACCGTGCGGCGGATGCGGCGGCGGTCAGCCTAAGCCGCTAGCGCAGCAAATTTAGGAAATAACCGTTGGCCGTACATGGTCCCGCATCATCGAAAGGGAGGGACCATCATGACTGTTGCAAGCGAAGTAAACCGATCGGGGCCTTACATCGGGAACGGCGTGACTACCGTTTTTGACTATGGGTTCCGCATCCTCGATGAGGACCATATCAAGGTCGTTCGCGAGACGGCGGGGGTGGAAACTGTTCTGACGATCGACGCCGACTATATCGTGTCGGATGTTGGCGCGGCGGGCGGCGGGCAAGTCGCGTTGACCGTTGCGCCAACGGCTGCACAGACGATCACGATCCTGCGCAATGCGCCATTTACTCAGGAAATCGATCTCGAAAATCAAGGTCCGTTTTTTGCGAAAACAATCGAGGCGGCGCTCGATCTCGCCGCCATGCGCGATCAGCAGTTGAGTGAGCGGCTGGATCGGTCTGACTTTGCTGCCACTGCTGCGGACCGCCAAGCGACCGCCATTGACAGGGCCGCCGTGGCTGCGGACAGAATTACTGTAGCTGCGGACAAAACGACCACGCTGGGTTATCGCAACGACGCGCTGGCGGCCCGCGATGCTGCGGTGGCCGCTATCCCGGATAGCATCACTATCTCTGCAATTGGCAGCACTCCCTTTCCTGCCGAGGTATTGGCAATCCGGCCTGTTGGATTTCAGACTGTCGATCCGCTGGCGTCTACATGGCGGCGCATTGCTACGCCCGGCGTTATCAAGCCCTGGCACAAAGTCGATGCGGACGGACAGTGTTGGATCATCAGCGATCATCTGATCCATCCGTTCATGTTCGGCGCTAAGGCTGACGACACAGGCACATCCGGTACGGATGACAGCGATGCGTTTCTAGCTTGCTTTGAAATGATGAATAACTTTGCAACGGTTCAGGATGTGACTGGCATCCCCTGTACTGGTGACATGATAATCCCCGCCGGGCGATATTACACGGCAGCGACGATCAACGGGTTCAGTCCGTGGCAATATAGGAACACGCGCATATCCGGCTACGGAGCCACCATCCGCCCCGGTGATATCGGGAGCGGGCCGGTATTTGAATTTGGAAAAGCCGCGAACCATGTTGGCCTGACCTTAGAGGGCCTAGAGTTCGATATGACGAGACCGGACAATCGAGCGTTATGCGCGATCAGTCTTAAAGGCTCATCTAGCACTACATTACGTAGAGTGTCTGTTGCTGGTGGCGGGTGGACGCAGAACCGCGGCTTCAACATCAAACAGAGCGACGAGAACGATTACACGCAGGGTGCGTACTGGGTTACTATTGACGACTGCTGGATTAGGCAGAACGGCCCGAACACCATGACGTATGGCATCGTTAGCACTGGCTCGAACAACTTCCTTATCATCAAGAATACCAAGATCAGTACAGGATCAGGTACTTGTGCCCTAATCGCAGACAATGCTGGGACACACACGGGCGGAAACAGCATACCCTACGCGGCAAATTCCGTAGAGTTCTTGAACAACGCCTTGGAAGGCAACGCATACGGCCTTCACTACGAGGTGCCTGAAGGACAGCACCCGTTCGGCCTCATTGGTTACGGAAATCGTTTTGAACACGTCGATATTCCATGGCGGTTCACCAAGATCGGATCACTCGTTACAAACCCGGAACCGCCAAAGTTGTTGAATAACACGTACCTCGGCCAGTCAGCCGTCATGCTGAATACTGCGGGCGTGGTTGTGAACTTCTATGACCAAGTGAATAGGGCAGGTAGCGCGACCATCGCGAACGGAACCACAACCGCCTCGGTCACGTTCCCGGCTAATGAGTACTCGGCGAACTATAACGTTGTGGTGTCCGGCTCTGATGCGTCGCTTTATGTAGATACCAACTCGAAAACTGCGGGAGGCTTTAACATTGTGAGAGCCGGGACAACCGGCGCGCTACCCGTCAGATGGACGTTGCTGCCGGGTGAATTTTAACGTGGTCAGCGCCAGAATTGGGAGTTTGCGCGTTATCGGCGGCACGCAGGACCTCTCCGGCACCGTCGCGTTGTTCTCCGGCAACACCCAGCGCACCGTCACTTTTCCGGTCAATCTGCCGAGCGCGAACTACGTTGTTGCGCTGGACCTTCCGGCCAATCAGCCATTCTGGGTCTCTGGTAAGGAGGTCGGCAGCTTCCAAATCAATACAACCCCCGCCTTCACGGGGACGGTTGGGTGGACCCTGACCCGGCTTTCGTAAACTGACCTTTAAGGTTTGCTCGGTGCGAAGATCGCAACGCGCGTTGCGATCTTGCCCGCAGTCAGGGGCCGGCCGAATCGGCCAGAAGCATCAGCGGCCTGACTTGCCCAGCTTTTTTGAGGTCTCCAGTCCTAAGTCGACCAGCCGCCTGATCGCTTCCGAGATATTCGGGAGATCGGGCTGGTGACGTCTCCACTCATCGATTTTCTGCACCCAACTGACGGGGGCAACCATGTTGAGGCGCTTCGTTTCGGTTTCCAATTTAGGGGGCATGCGAACCATCCAAAAGAATTCGGCGATTACCTTTATCACCATCTTGCGTATCGTGTCATCATATGTATGATACAGATCATACGCAAGTCAAACAGAGGATGGATGCCATGACCCTCGCAAACCGGACCGTTCGCGCTGACGAATATCTGATCTCTAAATTTCGTAAGCTTCAGGAGGCGGCGTCGTTCGCGCGCGCTGAGATCGCCGCTATTCCAGGGACGGTCCAGCCCGCTGAAGAAATCGAAACAGTCCTGTGGGCCATAGCGCCGGTCGAGCGGCTTGCGCGGCTGATGCAACTGCTTGAACCCTCCGACCGGGCCGGGGCTCGGATGGTGCAGCGAGCCGCCTCCTGGCTCGATGGCGGGAGCTTGGATCGCCTCTTGGAGCCCATGGAGATCGCGGCCTAATGAACACAGCGTTCCTACTCATGGCTCAATACAGTGGCGCGGCGATCATTCCTTTGGAATTGGTCTGCCGCGACTACTTCTGTCATCTGACACCCGACGAGTTCACGCGGAAGGCTACCAAGGGCCAGATCGATTTGCCTCTTGTCAGGATCGAGACAAGCGCGAAGGCGGCGAAGGGCGTCCACCTTTCCGACCTCGCCCGGTGGATCGACGATCGCCGCGCAGCGGCGCAGAAGGAGCTTGATCAGCTGCAAGGTCGAAGGTGAGGCACACGTTGGGCAGACAGAGAGCCGCCAGCGTTAACGCTGGTGGATCTTCCCGTATCAGCTAGGCGGTCGGCTGCTTGCGCTTACGGTCGCGACGAACACGACCGCCAGAAGCAGCCAGCCGACAACATCAACGACTGTCATGGCCGCTCTCCCCTGTGCATAGTGGGTGCACATGGCCGTCGTTCTGAACGGTCGAATTTCACGTGTGTTATCAATGGGTGAACGGACCGGGAAAATTCAGAACGGTCCTTGATTTTGCTGGGGCTCTGGGCGGATTTCGATTCCGAGGGTCGGGAGTTCGAATCTCTCCGAGCGCGCCACTTGCAGGGCCAGAGTTTTCTCGGATCTGGCGCGAGGCCGTGAGCCGCCTCTATTTGCCTTGGATCTTCAGCCCGTTGGGACCGACATTGATTTGCAGGCCATCGGGCTGCTTCTTCGTCTGGTAGAGATTGTAGCCGAGCACGGCCGCCGTGACGACCAGAGCACCGATGATCAGAAACAATACGTTGCGGCTGATAGACATTTTTTTCCTGAACCACTTGGTTGACGGCGAGAAAAAACCCGCGTGTGGGGCGCGGGGTGCTTCAGTGCGCCGCCGGCGCACTGCTTGGATAATGCGGTTCGAAGGAACTGGTTCCCTTGAGGCGCGCGCCGCGTCGGAAGGCCGGAGCCTATCTGGTCAGCGTGCCGTCGGACCGGCTTGCCGGCCCCGTGCCAGCGTGTCGGACGGCGCTTCGTGGAAGGTCGCGCGGTAAGCTGCGGCAAACTCCCCCAAATGGTGAAAGCCTTGGGCGCGCGCGCATGTGGCGACGTTGGCACCCCCGCCTTTGAGAAGGCGAGACCGCGTCGCCCACAATTTTTTCAGGCGAATGTATTGATGCAGGCTCATGCCACGCACCTTGCTGACGGCGCCGCCGAGCGTCCGGATCGAGACGCCAAACTCGCCGGCGAGATCGGCGGTATAGATCGGAGCAGTCGGATGTGCTGCGACGTAATCGTCGATCCGCTGCACGAGTTTGACCGACCGCTCGCCCTGGACGGAGGCACTCCGGTCCGAGAGCGAATCAATGCGAAACAGATCGTCGAGCGCGAGCAGCAGGCCTTCCTGGAGATGGGCGGCGACCTCGGTCGTTTCGAACAGGGCCGGCTGCACCGACGCGGTTCGCAGAATGTCGAGCAGGAGCTGCCGAATGTGGAGCAAAGCGGGGCGGTTCGCGACATAGGCCCGCAAGTCGTCCGCCTGATCGAACCAGCCCCGGTCGCTCATGCCGGGTGAGAAGATGATCATCGCATGATGATTGGTCCGGCGCTCGACGAAATGGCATTCATCGCTGCCGCGGAGCGCGATGAAGAAGCGCGTGTCCAGATCCATGCCCTTGGAATTGACCTGAAGGTCGTCCGTCATGGGCAGGATCACCATCCCCCCGGGCATCCGATAGGCGGCGTCGAGGATGCGCGCGAACGAGCGCATCATGACGATGCGGCAGCCGGGCAGGGAGACGACAGCACGAGCCGCCGCGAAATTCCGAACGTCGAGCGGAATGCTTCTCGCATCTTCCATCGACTCGATGGGCCGAAACGCATCGACGTCGGCAAAGCCGATCAATTGAAGCGCCGAGGATGGGGCGAGGGCGTCGAACAACATGCGTGCGACCGGCTGCTGCAATATGACAATCAAATGAACGTCGGAACATCGCCATCAATGGCGAAACATCGCGCTTCAGTAAACCGGATTCCGGGCCGTAGTATTGCGGACATCATGGCATGAAGCTTGGCGGATCGGTGTCGTCGTCAACGATCTCGAGTCATCGGCTGGCCGGAGGCGAGGTCGATGAAATGCAGCCGCGTGCAGGCGGGACAGGCGAAGGAGGCAAAGCTCTGTGCCTCCTGTCTCAGTTGCTTCTCCAGATGTGTCTGCACATTCATGCCCGTCTGGGGACATCGAAAAACGATCAAATCGACCATCGTCGGAGAATGACGGCGTGGCGGATTGCGTCTTTGATCTAGATCAGTTTTGGAATGACTCCAGACCAACATCCTTGATCTCGCAAAAGCGAAGGGGCCCCGAAGGGCCCCTTTAGAATCACCAGCGGCGATAGCGTGGTTCGTAATAGCGAGGGCCACCGTAAAAGCGCGGTGCATATCGGGGACCGTAATAGGGCCGCGGGGCGTAGTATCCATAGTAGTTCGGGCGCCAGAAGCAGCGTCCCCAGGCGTCACAGACCATGCGGACCTGTTCGACGTCGGAGACCTGCGGCGTCGCAGGAGCAGGCGCGATGGGCATGGCAGACGCCGCCGATGATGCGACCAACGCACCGAACAGGGACGCGGCGACGAGGCCAATTCTCAGCTTCATGATGTCTTTCTCCGCTTACGCAATACAGGGATATCGAAGTTTGTTCTGATCAAATTGTGGCGGGACCGAAATGTAATGCTGATGAACAGGTCTTCAGCCCAGCCCGCCGCAGGCCTGACCTTTAGCTCCGCCAGACTATCCCAGGTTCGCGCTCTTGACCAATGCTGCGCTTGCGTTGCGCTCCGCAGGACATCGCCGCCATCCTTGATCCCGCGCAATTCGTCGGTGCAGCTTCGTCCCTAAGCTTGGCGTCGTGGCCAGCTTTCGAGCATTTCGATGAGCTGGCTAGCGAGGTGGCTTTGGAGCTGTGCAATGGACCAAATGAGAATCGACAAGGGTGACTGGCTGGTCGTGTGCGACGGGCGCAAGGCGCTTATTCTGGAAAACCTCGGCGACGAGATGTTTCCGAACCTCCACACCAGGGAGGTGCACGAACAGCCCAATCCCTCGACCGGTGCGCAAGGGACCGACGCGCCGGGCAGGCTCCACGGCGCGGCCGGTAGCACGCGCAGCTCGGTGGAGCAGACTGATTGGCACGACGAGGCCGAGCGCGCCTTCCTGCGCGGCCTGGCCGGACGGCTCGATGCCGCCGTCAGCTCAGGCGAGAACCTCGGCCTTGACCATGGTGGCCTCGCCGCGTGCGCTTGGGATGATTCGCGCCGATTATTCGGATGTGGTGCGCAAGGCACTCCAGGGCGAGGTCGGCAAGGACCTCGTCAAACTGCCGGTCTACGAGATCGAGAAGCAATTACTGCTGTCCGCGCCGCCAAATAGCGGCCCCCGCAGAGGACCCGCCTGCACCCCTCAGAAGCAGGGGTGCCGACGGCGGTCCTGGCCGACATAGGCGGCTGCGCTCTGGTAGCAATGGTTGGTCGACGGGCCGTCGTAAAAGGCGAACGTCCCGGGCGTGATGCCGGGCCCGTAATTGTGCAGATAGCTGATCGGGTAGGGCAGCGGGTTCGTGTAGTGGCGATGGTACCGGTGGTATCCCCGCGCCTCTGCGAGGCCAGGGGCAAGGATTGCGGCCGACAGGACAGCAACCGCGGCTACAAGCTTCAACTTGCTCATCTCGAATCTCCGGAACCCGCACGAATAGGTCAGCCGTTTATAGCCAGTTCGGGCGGCCGGAACACCCGTCTGCAGCCCGGAAATCGACGCCAATCCCGCAGATTCCGGGGTGGGTGTGACAGAATTGCCGGTTCTGTGGTCCGGACTTGCCCATTTTTGGCCTTTTCGAGATGCTTAACGAATTCCCCACACAAGTATGACCAAAGAGAATTAGCTCAAGACTCCTGTTGCCGGCTTCTCGGGGTTCATAGACCGGTCCATTCCTGAAGGCTTTCGCCGTCACCTCGCCATGCGCATCACGCTTCTGAGCCTGCTGTTGCTCTCGGTCGTCGCCGCCACGCCGGCGCGGGCCGAGCTGCATATTACCCGCGACCACGGCGGCTATGTCGAGGAGTACAAGGCCAAGTACAAGCGCGTCCGCGAGAAGGGCGAACGCGTCATCATCGACGGCATCTGCAACTCGGCCTGCACCCTGGTGCTCGGCATCGTGCCGATGAACAAGATCTGCGTGACGCCGCGCGCCAGCCTCGGCTTCCACCAGGCTTACTACGACAAGGCCTTCACTTTCGGCATCAAGGTCACCAGCGCGGAGGGGACGTCCGACCTGATGGCCTACTACCCCGACACGGTGAAGGACTGGATTCGCCGCAATGGCGGGCTCACCACCGACATGAAAAAGATCAAGAACGGCGTCGAGCTCTGGAAGATCATCGATCCCTGTCCGGACGAATGGTGAGCCGCTGAGCCGTCCGGTCCGTCGCAGCGCAGCATCGCCCGGACGAAATTGGCCGAAATTCGCATTGCCGCATCGGCCCCCTGTGAGGCAATGAGGGCGGCAATGAACCACAATCAAGAAGCCCTGGCCGCCCGCGCCGCGCCGATCCTGTTCGTCCTGCTCTGGAGCACGGGCTTCATCGGCACCAAATACGTCGTCAACAATGCCGATCCCTTGACCTACCTCGCGATCCGCATGGCGTTCGTGGTCGGTCTGATGGCGATCATCGTCGCGATCGCGCGACCGAAATGGCCGGATCGTATCGGCATCGCGCACAGCGCAGTCGCGGGCATTCTCGTCCATGGCTTCTATCTCGGCGGCACCGCGATCGCGATCGCGCACTCGATTCCGGCCGGGCTCTCCGCGCTCATTCCGGGCCTTCAGCCGATCCTGACCTCGACCATCGCCAACCGCTGGCTCGGGGAGAAGGTGACGCCGGTGCAATGGGCGGGGCTCGTGCTTGGCCTCGGCGGCGTGGTGCTGATCCTGCACGGCCGTCCCATGACCGGCGAAGCCGGGCTCGGCTGGCTCGCCTCGGTGGTCTCGCTGATCAGCATCACGCTCGGCACGCTCTATCAGCGCCGCTACTGCAACCACATCGACTGGCGCGCCGGCAATCTCGTGCAGTACGTGTCCGTCACGATCTTCTTCGCGATCGGCGCGTTCCTGTTCGAGGACCGCGTGGTGCACTGGACGCGCGAGTTCATGCTCGCGCTGGCCTGGCTCGCCGTGGCGCTCTCGATCGGGTCGATCGGGCTGCTGTACTGGCTGATCCGCCACGCCGCCGCCACGTCTGTTGCAAGCCTGTTCTATCTGGTGCCCGCCGTGACGGCGCTGATGGCTTATCTGCTGTTCGGAGAAAAGCTCGATGCGCTGGCGATCGCGGGCATGGTGATGTGCGCGGCCGCGGTGTTCGTGGTCAACCGACGCTTCTAGGGCCGGCGGGCCAAGCCGCTCGAATACATCCCTGACGTGCGCGGCGCGTTCGTGCTAGGGTCGGCGCATTTCAGTGCCCCTTTCACAGGTGATTTTCCATGAAGAAGGCGAGACGCGCATTGCTTGGCAGGTCCCTGAAGCCAGTCCGGATTGCCTGCATTAATTATGCAGAGGAGATGATGAGCGAGCAGGTGATGGCGCGGCTCACGGCCGCGCTGCAGAAATGCTATGACGAGCACTTCCTGCCGGTCTGGGGCTACCCCGTCGATCTCGACGTTACCCGCAAGCCGAAGCCCACTGACTGGCAGTTGGTCTATTTCGACGATGCGACCCACAAGAATTTCCTCGGGCGGCATGAATTGACGCATCGGGGACAGCCGATCTCGAAGATCTTCCTCAAGGCGCTGTCCAAGGACGATCCGGTCAGTCTGGCAGCCTCGCATGAGCTGTTCGAGATGGTGCTCGACCCTATGGCCAATCTGTGGGCCGACAAGACCCGGCACACCCAATACGCCTACGAGGTCTGCGACGCAGTGGAAGAGGACGCCTTCGTCGTCAACGATCTCCCGATGTCGAACTTCGTTTATCCGTCCTGGTTCGAACCCTTCAAGCATCCCCGCGGCACGAAGTTCGACCACATGGGATTGCTCAAGGAGCCGTTCTCGATGACCGAGGGCGGCTACGTCATCAAAAAGGTGAACGGCAGGAGATTGATCAAGCAGTTCGGCTCGCCCGAGAAGCGCCGGCGCTTCAACGCCGAGGACCGGCGCGGCCATCGCAGCGAATTTCGCGATCCGCAAGGCAAACATCACCCGGGCCGGCGCGCAGCCAAGCGGTGAGGGTAGGATATCGCTGGAGCCGTCTCCGGGCGCGTCCGCCCCCGGAGACTTGAGCGTTGCGATCAGCGCTTGGCCTTCGTGGACTTCTTTTTCGACTTGGCAGCTTTCTTGGTGGCCTTCTTTGCTGTTTTCTTGGCCGCCTTCTTCGACGACTTCTTTGCAGCTTTCTTCGAAGTCTTCTTGGTGGCCTTCGAAGTTTTCTTCGGAGCCTTCTTGGCTTTCTTCTTGGACGCCTTCTTCGGCGCTACCTTCTTCGCAGCCTTCTTGGCGGCTTTCCTGACCTGCTTCACCGCAGTGACAGCGGCGTCCTTGGTCGCTTCCACGGCGGTGGTGATCGTGTCCATCGCCTGTTCGGTGATCGGCTTGTCGTCGTCCATATCGTCCCCCACGGTTTGCATGGAGCGGTGACGATAGCGCGTTTCATAATTGTGTCAAAGCAACGCTCAACCTTTGCGGATCTTTGCGTAGGCGGCGAGCGCGCGCTCTCGTCCCTTGGCATGATCGACGATCGGATGCGGATAGCTCTTGCCGAGCGTGACGCCGGCGCTCGCAAGCTCGATCGGTGTCGCCTGCCAGGGCTGATGGATCAGCTCGGGTGGCACATCCTTCAACTCGGGCACCCAGCGTCGCACATAGGCTCCATCCGGGTCGAACTTCTCGCCCTGGAGCACCGGATTGAACACGCGGAAATAGGGCGCCGCGTCGGCGCCGCAGCCCGCGACCCACTGCCAGTTGGCGGGATTGATGCCGGCATCCGCATCGACCAGCGTGTCCCAGAACCAGCTTTCGCCGGCGCGCCAGTCGATCAGGAGGTGCTTGACCAGGAACGAGGCGACCACCATTCGGACCCGGTTGTGCATCACGCCAGTGTGCCAGAGTTCGCGCAGGCCGGCGTCGACGATGGGATAGCCGGTGCGGCCGCGCTGCCAGGCGGCGAGCGCCTTGGCGTCGGGCTTCCATGGGAAGCCGTCGAAATTCGCTTGCAGGTTTTCGGAGGCAAGGTTGGGATGGTCGTGCAGCAGGTGCCGGCAGAACTCACGCCAGCCGAGCTCGCTCAGGAACTTGTCGACGCCGGGTCCGATCGCGGGATTTTCCGCCGCGGCGAACCGCGCGGCGTGCCAGACCTGGCGCGGGCTGAGCTCGCCGAATCTCAAATGCGGTGACAGATGTGAGGTGCCCTCGCGGTCCGGGCGGTCGCGATCGCCGACATAGCCTTGTGCGGTGTGCTTGAGGAAGTCGCGCAGGCGAGCGCGGGCGGAAGCTTCGCCCGGGGTCCATGTCTCGCGCAGGCCGCCGGCCCAATCTGGCTTGCCAGGCTCGAGCTTCCAGGTCTCCAGCGTGTCACTGGCGACCGTCGGCGCAGGACGCAGGTCCTTCGGCGCCGGCAGGGGCTTTGGCGGATCGCCGAGCGCCAGCACGCGCCGCCAGAATGGCGTGAACACGCGCAAGCCGCGGCCTTCCTTGTTGCGGATTACCGCGGGCGGAACGAGCAGGTCGCCGGGGAAACATTGCGAGTCCACGCCGATCTTTGCCAGCGCGGATTCGAGCTGCCGCTCAATCGCCTGATGCGGCGCCTGTGCGATCCCGTTCCAGTGGACCGTGCGGGCTCCGCTCTCACGCGCCACCTCCGCGATCACCCTGGCTGCCGGCCCCTTGCGCAGGATCAGCGATCCGCCGCGCGTGGCAATGTCGGCGCCGAGCGCCCGCAGCGACTGCGCCAGCCACCAGCGCGCCGCGGCGCCCGGCGCTCGCCCGGCCGAATCGTCCAGCACATAGAGGCAGATCACCGGCGCGCCGGTCTTCGCAGCCGCCTTGGCGGCAGCGTGGAGGGCGGGGTGGTCGGACAGGCGGAGGTCGTCGCGAAGCCAGACGATGATAGGCGGAGCGCTTGGCGTAGTGCTTAGCGTAGTTCTGGGCGTGGTCAGGGTGGCCTCATTAACGATTTGGAAAGCATGTCGCGTGCTGCGATGGAACCGTCATTAATGCGACCGTAAGCCGATTGCACGAGTATGCAGGAATTACGGAGGTGATTTCATTCATGTACGGACGAGCAACGGCGAAGTTTCTGCCGCAATTCAAACTTGGCACCAAGGCGCTCCTGTGCGCGGTGTTGCTGATCGCCATGAATACGGCGCTCGTGGTTGGCGCCGGCTATTGGTCGCTCAGCTCCGCTTTCAACGATCGTGCGCTCCGCGACATCGAGGTTAGCCTGCGGACGCTGGCCCTGGCCTTTGCCGAAATCGTTCCCGATGCGAAGATCACGATGCGGGATGGCGCGGTGGCGCGCGCCGAGATTCCCAAGATGCCGGACTTCAGGGATCACGCCATCGTCGATCGCGCGGTGTCCTATGTCGGCGGCAACGCGACCCTGTTCGTGTTCGACGATGCGAGCGGGCAGTTCGTGCGGCGGTCGACCAACGTGAAGAAGGAAAATGGCGACCGCGCCGTCGGGACCCAGCTTGCCGCCGATCATCCGGCGCAGGCGCTGCTGCGTCGTGGGGAGGCCTACAAGGGCCCGGCCACCCTGTTCGGCAAGTCCTTCATGACCGCCTATTTCCCGATCGCCGACGCCAGCGGCAAGGTCGCCGGCATCCTCTATGTCGGCATCCCGATGGCCCAATTCGAGAGCATGCTGGCCCACACCATCGAAAGCATGGCGATCGCCGCCGGGCTCGCGGCGCTGCTGGTGCTGGTTCTGACCTTGCTGGTCGTCCGCCGCGTCACCAAGCCGCTCACCTCAGTGACGCGCTCGCTGACCGCGCTCGCCGAAGGCCAGAGCGACGTCGAGATCGATTGCGAGAATCGCGCCGACGAGATCGGCGAGATCGCCCGCACGGTCGCGGTGTTCAGGAGCAATTCGCAGGAGCGGGCGCGGATGCGCAGCGAGCAGGCGGCCGCTTCGGCTGCGGCCGCCGAGCAGCGCAAATCCGAGCTGCGCAATTTCGTCGAGGAGTTCCGGGGCGGTGTCGGCGGCATTCTCGACAAGGTGCTGACATCGTCAGGCGAATTCGAGCGGACGGCGCGGCAGCTCACCGACACTGCGCGCTCCACCGCCGATCTGTCGGCGCGGTCGGCCGGAGCTTCCGAAAGCGCCTCCGAGCACGTGCGTTCGGCGGCGTCGGCCTCGGACGAGCTGTCTCAATCGATCTCCGAAATCACCCGGCGGGTGCAGGAATCGAACGTCATTTCCGCTGAGGCCGTGCGGCAGGCCGAGGCGACCGATCAGCGCATCGCGCAGCTCTCCGAGGCGGGCGCGCGCATCGGCGATGTCGTCAAGCTGATCACCTCGATCGCCGAGCAGACCAACCTGCTGGCACTGAACGCGACCATCGAGGCCGCGCGCGCGGGCGATGCCGGCCGCGGTTTTGCGGTGGTGGCCCAGGAGGTCAAGACGCTCGCCGGCCAGACTGCCAAGGCGACCGACGAGATCTCGAACCAGATCGCCAGCATGCAGCTTGCGACCGAGGAATCGGTTGTCGCCATCAAGGCGATCAGCCAGACCATCGAGCGCATCAGCGGCATCGCGGGCTCGATCTCGGCGGCGGTCGAGCAGCAGAAGAGCGCGACCCAAAACATCGTCGCCAGCGTTCGCGCGGCGGTATCGGGCACGGCCGATGTCGCCGTCAACGTCCGTCAGGCCGCCGAGGGTGCGAACGAGACCGGTGAGACGTCCAGCCGGATGTTTGCCTCCGCCCAGGCGTTGTCGGGCGAGAGCCTGCACCTGAAGGCCGAGGTCGAGGGCTTCCTCGAACGCGTGCGCGCGGCGTAAGAGCTAACATCGTCGTCCCGGGCGGCGCTGACGCATCGCCCGGAATGACAGTTCCGTTATTTCGGCTGCGGCACGATCCGGATGTAGGGCTTCGGCTCCTTCCAGCCTTGCGGGTAGATCGTCTTGGCCTCGTCGTTGGAGACCGAGCCCGCGATGATGACGTCGTCACCCTGCGACCAGTCGGCCGGGGTCGCGACGCGGTGCTTGGCGGTGAGCTGGAGCGAGTCGATCACGCGGAGGATCTCCTGGAAGTTCCGACCCGTCGTCATCGGATAGACCAGCACCAGCTTGATCTTCTTGTCCGGCCCGATGATGAAGACGTTGCGGACCGTCTGGTTGTCGGCGGCCGTGCGGGTGAGGGGATCGCCCGAAATCGCGGCCGGCAGCATGCCGTAGAGCTTGGAGACGTTGTAATCGGTGTCGCCGATCATCGGATAGTTCGGGGCCGCGCCTTGCGTCTCCTTGATGTCCTCCGACCATTTGGAATGGCGGTCGACCGGATCAACCGAGAGGCCCATCAGCTTGACGCCGCGCTTGTCGAATTCCGGCTTCAGCTTGGCCAGCGCGCCGAGCTCGGTCGTGCAAACCGGTGTGAAGTCCTTCGGGTGCGAGAACAGCAGCGCCCAGCTATTGCCGATCCAGTCGTGGAACTTGATCTTCCCTTCGGTGGTCTCGGCTTCGAAGTCGGGGGCGGTGGTGCCAATCGGAAGTGTCATGGTTCTACCTCATGTTATTGAATTTACTTGCGAATTCATCTTTGACCGTCGCGGCCATTATAGGGTCTCCGCGATCCCAAGTGAACGCTAACTGAACCGCTTCAAGTAAAATGTGAATTCCTTCTTTGAAGGCCTGATTTCCTAGCACCTTTTTGTTACAGCCGCGCCCGCGGCGAAACATCTCCACCGGGGCTATACGGGCGTGATTGCCCCGAGAAAGCCTTTTATGACTTCCATCACGCTCGCCCGGCGCTTGCCAGAACCAAAATGGTCCTGACAGCGACCAATTGGCAACTATCTCAAAGAGTCGCGATCCCGGTACCGAATCATTAACCACCCCTTTACGCCGGCATGAAATTGCTGGCCGATCAGAAGAAATCTGGAAGTGAACTATGTCTGCCGCTGCGCATAAGTCTGTTGAGTCGCCGTCCCTCGAACCGTCTTGCCGCGATACCGCGGCCCATGCACTGACCATCGTGCGCGACGGCGTGATCACGGGCGAAGGCCCGACCACCAAGGGAAGGGTGCACTTCTCCCGCTCGCTCGATGCCGATGACACCGCCTGGTGCGCCCGCATTCTGACCGCCACGGCCGTCAACGACCAGCCCGTCAGCCGCGCCGAGGCCGAAGTGCTGTTCGAGATCAACGAAGCAGCGACCGAACGGACCGATGGCGGCCGGTTCGACGACCTGCTCGCCAAGGCGGTGGCCCATTATGCGGCGAGCGCCTCCGGCCTGAAGGTGCCGCCGCGCAGCGTCGCGCTGTCGGCCGAGTCCGATATCGAAGGCTGGGCGCCGTCCTATGCCTCCAAGGTCAACAGCGAAATGCTCGAGTGGATCGCCGGCCAGATGCGCGGCAAGCGCCACAACAACCGTCGCCTGATGGCGATGGTGGCGACCTTCCTGGGCGCCACCGCGCTGCCCCTGGCGGGCCAATTGCCGAACGTGTTCGACATCGGCATGTAAGATTTTGGGCATGTAAAATTCTGGCCTTTCACGAAGGACGCATTTGAACGGCGGGGTTATTTCCCCGCCGTTTTTTGTTTGCCGGCGTCCGGCTCCAGCCCGAGGGTGCGGCCCGGGAAACCGGCGGCGTCGAAATAGCGCTGGCTGCCGACGCGCTGGAAATTCAGCACGGTCTGCAGGCCGTTCTCGGACTTCTTCGACTTCTCGACCCCCTTGTACGCCTTCGGCACGATGCCGTTGGGCAACGCCTCCGACATCACGCGGCCGACGAGGCCGCCGTTCTGCGAAGCGCGCAGACCGAGGAGCTGAGCGGCCGTCATGCCGACGTCGGCATTGCTGACCGGGATCTCGCTGACATACCCGGCTTTGAAGTCCGGACCGATCGCGGCCATGAAGTTCATGGTGTCGCCGCGGCTGAAGCTGCCATGCATGCCCTGGCCCTGGCGCAGCACGGTGTCGGCGACCTGCACCGAGCAGTTGGTCGGCGCCTCGCCGCAATCGCTGGCATAGGAGCGGAAGTTGACCACGATCGCCGGCGTCGGCGTCGCCGCCTTGCCGCGCAGATTGATGCTCGACAGCGGCAGCGTGCCGGGGAAGCGGCCGAGCGAGTCATCGACGAACAGGCCGGAGACGTAATCCTGCTCAAGCAGCAGCTTGACGGTCTTGGCCGCCAGCTTCTTGTCTTTGGTCGGCAAATAGATCAGGTCAGAGCCGCCATTGGTGGCGACGACGAGATCGGGCTTTTCCGGATCCTTGCCGAGCACGCCGTTGCCGGCCTTGGGATGCTTGTTGCCCTCGACCTTGGCGTTCTTGTCGTTGGGATCGAACAGCGGCAGGTCGAGCGCCTTCGCCAGATCGAGCGCCAGAAAACCCATCGGCAAAAAGTCCTTCGGCGTGTCGTCATAACTGACCTTGGCCGAGGAGCTGGTCTTGCTTTCCTTGGAGATGGTCGAGAAGCCGTGGTCGGCCTGGACCATGATGTTGGTGGTGGCGGCAAGGCCGAGCTCGTCCAGCGCCTTGCGGAGCTGGGCGAGGTTGTTGTCGGCATTCTTGATGCCGGCCATCGAGGTCGGCCCGTTGATGCCGGGCATGATCTGGTTGAGGCTGTCGCCGGTGTTGTGCTGACTGCCATCGGGGTCGCGCGACCAGAACACCAGCACGAACGGCTTGTTGCGCGCCTTGAACATCGGCAGCACGACCTTGGCCGCGACGTCGGCGAAATAGGCCTGCTGCGCGACGTTGGCCGCCGTGGTGCCGGGCGTCTTGGCATCGCCCGCCTTGGAGTTGTCGCCGCGCGGCGGCGTGGCGAGGGGCAGGCCGGCCTTGGTGAGAGCGGCCTTGACCTCGTCCGACAGCGCCACGCCGTTCTTGCCGCCGGTCGCATCGTCGAACACGACCGAATGCAGGCCGGCCTTTTCGGGCTTGTCGGTGTGGTCGAACTGATAGGTCGGACCATGCTTGCCGAGCGCGGCGGTGCTGTAGCCCTTGTCGCGGGCCAATTTCAGGATCGTGTCCTCGTTGAGGTAGTCGCCCTTGAAATGCTCGTCGATGTCGCCAAGCACGGCGTCGTTCTCGATGAAGGGGACCACGGTGTCGCCGGCGGGTACCGAAGTGTAGTTGGTCCAGATCGTATTGGAGAACACGCCGGTATCGCCGAGATAATGGCCGGTCGACATCGCCGAGCCGTTGGCCATGGTGAAGGTCGGGAACAGCGAATGCGAATTCTTGAAGTTGACGCCCTTGTCGCGGATTTCGGCCATTGCGGGGGCGGTCTCAGGCGTGACCTTCAGCGCCCGCAGACCGTCCGGAATGAACAGGATCAGGTTACGGGGCGTGTTGTTCTCTGCGGAGGCAGGTCCGGTCGAAAATCCTGCGGACAACACTGTCAGTCCGGCTGACAGCAACACCAGCGAACGGCGCATCAAAATCTCTCCCTGCGAGGCGGCTTGGCCGCCAACCGCGGCCCCCGGCTTCATTTAGTTTCGCTGCATGACGGTTTTGTTACAAGAGCGGAGCGCCATGTAAAGAAGGACAGGGGCCCCGCTCTGCGCGGCGTCCGGCGGCACGAGATCGCGGTGTCGGCACGCGCTGCTTCAGCATCGTTATTGCGAGCGCAGCGAAGCAATCCAGAATCTTTCCCCGGCGGCAGACTGGATTGCTTCGCTGCGCTCGCAATGACGGAGTGAGTGGCTGGCAGCGTCGCGCTTCGATTCGCATTCCGAGTGGCAGACACACCTTCGCCCTCTCGCGGCGCATTTCGCCCGAGCTTTGCTTGGTCGCCTCACCCTCAAAATGAAAGAGGGCGCAGGGAAGACCGGGTGCCGGCTGGCACCCGCGGTCCACTGTGCGAGATTGTCGAACAAAATTGCACAGCAGCATACAGGTGAAGCCAAAACATCCGGCCTTCCCTGCGCAGTGGTTTTACGGCTTATGTCGTGCTCTCCCCGGGGAGCGATGCACTATTGCCCCGTCGCCTTGCGGATGGCTGATGCGTGTGCCCGGTTGGGCAACCCACATCACCGCAAGCTTGACGCACAGACCCCGGGCGTCAGGACCACACGATTTTGCCGTACGCCGATCGCACCGGTCGTGTGCGCGACGCCTTCGCTCACGGTTAGCCGCCCTGCGAAGCCTTCGCGCCGATGTGACTAACGTCCACCGCCGTCCGGCCCGCGTTCGTGACGATCGCGATACGCCCCTCTTCCTTGGGCCGGGTTGAGAAATTCTTAACAAAAATCCGAATTCTAATAAAGAGAAATATTTTGTCGCCGTTGCGTTGACCCCGGACTTGGGTGTTTCGCCCGAAATGACGCAAGGGATTGTGGCCGAGCGGTCAATCCGGTGCCGTCGGCACCGGCGTATTCTGAGCGACCGCCTTGACCGGCGCGGCCGTCGTGGAATTGCGGCCGCCATTGGCCAGGTTGCGGCGAAGCGATGGCGGCGCCGCCTGCAGGGCAAAGATGATCGCGATCTGGGTCCGGTTCTGAAGGCGGTATTTGCGCATGATGTTGCCGATATGCGCCCGCACCGTGTTCTCCGAGATCTTGAGCTCGTACGCGATGTTCTTGTTCTGCATTCCGCGGGCGATCAGCGTCATCAGGTCCCGCTCGCGTGGCGTTGGTGTGATCGAATATTTCGGATCCGGACTCATAACTGCTCCTCCGTGGCCATTGGTCGATGCGAACACTCCAGCATATTCTCACTCCGTCTTGAGTGCCTCGATCGGGCTGAGCTTGGATGCCTTGTGGGCGGGATAAAAGCCGAAGATCAGGCCGGTCGCGATCGAGAAGGCGAGGGCAAGGCCGATCGCCTGACCGTCGATCGAGGTGATCCATCCTGCCATGCGAGCGACCGTCATCGAGAGCGTGACGCCGGCACCGACGCCGATCGCGCCGCCGAGCAGGCAGAGCACGAGGGCCTCGCAGAGAAACTGAAGACGGATGTCCCGCATCCGCCCGCCAAGCGCGCGGCGGATTCCGATCTCGCGTGTGCGCTCGGTGACCGAAACGATCATGACATTCATGATGCTGATGCCGCCAACGAGCAGCGAGACCGAGGCGATAGCGACGAGCAGGAGCGCGACGGTGCGGATCGCTCCCTGCTGCGCTTCCATGGCGGCGGCCGGATCCTGGACCTTGAAGTCGTCCTCCTGCCCAGCGGGAATACGGTGGCGCTGCCGCAGCAGGTTTTCGATCTCCGTTCGCGCCCCCGCCATCTGTCCGTCGGCGGCCACCTTGGCGATAATATAGGCGACCGAATCCCGGTTGATGTTGCTTGCGCTGCCGAGGAAGCGCAGCTTGGCCGTGGTGAGCGGCACGAAGGCGACGTCGTCCTGCGCCGGTCCCTTGCGATCGAGAACGCCGACCACTTCGAGCGGCACCTTCATGATCCTGATCTGTGCGCCGATCGGGTCCTCGCCGGGCGCGAACAGCTCATGCGCGACCGTGCTGCCGAGGATCACGACCTTGCCGGCGCCTGCCTCCTCGCTACCGGAAAAATAGCGCCCGCTCGCAAGCTGCCAGTCGCGCACCATGAAGTGCCCGGTCGTCGTCCCGTTGATGGTCGTGTTCCAGTTCTTGCTCTCGTGAATGACCTGGGCCGTTCCTGCAATCGAGCCGGCCGCGGCCTGGATCTCGGGGATCTGCTCGAGGATCGCCTGCACGTCGCTCTCGGTCATGGTCAGCTTGCTGCCATCCTTGAGACGCACGCCGCCCTGGTAGACCGCGCCGGGGTTGATCATCAGCACGTTGGCGCCGATTGACCGGATCTGCTCCTGCAGGCGAAGCTGCGCGCCGGATCCGATCGCAAACACCGTCACGATCGAGGCGACGCCGATCACGATGCCGAGCATGGTGAGGATGCTGCGCAACGGATTCAGGCGCAAGGCGTGCAAAGCGATCTGAAAGCCCTGGAGCATGGTCATGGCGCAGCGTTCCGTTTCGGCAGGATCGGGACCAGCGTTTCGTCCGCGACGAGCTCGCCGTCGTGCAGGCGGATCGTGCGCCGGCACTGGGTCGCGATGCCGGGGTCATGCGTGATCATCACGATGGTCTGGCCGGTCCGGTTCAGCGCGGCGAACAGGGCCAGTATCTCGGCGCCGGTACGGCTATCGAGCGCGCCAGTCGGCTCGTCGGCGAGCACGATCAGCGGGGAGGCGATCAGGGCGCGCGCGATCGCGACGCGCTGCTGCTCACCGCCCGAAAGCTGTCGCGGGAAGTGGTGGGCCCGGTGCACCATGCCGACGGCCTCCAGGCTCTGCTCGGCGCGGGCCAGACGCTCCTTGCGGCTGATGCCGCAATAGACCAGCGGCAGCGCGACGTTCTCAATCGCATTGTGGCGAGCGAGCAGATTGTAGGACTGGAACACGAAGCCGATGCTGCGGGCGCGCAGGGACGACCGGTGGTTTTCCGAGAGATCGGCGACGTCGGCTCCCTCGAGATAGAGCGCGCCCTCGCTCGGCAGGTCGAGCAGCCCGATCATGTTCATCAGCGTCGATTTTCCGGAGCCCGAGGGTCCCATCACGGCGACGATCTCGCCTCGTTCGATGTCGAAGCTGACATTGCGCACCGCAGTCACCGCTACTCCGTCGGCGCGATAGGTCCTGGAGACCGACTGCAGGCTGATGAGGGGCGGGAGGGCCGTCATGATCCGAACCTGATGCCGAGAAAGTCCATGCCCGCCGGCCGGATGGCCTGACCCACGGCGACCTGGCTGCCCTCGACGAGGTCTCCGCTCCTGAGTGCGACCTGTTCGGTGCCGGACGCGCCGACAGTCACGGGAATACGCCGGAGCGAGCCGCTTGCGGTGCGTGCCCACACGGCGCTGCGCGCCGCGGCGTCCGGCCGCGTGCCGGAGGGCTGGAAGCGCAACGCGGCAAGCGGCACTTTCAGCACGTCGTCCTGCCGCTCGATCACGATTTTCACCAGCGCCGTCATGCCGGGCAGCAACGCGCCGTCGAGATTGGAGGTGGCCAGGACGACGGTGTAGGTCACGACGTGCTGCTGGTTCTGCGGTGCCTTGCGCACCTGCCGCACCACCGCCTCGAAGCGACGGTCCGGGTAGGCATCCACCGTGAAATGCGCGCGCTGGTCGGGGGCGATGCGCCCGATATCGGCTTCGTCGACCTGCGCGTGGATTTCCATGTCCTCCAGTCGATGCGCGACCACAAACGTGGTGCGCGATTCCAGTCCGACCGCGAGGGTCTGGCCCTCGTTGACGAACCTGCCGACGACGACGCCATCGATGGGCGAGCGGATCACGGTGCGGTCGAGATCGGCCTGGGCCGCAGCGAGAACGGCCGCCTTTTCCGGCACGGCCATGCGTGCCTGCTGCAATTCAGCCTCGATCCGGCGGACGTCGGCCTGCGCCCCATCCACCGCATAGGAGTTGAGGGACATCAGAACCTCGGCCTCGCGTTCCTGGGCCAGACGTGCGGTGAACTCCGTCTGCGCGTCGTCGACCGTCGTCGTGGCCACCACGTTTTGCGACTGGAGCGCTTGCTTCCGCTGCAAGGTCTTTTGCGCCGAGCTCTTGACCGCCTGGGCGCTCTCGAGCTTGGCAGCGAGCACGTCCCGGCTACCCCTTGCGTTTTGCAGATCGATCCTGGTGCGATCGAGCTTGGCCCGTGCGACGTCGACCAGAGAATTGGCAACGGCCAGAGAGGCCCGGGCTTCGTCGACCTTGGCCGCAAAGCTGCGCGGATCGATCAGGGCGAGCGGCTGATCCTTGCTGACCGTGTCGTTGAAATCGACATAGACCCGGGCGAGCTGCCCGGACAGCTGGGAACCCACCTCGATCGTCTTGACCGGCTGCAGGGCTCCGGTGACGGTGATGGTCTGCTCGATGCTGCCGCGCTGGATTGAGGCAAAGCGGAATACGGGGGCGTCCGATCCGAAGCTCCGTGCTTCCAGCCCCACGGGTCTGAGCAGCCGTTGGCTCGATGCGTAGGCGAGGGCCGCCTTCTGCGCCGCGGCCCCGGCCGCGTCGGTGATGACGGCCGGCCCCGCGGCGTAGACCGCGGCGAGGCCACATGCAGTTCCGAGCAAAGCAATAACTGGCACAAATCGCATATCAAAAACCCGCCTCTTGAAATGGCATCGTTGGCGGCAAAGGCAAAGATCGCGCTATGGTTGTAAACCCGCTATGGTTGTAAATCTTGAAAAACGCAGGCGATCGTCAGTGTGTCGCCGCTGCCGGGGCGACGGTCGGGTGCGCTTGATGATCCAGAAGTAAAGTCCGCGGGTGCTATTTTTCACGACTTGCCCGAAATGCATACGGAGCGTATCGATATGACGCGCGCGGTATCGAACTCGACAAGCTGACTGAACGTCTCGTCTGCTCTGGCCGAAGCGGCCAGCGCCCGGCGTTCAAGTCGGCACGTGGGTGGCGACGCCATGACGCACTCGGCGATGCCGAAGTTCCCACGCCAGATCGTCGCGTTTCCGGTCGTCGCATTCCCAATCGCAGCATTGCCGATTTCGCGCCTCGCCATGATGCCGCAGGTCGCGAGGGCGCATCCCCGCAATCACGAAACCCGATGTGTGAACACCTTCACTCGTATTGAACGGGTGTTGGGCCTAAGACGTCGAAGCGGCGGATCGGAGCGACTCGCTCGATCCCCGCGAATTCATCCAAGCACCTTGATCTCGCTTGCAAGAAGAATGGATGGCTCGTTGCTTGTTCATCGAGCCCCAATCCGGGAGCGCGTTTCCATGAGTTCAGGCCAAGCCACAGTTTATGTCATTGACGACGAGATCCAGATTCGAACCGCGATAGGAAGTCTCTGTGAGGAGACCGGGCATCAGGTGAAATTGTTTGCGTCGACCGACGAGTTTCTCGGGGAGACTATTTCCGGCGGGCCTTCATGCCTTGTGCTCGACGTCCGCTTTCCCGGCACGGCGCCGACCGGCCTCGAGCTTCAGCGCCGGCTCGCCGAGACGGGCGTGCTTATCCCGATCGTCTTCATCAGCGGCCATTCCGACGTCCGCGTCTCGGTCGAGGCCATGAAGCGCGGCGCAGTCGAGTTTCTTCCAAAACCCTTTCGCGAACAGGAGATCCTCGACGCGATCAGGCACGGCATCGAGC
This sequence comes from Bradyrhizobium sp. MI1.4, assembly GCF_055811315.1. Lineage (NCBI taxonomy): Bacteria > Pseudomonadati > Pseudomonadota > Alphaproteobacteria > Hyphomicrobiales > Nitrobacteraceae > Bradyrhizobium > Bradyrhizobium sp. MI1.4. The sequence continues at coordinate 111,163 of NZ_JBVVPP010000014.1, read as the reverse complement.
GCGACCGCAGGCGGCTCGAACGCGAAGATAGCGTGCGCGAAGCGCGCCAGCGCGTCGAGACGCTGACGGCGAGGGAGCGGGAGATCATGCTGTTGATGGCCGAAGGTCTCGTCGCCAAGCAGATCGCGGCGAGGCTCGGGGTGAGCGAAGTGACGGCCAAGGTCCATCGCACCAGGATGATGCGAAAGCTGGAGCTTCGCTCGCCGATCGAGGTGGTGCGGTTGGTCGACAGCATGGGACGCGAAGAAGAGACGACACGAACCGGCACGGGACAACCGTACAGCTAGTGCCGCAGGCACCAAGGCGCCGCGCAACGTCTAGTCCGTACCGATTAGCATGAACTGCAGTCTGTCGCACGCAGCACGATCGGTTCAAAGTCGGTCCTGCGATGTCGGCCTCCTCCAAGACGGCATCCGAACCCAGTCAGAGATCTTAGCCAGAAAGGATATTCCATGCGCAAATTGTTTTTTGCTTCCGTTGCCGTGCTCGCCCTCTCCTCCGCCGCGCAGGCCGCCAACACTGCGACCACGGTGCAAGTGGGCGTCGTGAATGGTTCCAGCGTCTCGCAGCAGGGCCTCACCAACGACAGCTCGTCAACCAGCCAGCTCGGCATCATCAACAGCGCGACCACGATGCAGGGCACCAGCGCGGCCTCCCTCAACAACGGCAGCACGGTCAACCAGGTCGGCGTGCAGAACTCGGCGACGACCGGCCAGGTGGCGTTCGGCAACAACGGCAGCGCGATTACCCAGAACTCGTTCGGGCCTGCCGCGCTTCAGAACAACGCCGCCGCCGTCGGACAACTCAGCGTGTTCGGCGTCAACAGCAGCACCGTCTCGCAGACGGCGCACTAAGCCAGCCCCGTTTGGCCGGACGCGTCATCTGCGGCGCGTCCGCGCCATCCTTGAAAGCACCGCCTCGGGCGGGACGACTCGGTGAGAGCTTGTCCGCCGACTTTCGCGGAGGAAATGTCATGCATCAAAAATATCTCGTTGCCACGATCGTCGCGTTCGGCTTGCTGACCGCTGTCGATGCCCAGGCCGGCAACTCGGCCACCGTGCTGCAATTCGGCACCACCAACAACTCCTTCATCTCGCAGAGTGGCGGCACCAACAACAGCGCCACCACGATGCAGTTCGGCGCCACCAATACTGCGACCACCCTGCAGACGGGCTCGCTCCTGACCGTCAACACCTCAGTGATCGGGCAGGGCGGCACCACCGCGACGGCGTCCAACACCGCGTTACTCGGCCAGGCCGGTGGCTCCAATTCGAGCCTGATCGGCCAGATCGGCGCGAACAACGCGGCGGCCGTCGGACAGCTCGGAATCCTGAACGGCTCGGCGATTTTGCAGCAGACTCCTTGATCGCAAATCCATTTTCAGTCGCGAGGCATGTCATGAGACATTTTTCCGGCGCCGCCTGCGGCGCGTTTCTCACCTTGTGTTGCATAGGCGCCGGATCGGCCGGTGCCCAGACCGCCGACATCAAGACCATCGTGTCGCTCGGCGGCCCGCCGGTCGTGCTGAACCAGAACAGTCAACTCAACATGGCCGGCGTGTTCATGATAGGCGGCAGCACCAGCGCGACTGTCACTCAAAACGGCACGAACAACGCGACCGGAATCCTGCAATTCGGCGGGACGACGTCGGCATCGGTCGGGCAGGCGGGCGTGAACAATGTCGCGTTTGTCGGCCAGGCCGGCCAGTCGACCAGCAGTTTCCTGTCCCAGTTCGGTGCGTTCAACTCGGCGACTGTTGTCCAGAATAGCCATTGAGTTTGGCGCGACCTCAGCGTCGTCAGAAATGCAATGGGGGCAAGGCAATGATATGCGGTAGACTGCTCCTGGCATTGGCGGCATTGCTCGCCGCCGTCAGCGTCGCGTCCGAGGCATCCGCCGGATCCGTCCAGCGCGGCGTGACGAACCGCAACGTGAGCATCGAAACGATCGTGCAATTCGGCAACGACGTCCAGCCGGTCACGATCGAGGAGAACAGCAGCATCAATATTGCGCGTGTCATCCAGATCGGTGGCACGGGAACGGTCGATGCGACGATCATCCAGAACGGCACGCGAAATTATGTCGATGTGATCCAGGTGGGTGGCACCACCAATTTGGCGATCGGTCAGTCGGGCGTGAGCAACATCGCCGATATCACTCAGGTCGGCAATTCCACCAATGCCCTCCTGCTCCAGATCGGCGATATGAACACGGGAACGGTGCGACAATTCGGGCGCTTCAACTGGCTGTCGATATTTCAGTTCAGCCGGTGATCAGAAGGTGAGGTGCAACATGAGGTTCATCGTACTTGCAGCAGGAATGAGCATCATGACGGCGATGACAGCCGGGCCGGCCGGAGCTGGCGAGTCAGGTGACGGCCATACCACAATGGTTCAGGACGAGAATGGCACATCCGTCATCACCCAGAGCGGCGATCCGGCGCAGGCTGAGGTCAAGATCGAGAAGGAGCCTGGGCGCACGATGGTCTATCGTCGCAGCGGCGGCAACACCGCCATTGTGACGCAGAGCACCGGAAATCCACAGGACATGCTGGACTGGCTACGCAAGCAGCAGGGCCGCTGACGCACGAAGGCCCATCGTCCGTGATGGACGATGGGCTCATCGTGAGCGGGCGTTACCAGCTGCGATAGACGCCGGTCAGGGTGCCGTTGTTGTTGCCCTCCGGGCCGACATCGCCCTGCGTCGAGCTCGGCGCGGGATGGTTGGTGCCGTTGAGCGCACTGTAAGGTCCGGCCACATCAGGATAGTACGCGCGTGGCTGAACCGGTTGGTAAGCGGGGGCGGTGCGATCCCAACCCGCGCGGGATCCGTTCCAATCATAGCCCTGGGCCGAGGCGGCCGTCGTGCCCGCGACGAGGGAAGCCGTGATCAGGCAGAGGAGTTTCGATTTGTTCTGCATTGGAGATGCTCCTTGCTGGTGTCGGGAGCCAACGACCGCAGTGCGGGAGCGTTCCGGGTGTTGTCGGCCGAAGCGATCAACTCCGATCAACTGGTTATGAAGTCCGTTTCCCGGGAACACGAGCGACATCAGCCGGAATCCCGGGCGTCTTGCCGCAGCTTGTTCCCTGTTCATCCCGTGCCTTAACCAATAATTAATTATACGTTTGCGGGTGGGCGACAGCCCGGCCTAGCGTGCGGTGGGGAGCCGCTATTCGCGAAGCCAAACGAGTTGGTGCGTATCATGATGTCGAGATCATTTGGGGCGTTGCTCGCCTCGCTCAGCGCAGCCGCGCTGCTCCTTGCCCCCAGCGTCGGTTTTGCCAGGCCCGGTGGCACCGTCGCGCATGCCGCCACGCCTTCCGGTCCGGCGGCGCGTCCGCCGATTGCGCCGGGCGCCAGGTTCCGTGGCCGCAACACGCCCTGGGTCTACTGGCCGGGCGGCGGCGGGTTCTACTATGACAATGCTGGCTACGGCCAGCCTTTCGCCGAGACCGCCCAACCCGTCTCCAGCGACGTGCGCTACACCTATACGTACGACGTTCCCTGGGACTGGACGCATCGCTTCCCGCCCAACGTGGTGCCGTCAGACCGGCCCTACGTGCCGAGCTGTCCGACGGAGCAGGTCACTGTGCCCGGCCGCGGCGGCGGCGAGCACACCGTCAACATCATGCGCTGCTACTGAGCAGCGAGTTCGGCTCAGCTAGCCCAGCTCAAAACTGGTCACGCCGAAGACGCGGTCGGTCCGCAGCGGCGCGATCGGCCCCGTGTACATCCGCGCCGTCTCGAACACCGGCTTCAGCCCGAGTGATTCCACAAGCGCAATCGCCTCGCGATTGACGGCGGGGACGTCGAGGAAGATCTCGCCGCCGTTTGCGCTTTCCAGCAAGGCCTGCACGATCGCTTCCGCCGCCGCGCGGTCGTCGGCGACGAGCGGGCCGATCTTGCGGCCGATCCGGCACGGCCGGATCACGCCCCATGCAGCGAGCTTGCCGTCGCGCAGCAGCGCGCGCCCGACATGTCCTGATGTGCCGATCCAGGCACGCAGGAAGGCACTGCGCGGAGCCGGAAAAACCGTTGCATCGTCGGCTTCAACGAGCGCGAGCGGGATCGTGTCGAGCGCAACGACATCGGCGGGCGGCCTCGATGGCGCGGCGACGAAGCCGCCATAGCGGACATTGGCGTGAGCAAGCTGGAAGCCGGACTTTCTGTAATTGTCCTGCTGTGCCACGACGCCGTCGAGGCCGATCACGCGAGCGCCCGCATGCGCGATCGCCGCGTTCCACATGCGCAGGCCGTGGCCTCTGTCGCGAAAACCCGATCGCACGATGTAGAAGCCGAGAAACGCGAAGCGATCGTCGTAGTTGACGCAGGAGACGGTCGCGACCGGCTCGCCGTCGATCTCGCCGACGAAGAAGCCCTTCGCGTCCGGGATCGCGAAACAGGCGGCGTCGGAGAGGCCCGGATTCCAGCCCTCGGCCGCGGCCCAGTCGACGGCGATGGCGATCTCCTCGGGGCGCAAATTGCGGATCTCCAAATCGCTCATCTTTCAAGTCGCCTTCGACGGTGGACCTTCCGGCCGGTCCGGCGGTAGAAGGCCTCATGATAGGCCGGGCCCACGGCTCGCCTCCACGATATCACAAAGGATGATCGCTCATGGCAGCAGAGATGGCAGCAGAGAAGGTCGCACTCGTGACCGCCGGCGGCAGCGGCATGGGGGCAGGGGCTGCGCGCCGGCTCGCAGCCGACGGCTTTCGCATCGCCATCCTGTCTTCTTCCGGCAAGGGCGAGGCGCTGGCAGCCGAGCTCGGTGGGTTAGGGATCACCGGTTCCAACAAGTCGAACGACGATCTGAAGCGGCTTGTGGACGGGGCGCTTGCCCGATGGGGACGCATCGACGTGCTCGTCAACAGCGCGGGCCATGGGCCCCCCGGGCGGCGATCACCGAGATCACCGACGAGCAGTGGCACACCGGCCTCGACACCTATCTGCTCAACGTGATCCGTCCGACCCGGCTGGTGATGCCGATCATGCAGACGCAGAAGGGCGGCGCCATCATCAACATCTCGACCGCCTGGGCGTTCGAGCCGAGCGCGATGTTTCCGACCTCTGCGGTGTTCCGCGCTGGCCTCGCCGCCTTCACGAAGATCTTCACCGACACCCATGCCGCCGACAACATCCGGATGAACAATGTGCTGCCGGGCTGGATCGACAGCCTGCCGCAGCTGGATGCACGCCGCGACAGCGTGCCGATGCGGCGCTACGGCAAGGTCGAGGAGATCGCCGCGACGATCTCGTTCCTGGCGTCCGATGGCGCGGCCTATATCACGGGACAGAACATCCGCGTCGACGGCGGACTGACGCGTTCGGTCTGAGACGCGGAGCGTCGGATCGCGCGCGGGTTGTCGCGATGCGACAGTGGTGTGCGTCGCGCGTCACGGAGGAGGGATGACGCGTGGCCCTCCAGTCACACCCGTCACGCGTTCGCGTGCCGCACGGCTCACGCTACGTCACAGTCCCTATGAACTTCGCCGCAGCCCAAGACGGCGAGGGACCGGCAGCCTATGCCCAATCTGCGCCGGACAACTTCCGCCCGCGCATTCGAAACGCGAGATCAATCGCGCGGGGCAAGGAGACTGGAATGAAGAAGTTTTTGCTGGCGGTTGCCGCGGTTGTTTTGGGCTCCGCATCCGTGCAGGCGGCCGACCTCGCGGCGCACTACACCAAGGCGCCGATGATGGCGACGGCCTACAGCTGGACCGGCTTTTACGTCGGCGGCAATGTCGGCGGGCAATGGGGCAGCGCCGATCCGGCCACCTCGACCGCGTTCGATCCCGCCGGCTATTTCGCGGACACCAGTGTTACCGCGATTGCTGCAGTCGGCGCCCAGCGTGTCAACAGCTCCAGCGTCACCGGCGGTCTTACCGCCGGCTATAACTGGCAACTCAACAACGCCGTGCTCGGCCTGGAAGGCGATATCAACTATTTCGGCTTCAAGGGCAGTGCGACGGGTTCGGCGCTCTATCCGTGCTGCGCACCGACCGGCTTCACCGTGTCGTCGTCGGTCTCGGCCGACTGGCTCGCCACCATCCGCGGCCGCATCGGTTTCCTCGCTGCTCCGACCTGGCTGCTCTACGCCACCGGCGGTGCGGCGATCGCCGAGGTGAAGGGCATTTTCAACTTCGTGGACACGTTCGCTGCGGCGACTGAGTCGGCCGCGTTCCGCGACACACGCTTGGGCTGGACCGCAGGTGTCGGCACCGAATATGCCTTCGGCGGTGGCTGGTCGCTCAAGGCGGAATATCTCTACGTCGACCTCGGACGCAGCACCGTGACCAGCACCAATCTGCTTGGCGGCGCGTTTCCGACCAACGTCTTCACCCACTCGGTCGATCTCAAATCGAACATCGTGCGCGTCGGCGTGAACTATAAGTTCGGCGGACCCGTCGTTGCCAGGTACTGAGCATTCCCGTTCCGACCTGGCGTGGAAAGCCCGGCTTAGCCGGGGCTTTCTGTTTTTCGCTAGGCGGACTCAGTGCGATGCCACCAGATGCGCCAATGCTGGCAGGATCCTGTAGCGCGCGATCTCGTGCGGATATTCGCCCCGATTGGCGAGCAGGACGATCCCGATCCGCTGCGCCGGCACCAGGCCGATATAGCCAGAGGCGTTGTTGAGCCCACCCGGCTTGTCGACGACGGTGACGCCCGGCAGACGCACCGTCTCCCAGGCCATTCCCTGCCCAAACTTGTCGTCGACGCGGAAAATCTCGTGCTGCGTCATCCGCAGGGCCTCGCGCAAGTGAGGCTCGGTCGACCGCCCATCGACGCAGGCCGCAACGAATGCGGCGAGATCCCGCGGCGAAGAAAACATCTGGCCGGTGCCGGGGAAATCAAAATAACTCTGCTGGTTGCCGATGGGGCCGATTGCCATGCCCTGATCCGAGTAGCCCTGGACCGCGAGCTGCATCCAGGCGTCGTCCATGACGGCACGGCTGTCCTCGCCGCGTTCGGGCACGGAGGTCGCATCCATGCCGATCGGCTTGAGGATGTGTTGTTCAAACAGGGTTGCGATCGGAGCGCCGTAACAGCGCTCGAGCACGAGTTGAAGCAGCACGTAGCCGGCGTGGCTGTAGACGCGCTGCTTGCCGGGCGCTTCGCCGGCTTGCGGTCTCCAGCTGTTGAACATGTCGATGAGCTGCGCGCGGGAAAACGTGTCGCTCGGCCACGGCGGATGATCGGTCGGCAGCAGCATGCCTGAGGTGTGCGTGACGAGTTCGCCGACAGTGATGCGGCGAACATAGTCGCCGGTGAGCTCCGGCTGATATTTCGCCAGACGATCGTCGAGCCGCAGTTCGCCGCGGAGGGTGCCGAGCGCAACCAGCGTCGCCTCAAACGGCTTGCGTAGGGAACCGAGGTTGAACAGCGTGTCCGGCGTGACCGGCCTTCGCGTGGCGCTGTCGGCAAAGCCGTAATTGAAGTACTCGACATGGCTGCCGGCATAAAGTGCAGCGGCGAGACCGCCCGGCTGGTCCGGCGTCGCGGTCGGCGTCAGTTCGTTCGCAACGATGTCGCGCATCTGCGCGATCATGTCGGAATCCGCGGCGGCCCCGCGCGGCCATGCAAGCGCAAGGGGAACGAGCGCGGCCCGGGCGAGCGCCCGTCGGGTGAGATACGATGAGGTGACAACAGACGACACGGCTCTGGCGCAAGATTCGATGCGCCCCCAGTCTCTTGTAGTGGGAAGGGCCGATCCTCCCTATTCACGATTGCGCGTGGTGGGTTCCGCGCGAATGGTCCGTTAGCCCGGATGGAGCGAAGCGCAACCCGGAAAGTGCCGCAGCCGAGCGAGCGGCCCCGATTACGCTTCCCTTCATCCAGGCTACCAGTCGGGCAAAATTAACTTAGCTAATTGGCTAACAATTGTTGACGCGAGATCATGGCAGCCCTATAGTTAGCCCCATGGCTAACCAACTATCCCGGCTCGATCAGGTTTTCGCGGCCCTTGCCGATCCCACCCGGCGGGCGATCGTGATGCGGCTCTGCGCCGGCGAGGCGTCGGTCGGCGAACTCGCCGATCCCTTCGCGATGGCGCTGCCGAGCTTCATGAAGCACATCCATGTGCTGGAGACGAGCGGTCTCGTCCTGTCGGAGAAATCCGGCCGCGTGCGCACCTGCCGCCTCAGTCCTGACGCGCTCCTCACTGCGGAGGACTGGTTCCAGCACCAGCGTGCGATCTGGGAGGCGCGGCTCGATCGCTTCGAAACCTATGTAATGAAGCTGAAGAAAGAGCGGGCGGCTGCCAAACGGGCGACCAAGACAAGTAACAAGCCGATCGACAAGACAACCAGACGGAAAGGTTCCTGACGATGACGAATTCTGCCAATCCCGCTCTGTCGCAATGGTCGCTCGACCGTGAGATCGTGATGTCGCGCGTGATCGACGCGCCGCGCGATCTGGTGTTCGAAGCGTGGTCCGACCCGAAGCATCTGCCGCAATGGTTCGGCCCGAAGGGCTTCAAGCTCGAGACCTTCGAGATCGACGTGCGGGTCGGCGGCGTCTGGCGCTTCAACATGATCGGCCCGGACGGCACGGTCTACCCGAACCGCATGCGCTTTCGCCGCATCGAACGGCCGTCGCTGATGGAGATGGATCACGGTACCGACCAGGACGAGGATCCCGGAATGTTCCGTTTCACCGTCACCTTCGCCGAGCAGAGCAACGGCAAGACGGTTCTGATGATGCGGCAGCTGGCGTCGAGCGCGGCGCAGCGCGACGGCATGATCAACTTCGGTGCCGTCGAATACGGCTACCAGACACTCGACAAGCTCGCGGCCTATGTGAGTGGGATGAAGAGGTAGGGCGAGCAGCCACTTCCTCTCTCATGCGGAGGAGGCCGCGGAGCGGCCGCCTCGAAGCACGAGGACCATTGGTGAAGCCTTCTTCAAGGCGCGCGCCCCTCGGGATGAGGGGCGCTTCATTCCTTCGCGTCGTCCGTGACGATGTCGCCGAGTTTCTGCCAGCGCTGGCCGTCGAACTGCACCATCTGGAACTGCTTGTTGACGCGGTAGTCCGTCGGCGTCGTCGTCACCGAGATGCCCGGCAGCGTCAGGTCGAGTGCGATGTTGTTCAGGCTGGCGGCCTGGCGCATCACGTTCTCGCGCGTGAGATCGTCGCCGCATTGCTTCAGCACCTGCACCAGCAGCTGCGCGGTGATATAGCCGTAGACGTTCAGGTTCGAATCCTTGTCGCCCTCCGGGTAGTACTTGGCCATGAAGGCGAGATATCGCTTCATGCCGGGATCGTCCTTCCATTCGGGATCGGCTGAATCCTTGACATAACCGACGCTGACGACGCCCTTGGCGTTGTCGAGTCCGGCAGGTTTCAGCACCGCGCTGACCGAGGAGGCGTTGATGTCGATGATGTGCAGCGGCTTCCAGCCGATCTCGGCCACCTTCTTGATCGCCTGCGCGGCCTGTTTCGGCGTGGTGGCGCTGAACAGCACATCGGCACCGGCATCCTTCAACCGCAGGATCTGCGAGTCGATGGTCGGCTCGGTGATCTCGTAGGACGTCTCGGCGACGATCATCTTCGCTTTGTCACCGAGACCTGCCTTGAAGCCGGCGAGGTAATCCTTGCCGAGATCGTCGTTCTGATAGAGCACGCCGATCCTGGCGTTCGGATGGTTCTTCAGAAGATATTGCGCGTAGATCCGGCCCTCGACGAGGTAGGACGGATTGAAGCCCATGGTCCAGGGGAAGTTCTTCGGATCGGTGAAACGCGCCGCGCCCGTTGCCGCGAAGAGCTGCGGGACCTTCTTGGCGTTGAGATATTTTTGCACGGCGACATTGGGCGCCGTGCCAATGATCTGGAAGGTCAGCAGCACCTCGTCGCTTTCGACAAGCTTGCGGGTCTGCTCAACCGTCTTCGGAGGCGAATAGGCATCGTCATACTGGATCAGATTGACCTTGCGGCCGTTGACGCCGCCCTGGTCGTTGATCATCTTCATGTAGGCGGCCTGGGTCTTGCCGATGACGGCATAGGCCGAGGCCGGCCCGCTGAGCGGGACGGTCTGGCCGACCTTGATCTCGGTGTCGGATGCGCCGGGATCGTATTTCTTCTGGGCCTGTGCCGCCGGGATCGATAGCGCGAGAAGGATCGCGACTGCCGCGACACGTTTGAGAAGTACGTTTTTCATTTCCATTCCCTGTTCGTGACTGTCACTCGCCCTTGAGGCCGGCCTCGCGGATCAGCCCGGTCCACTTTCTTGTTTCGTTGTCGATGAACTGGCCGAATTCGGCCGCGGTGCCCGCGCGCACTTCGAGGCCCTGGGCCGTCAGCTTGTCCTTGATCGCCGGCTCGGCCAGCGCGCGCAAGACTTCGGCCTGCAGCTTGTCGACGATCGCCCGCGGCGTCGTCGAAGGCGCCATGAAGCCGTACCAGCCGGCCGCGGCCACGTTGGGAAAACCCTGCTCGCGCAGGGTCGGCGCCTGCGGGTAAAGCGCGCTGCGTTCGGCCGAGGCGACGCCGAGCACGATGAACTTGCCGCTCTGGATGTAGGGCAGTGCGGTCGGCAGCGCCGTCAGCGTGGCATCGACGCGGCCGGCGAGCAGCTCGGTGTAGGACGCCGCATCGCCACGGAAGGGAATGTTGAGCCCCTTGACACCGGCATCCCTGAACAGGAGTTCGCCGGCAAGATGCGGCTGCGATCCGGCGCCGGGCGAGGCGAAGGTCAGGCCATCCGGCTTCGATTTGCCGTAGGCGATCAATTGGGGGAGCGTCTTGAACGGCGCGTCCGCGCTGATGATCAGGAACAGTGGCGCGATCACAGCCATGGCGACGGGCTGCAGATCCTTGCGCTCATAGGTCAGCTTGCCGAACAGCGCTTCGGCGGTCGCATAGGGGGCCGCGACATAGAGGAGGGTATAGCCGTCGCCCGGCGCATGCGCGACCGTGTCGTTGGCGATGCGCGTGCCGGCGCCCGGCTTGTTCTCGACGATGAATTGCTGGTGCAGGTTGCGGCCGAACTCTTCGGCCAGCAGCCGCAGCGAGATGTCGTTGGAGCCGCCGGGCCCGTAAGGCGAGATCAGCCGCACCATACGCGACGGCCAGGCGTCCTCAGCGCGTGCGGCGAATGGAAGTCCGGATATCGAAAGAGCGAGGGTGCCCAAAAATGTTCGCCGTGTGATGGTCATGGTGGCCTCCCGATGGCGGAGCGCCGATTGTCTTGTTCATCGCCTGGCGCTCTTCTTGTTCTGCTTTTGTGTTTCGGTCGCCGGTGCCGCCCCAATCATGGTGCGGATGCTGTCGGCAAGAGCGGCAATGCGCGGGCCGATCTCGCCCTCCAGCTGGCCGGGCTGGAGCCGGAATGCGGGGATGCCGCAATTGATCGAAAAGGCCTGCTTCGCCTCACGCGCATGAAACAGCGGCGCGGCGACGGCATGGATCGAGGCGATGTACTCGCCGAAGCAGGTGCAGAAGCCGCGGCTGATGCATTGTGCGAGGCCGGCGCGGTATGTCTCGCGGAAGGCCAACCACAGCTCGGTATCCTCGCTTGCAATGCGCTCTTCGAGCAGCGCGGCATCGGCCTGCGGCAAGGTCGCCGCCGCGGCACGGCCCATCGCCGTCATCACCACGGAAATGGGCATGCCGATGTCGGGGACGTGCGGGCCGACGTCGCCGGAGCGCGCAGTCTCGACATAGATCATGGAGGTCGCATCGAGCAGGCCGATCGAGACCGTGCCGCGCACGCTTTGCGCGAGCTCCTGCATCATGGGCCGCGCGACCTGGCGGAACTGCATGTCGGCGAGCAGCGGATGCGCCATGCGAAGGGCGCGCGCGCCGACGCGATATTTGGCGCGTTCGGAATCGTAGCGGAGGTAGCCGAGCTCGGCGAGCGTATGCGTCAGCCGCGCCACCGTTGGACGCGGAATCCCGGTCAGCGTCGACAGCTCCATGTTGCCGAGCTGCGTCGCTCCCGCCTTGAACGCTTCGAGCACCACGAGACCCTTTGCCAGCGTCGTCGCGAACGCGGCGTCGTCGATGCTGTCCGCCAGCACGGCGGCAGCGGACGAGGAGGCGCGGATCGGTTTGGACGCGGTTTTGGCCATCCAGGATTAATGAACCCGGTCGGGGCGGTTGTCCAATAGATTCATAAAATTGTATTTTGTGTCCACTATCCGGACACGCGGCGGCGTTGCCCGTGCGGATAAAATGTGCGCGACGAGCTCCGCCGCACACAGATTCTCGTCGTGATTCCGTGGGTTGTTGTGACAGGATTATTACGACTGAATGTCATATCGATTACAGCGGAGCGATTCATGTTGCAGTGGCAGGCGCGGACAAATCCCCTCGCGTGGTGGTGGGGGTCCCTGACGCTGGTCAGTGCTGCCAACATTCTCGCCTGGTTCATGCTGTACCGCGCGTTCTATCCCACGTCCGCCGGCAGCATCAGTGGCGGCTCCGACATCGGACTGATGTTCCTGCTCTGCGCCGGCTATGTCTTCGGCTGCGCCTTCCGCTCGTTCCTGCCGCGCGCCGACGTGCAGCGCATCTGTCTGTTCGACACCTGGCTCTCCAGCGTCTTCGTCGGCCGCACGGTCGCGACCGTGGCCGAACTGTGCTTCGCGGCGCAATGGGCGGTCATCCTGCATCAACTCGGGACCATGACGGGCGCCGAGACGGTTGTGAACATCGCGTGGGTGATCGTGCCCATCATCATCATCGCGGAGTGCTTCTCCTGGTATGCGGTGGTGACGACAAACTTCCTTTTCAACGCGATCGAGAACTCGCTGTGGGCGGTGACATTCTTCCTCGCGGGCATCGCGCTGTGCCGGCTGATGCCGGAATTCCAGGGGCCGGTGCGCTGGGCGCTGATTGCCGGCATCGTCGGCATCGCCTGCTTCCTGGCCTTCCTCGTCACCGTCGACGTGCCGATGTATCTCAGCCGCTGGCGGGCAGGGTATGAAGAGGGCAACCGGTTGCTCGGCTTCCTCGAAGGCCTGCATGACGTCTCGACGCGCTGGGTCGTGACCCACGACATCGCGCACTGGAAGGGCGAGCTGACCTGGATGTTCCTGTATTTCACCGCCGCCGTGTGGTCGAGCCTTGCGCTTTGTGCGCTCTACGCGATGGAAGGCTATCTCACGCGCTATCTGGCTTGAGCAATCAGGCCTCGCCGAGATCGACCTCCGTCAAGATGCCCTGGCGCAGCGCCAGCCGGACCAGCTCGATGTCGGATCCGACGCCGAGCTTGTCCTTGATCAGGGAATGCAGGTTCGCCACCGTCTTCGGGCTGACATGGAGCGTCTCGGCGATCTCCTCTGTCGTATTCTCGGCGAGCAGCAGCCGCAGCACCTCGAACTCGCGCGGCGTGAGGACGTCGGCGGCAGAGCTTTCCCCAGCCAGCCGGCTCAGCGCGAGCTCATGGTCGATGTCGGGGCTGATCGCAATCTTGCCGGCAAGCACGTCCATCACGGCGCGCACCAGCGTCTCCGGCGGACTGGTCTTCGTGACGTAGCCCCTGGCGCCGGCGCGGATCGCCTGCACGGCAAAGCCGGCATTCTCGTGCATGGTGAAGACGAGGATCCTCGCGCCCTTGTCCCACTGCCTGATGCGCCTGACCGCCTCGATGCCGCCGATGCCGGGCATGCTCAGATCCATGATGACGAGGTCGGGCGCCTCCGATTTGTAGAGACGATAGGCCTCGGCGCCGTCGGCGGCTTCGGCGATGACGCGAAGTCCCGGCTGCTTCTGGAGCACGGAGCGATAGCCCTCGCGGACGACGGAATGGTCGTCGACCAGCAGAATGGTCGCGCCGGCCGCGCTCATGCGGCGTGCTCCAGCGGCGGCCGATCGGCGGCTGCGAGCGGAATGACGACGCGCAGTGCGGAGCCGCCGTTCGGCTTGGCCTCGAAGCTCAATTGGCCGCGCAAGGCCGCGACGCGCTCGCGCATGCCGAGCAGGCCCATTCCGGATTTCGCGACGGGATCGGTCGCGCGTCCGTCATCGTCGATCGCAAGCGCGATCTCGCTCGCCCCCATCGTCAATTCCAGGCTGACCCGCGTGGCGACGGCATGCTTGGCGGCATTGGTGAGCGCCTCCTGCACGATCCGGTAGAGGCTGGCGCTGATCGTGGCCGGCAGGGTCTCGAATGCGCCGTCGAACCGGATCGAGAAGCGCGTCTCGCCGCGGCTGCGCCCGTTCCAGCCCGCGACCAGGCCTTCGAGGCTGGCGACGAGCCCGAGCTCCTCGACATCCGGCGGCCGCAGCCGGAACAGTGTGCCGCGCAACGTCTCCATCATGCCGGTTGCGGTCCGCGCGATGCCGTCGCATTCGCCAAGCAAGGAAGGGCAGTCCTGCGCGGCGGTCTGGCGGGCGGAGGAGGCGAGCGCCCGGATGGCGGCGAGCGACTGGCCGAACTCGTCATGCAGCTCGCGCGCGAGATGGCGGCGCTCCTCGTCCTGGAGCGCGATCAGCTTCCGCGTCAGCTCGCTGCGTTCGGCAAGTGCGGTCTCGAGGCTTTCGGCGAGATGGTTGAAGCCGTCGCGGATCGCGGAGAGCTCGGCAAGGTCGAACGGCGGCAGCCGCGTGGTGAGGTCGTTGGCGGCAATCCGCTCCAGGCCGGTGCGGATCATGCGGGTGGGGCGCAGCGCGCGTGCCAGCGCGGCGTAGACCAGGGCGCAGAGCAGCGGCAGCGCGATCGCCAGCGCCAGCATCAGGCGGCCGGCCTCGTGCCAGGCCTCCGCCGTCTGCACGGCCGGCTCGACCGAGACCACGGCGTCGCCAAGCTTCGCTCCGCGCACGATCACAGGCCGTGCCGCTTCGCGGCCGGGGTCGAACAGGCTGCGATAGAAGGCCGTGAAGGCTTGCGGCGGTGGGTTTGCCGGGGCGGGCGCGCCGCTGCAGAAGCGCTGGAGGATGTCGCCGCTCGTGCCGCGGAATGCCAGGCACAGGCCGGGCGTCATCACATAGGCCGAAACGGGGTCGAGGTTGGGAAAGTCCGAGCGCGGGCTGGCGACCCACTGGATCTTGCCCTGCTGTAGCTCCAGCGTCTTGGCGACGATGGCGGCGATGTCGTCGAGGCGCGCATGCGCCGCGCGGTCGGCCGTAATCAGGAAATAGGCGGAGATAACGGCGAAGCAGGCGGCCGATATCGCGGCCACGCGCAACGTCAGACGGACTTTGAGATCGAACCTCGGGCGGTTCCACATCGGCGGGCACCTGGTGCGAACGGGTTGTCGCGCCCGCATTAAACGGCAGAACGCACCTAGCGCAAAGCCGTCAGGCGTGAGTGCGGTGCACCGTCGTGAAATTTTCCCGGTCATCGCCGGGACCGGCGCTGCTGCGAGCCCTGATTACGCCGTCCAGATTGTGCGCCGCTCCGTCATACGAGGCACATTTATGCACCTGCGCCGGTTGATCCTCTCAGTCTGTCTCCTTGTCGTCCTTCCGGCGGCTTATGCGCTCGGTGCCGAGACTGCCGTCGGCGTCGCCATGGACGATTTCAGTTATACCGATACGTCAGCGGAGCCTGCCAACCAGACCGCCGCCCACGAGCGACGGCTGGCGGCCTTCATGGCCGCGCTCCGGCAAGATATCGGCGGAGACCGGCGCTACCGGCTCGTGCCCTCGGCCCAGGACGGCGCGGCGTTCAAGGTGATCGGCGGCATCCAGAAGACGAGCACACTGGTGCAATGGGCCAAGGTCGCCGTGATCGACGTTGGCGCCAGGAAGGTCGTGATGGACAAGCTCTACACCTTCCGCGGCGACAATGATGAATCATGGGAGCGTGCCGAGATCTTCGTGTCCCGCGAGATCATGGCCGCGCTCGGCGCACCCGCGCCGATCGCGCTGGCGGTGTTCGAATTCGAGCTCGAGGACAAGACCGCGGCGCCGGCCGCCGGTCTCGCGGCCGCAGATGCATCCTATCTGGCCGAAGTGACCGGCAGTGTGCGCGATGCCCTTGGCCAATCCGGCCGCTACCGCCTCGTCGATGTCGGCAGCGCGAACGAGGAGGCGGTAAAGGCACGCGCTTTACGCGACTGCGGCGGCTGCGAAGCGGCGATGGCGCAAGGGCTCGGTGCGGATCAGTCTCTGATCGGGGTGGTGCGGCGGGTCAGCCGCACCGAATACACGCTCGGCTTCCAGGTGCGCGATGCCAGGACCGGCGCGGTGCTGGCACGCGGCGACAGCGGCCTGCGCCTGGGCGCGGACTATTCCTGGAAACGGGGCGCCGTGCGGCTGGTCAGCGACCGGCTGATCGAGAACCAATAGCAGCGCTCATCGATCAGAACGTCAATTGCACCTTCATCGACTGCGAGCGGTCGCTGGCGAGCTCGAACGCTGCGACCGCGTTCTCGAACGGCATGGTCGCCGTGATCAGCGGCTTGACGTCGATCAGGCCTTCGCCCATCAGCCGCACCGCCAGCTCGAATTCGGGATCGAAGCGGAAGGTGCCGCGCAGCTGCAATTCCTTGGCGACGATGGAGTTGATCGGCAGCGTCATTTCGCCGCCCAGGCCGAGCTGCACCAACGTGGCACCCGGCCTGAGCACGTCGAGCGCGGTGCGGAGTGCGGCCTGGTTGCCCGAGGCTTCGAACAGCGTGTCGAACACACCCTTGCCGGTGCGCCACGGATCGAGCGCCGCGGCGTCGGCCGCGACATTGATGGCATGACTGGCCCCGAGCTTCCTGGCGACCGCAAGCGGCGCCTCCGCGACGTCGGTGACCACGATCTCGGCCGCGCCGCCGAAGCGCGAGACCAGGATCATCAGCGCGCCGATCGGGCCGCAGCCGGTGATCAGCACGCGCTTGCCGAGCAGGGGCCCGGCCTGCTTGCCGGCATGCAGGCACACCGCGAGCGGCTCGGCGACCGCGGCTTCCGCCAGCGACAGCTTGTCGGCGATCGCAACGGCCTGCGCCGCATCGACCGTGATGAATTCGCGAAAGCCGCCCTGCACATGGGGAAAGCGCATCGCGCTGCCGAGAAAGCGCATGTCGAGGCACTGGTTGCGCATACCCTCCTGGCAATGCAGGCACCGGCCGCACGGCTTGCTCGGATTGACCGCGACCCGAGTGCCCGGCTTCACGTTCGTGACGCCGTCACCGATGGCCGCGACCACGCCCGCGATCTCGTGCCCCAGCGCCATCGGCTGCTGGATGCGCACGACACCGAAGCCACCGTGATGATAGTAGTGCAGATCGGAGCCGCAGATGCCGCCGTTCGCGATCTTGACGCGGACTTCGCCCGGACCGGGCGCTGCATCTGGATAGCTATCGATCCGCAGATCTTTCGGTGCGTGAATGACGACGGCGTGCATGGTTGGCTCCCTCAGCGTTTCGCGGCTCACATCGCGGCGATCATGCCGCCATCGACATAGATGATCTGGCCGTTGACATAGGTCGAGGCCTCCGACGCCAGGAAGATCGCAACGCCCACCAGCTCGTCCGGTCGGCCCCAGCGCTTGGAGGGAACGCGGCCCATCAGCCAGTTGTTGAAATCAGTGTTGTTGACCAGCGCCTCGTTCATGTCGGTCAGCATATAGCCGGGGCCGATCGCGTTGGCCTGGATGCCGTGCTGGGCCCATTCCACCGCCATCGAGCGGGTCAGGTTCTTGATGCCGCCCTTGGCGGCGGTGTAAGGCGCAATCGTGGGACGCGCGAGCTCGCTGCCGAGCGAGCCGATATTGATGATCTTGCCGTGCTTGCGCGGGATCATGCGCTTGGCCGCTTCGCGGCCGATGACGAAGGCGCTGGTGAGGTTGGTCTCGATCACCTTGCGCCACTCGTCGGTGGTGAACTCCACCAGCGGCTTGCGGTGCTGGATGCCGGCATTGTTGACGAGGATGTCGACCGCGATGCCCTTTTTGTCGAAGTCGTTGAAGGCGGCGACGATCGCAGGCTCGTCGGTGACATTGAACGGGGCGCCTTCCGCCTGATGTCCGGCGGCACGAAACTCGGCGACGGCCTGCTCGACACGCTTGGGATCGACGCCGTTGATGATCAGCTTGGCGCCGGCCTTGGCCATGCCCTCGGCAATGGCGCGGCCGAGGCCGCGGGAGGAGCCGGTCACGAGCGCGGTGCGGCCGGAAAGATCGAAGAGGGCGGTGCTCATCTCAAGAATCCTCAGACGTTGGAACGGCGCACGGTCAGATCGGAGCGGTCGAAGACGGCAGGCAGAAGGTCGACGCCGAGGCCGGGGCCTTCCATTGGATAGACAAAACCATCCTTGATCGTGGGCATGGTGGTCACGAGCTCATTGTACCATCCCTTGTAGAAGGCGCGCACGGATTCCTGGATCAATGTGTTGGGCTGGCTGAACGACATGTGGATGGCAGCGATGAAGCCGATCGGGCCGATGCAGTCGTGCGGTGCGAAGGGCCGGTGATAGGTCTCGGCCATCGCCGCGATCTTGCGGCCCTCGGTGAGGCCGCCGGTCCAGCACAGATCCGCCATCACCACATGCATAGCGTCGCGGTCGAGCATGTCCTTGTAGGGGAAGCGCGAGCCCAGCGTCTCGCTGGCGCAGACCCAGACGTCGGTGCAGCGGGCATATTCGGCCAGCGCCTGCGGCGAGTTCATACGGATCGGGTCTTCGTACCAGGTCGGCTTGTAGGGCTCGAGCGCGCGCGCGATCTGTTTTGCGGTTGGCAGGTTCCACAGCGAGTGAAGCTCGACCATGATCTCCATCTTGTCGCCGACCGTCTTTCGGATCTTCTCGAACGGCTCGATCGCCTGCTTCATCTGCGCGGCGGAGATGTAGAGACCCTTGTTCTCCTGCGCCGCCGGATCGAACGGCCAGATCTTCATCGCGGAGATGCCGCTCTCCAGCAGGTTTTCGGCAAGCGCGTCGGCGCGGTGCATGAAGCCGTCGAGGTCTTCGTAGGGACTTTTGGCAGCGCCAAGATTCCAGTTCGCGACCGGGCTGATATTGGTGGAGCGGACATATTGGGTGCCGGCGCAGGTGTTGTAGATGCGCTGCTTGTCGCGGCAGAGGCCGCCGAGCATCTGGTGGACCGGCTGATTGCAGACCTTGCCGAACAGGTCCCACAGCGCAATGTCGATTGCCGAAGCCGCGCGATATTCGACGCCGGTGGACGACTGCGCCATCGGCAGGTTCAGCATGTCGCGATGGATCGCCTCGATGTGCAGCGGATTGCGGCCGAGCAGGCGGCCGGCAAAGGTGTCGTGGATCTGCGCCTCGACTGCGCCGGCGCCATAAAAGGTTTCACCGAGGCCGATCATGCCCGTGTCGGTGTGGACGCGCACCCAGATGACGTTGGAGAATTCTTCGGTGCGCAGCGTCTCTATCGACGTGATCTTCACGGCAATACTCCTCCCGTCGCAGGCGCGCGCAGCGCCGTCTTGTTGTCATTCCGCACCGCAACATGGTGCGGGCGCATGCGAAGTCTTACGCCCGCTTGTAATATATCACAACATGTTTTAGGGATATCACCAATAAGGCGGCCGCCCTGCAACGACGGCGCGGGCTGAGGGAGAGACGACATGGCAACGCGCAAGCGCGCGCTCGAGGTGGTGAGGAACGACGACGGCGAGGGCAAGCCCTCCCGGCGCAATCGTCTCAACTTCTTCGAGCTGGCCTATCAGAGGATCGAAGAGCTGCTCGTCCATTGCGAGCTCAAGCCCGGCCAATTCATGACGATGCTGGAATTGCAGCACATCACCGGCTTCGGCCGTACGCCGGTTCATCACGCCGTCAATCGTCTCTCCGCCGATACGTTGATCATCATCCGACCGCGCCACGGTCTGCGCATTGCGCCGATCGATCTGGCACGCGAGCGCATGCTGCTGGCCTTGCGCCGCGACATGGAGCGCTTCGTGATCCGGCTTGCGGCCGATCGCGCCAGCCTCTCGCACCGCAATCAGGCGCTGCATATTGAGCGCCTTTTGCGCGAGCGCCGCGCCACTCTGACCCTCGACGAGTTCAACAGTATTGACCGCCGCATCGACGCGCTGGTGCTGGAGGCGGCAGGCGAGCCGTTTCTGGTGCACACGCTACGGCCGTTACACACGCTGTACCGGCGCATCGGCTACATCCACCACCGGTTCATGCCGGGACAGGCCGAACTGTCAGGCACGATCGATCGTCACCTCGCCATTCTCGCCGCGGTCGCCGGCCGCCGCGTCGAGGACGCGGTGAAGGCGAGCGATGCACTGATCGACTACATGGGCGAGATGTTCACCGGCATGGAGGTCGGGATCGACCCGCGCCTGCTCGATTGCAGCATCGAGCCGCTGCTTGGCACGTAAGAAAGTTTTGAAGAGAGGACCAAAGATGTCGACGATGGCGATGCCACAACCGACCGCGAGCGAAGCCGCGGTCCGCTACCTCATCACGAACTACAGTCCCAAGGGCAACAAGGTCGGCTGGCTGATGATGGCCTCGATCCTGGTCGAAGCCTGGGATCTCTATTCGATCGCCTTCGTGCTGATCTTCATCAAGGAGCAGTTCAATCCCGATCCGCTGATGCTGGGCCTGGCCGCGGCCGGTACGCAAGGCGGCGCCCTGATCGGTGCGCTGCTCGGCGGCTGGCTCTCCGACAAGATCGGCCGCCGCGTCATGTTCCTGGTGACGATGGTGCTGTTCATCGTGCTGGCGCTGGCGCAGGCCTTCGTGCCCAATGTGTTCTGGCTCGTCGTGATCCGCTTCTTGCTCGGCGTTCCGCTCGGTTCGGACATCTCGACCGGCTACACCTACATCATGGAATCCATGGCCAAGGGTGAGCGCGAAGTCATGGGCAACCGCTGGCAATTCATGTTCGCGGTCGGTGAGGTCCTGACGATCGGCGTCATCGTGATCTTCCTGCTGCTCGACATCAACCACGAAACGCTATGGCGGGTGACGCTCGGCCTCGGCGCGCTGCCGGCGCTGATCATCCTGATCATGCGGCACGACGTGCCGGAGACGGCGGTCTGGCTGGTGCAGAAGGGACGCTACCGCGAGGCCAAGCAGGTCGCGCGCGAGATGTTCAACGACGACCTCGCCATGCTGCCGGACCATGACGTGGAGGTGCCCAAGGTGTCCACCCGCGACTTCCTCGCCGACCTCAAGAAGGATCCGATCCGCTGGCGCGCCACGATCTACGGCTGGATCGCCTGCTTCGCGCAGGCCAGCGAGTTCTCGACCTTCGCGTTCTACCTGCCGGTGCTCTTCGTGATGGTCGGCGTGTCGAGCGTGCTCGGCATCAATCTGGTGACGATGGCGCTGTTCTCCTTCGCTGCCGTGTCGGGCTGGGTCGGTCCGCTGCTGACCCCGAAAATCGGCCACCGCGGCATCTCGATCGCGGGCTTCTCGATCGTGCTGGTCTCGCTGCTGGTCGCGGCCTTCGCGCTCTACACCGACAACAAGATCCTGCTGCCGTTCGCGGCTGCCGCGATGCTGTGGGGCCATTATTGGGATGCCTCCAACTGCATGACGATCCCGACCATGGTCGCCAAGCCGAAATATCGCGGCACCGCCAGCGGCTTCGCCTACATGTTCGTGAAGCTGCCGTCGTTCCTCGCGATCTTCCTGTTCCCGTCGTTGTTCGCGGCGATTGGGCAGGCGAATGCCACGCTGTTCGTCGCGATCTTCCCGCTGATCGGATTGCTTGCCGCAATCTTCATCCTGCCGGAAGTCTACGGCTACGAGAACGACTGATCTCGCAAGTTACCTGATCGCGGCCGCCAAGGCCGCGATCAGGGCCGGCGGCGTCACGAGCAGTCCGAGCTTGAGGAACGGCCAGGCGCCGACTTCGATCTTCTCCCGCCGCAGCGCCACCAGCCACAGGATGGTGGCGAGCGAACCGGTCACCGACAGATTGGGACCGAGATCGACGCCGATCAGGATGGCGCTCACGACCGGCGCGGGCAAGTGATCGCTGGCGGCGACCGAGCCGGCAACGAGACCGACGGGAAGATTATTGGCGATGTTGTCGGCGACCGCGGTGGCGATGCCGACGCTCCAGGCCGCCTTCGTCACGGATTGTCCGACAGCTTCATGCAGCAGCGCGCTGAGCTGCCCGATCACGCCGGTCTTGATCAGCGCTTCCACCATCACGAACAATCCGCCGACCAGCGGCAGCACGCTCCAGGAGACGCCGCGCAGCACGGGGAGCGGCGATTGCCGGTTGAGCAGCAGCACGATTGCGGCTGTCACCACGCCGCAAACGAAGGTCGGCAGGCCCAATTGCTTGTCCAACGCGGAGGCCGTGACCAGCACGACGCCGATCGCCACGATGCCGATGGCCGTCAGCTTGCCGCCGCAGCCGAGCTTGGGATGCGGCACTCTGCGCGCGATCGTCTCTTCCTTCAGGGCGCGGTGCTGGGTCAGGCGCAGCACGACATAAGTCAGCAGGATCGAGGCCGCCGAGGGCAGGGCGAACAGCCGCAGCCATTCGGTGAGCGCAGGCATGTGGGCGCCGAACACGACGAGATTGGCGGGGTTGGAGATCGGCAGCACGAAGCTCGCGGCATTGGCGATGAAGGCGCAGACGAAGAGATAAGGCAGCGGCTTGGCGCCGGCCGCACGCGTCGCGGCATAGACGGCGGGGGTCAGCACGATCGCGGTGGCGTCGTTCGAGAGCAGGACGGTGACGAGCGTGCCGACAATGTAGATCAGCAGGAACAGCCGCTGCGGCGAGCCGCCGGCATGTTCCACGGCGAGCGCTGCGAGATAGTCGAACAGGCCTTCGAGCCGCGCCAGCTCGGCGATCAGCATCATGCCGATCAGGAAAAGATAGACATCCACGCCTTTCTCGATGCCGGTGAGCGCATCCCGCCAGGGCAGCAGACCGAACAGCACGAGCGCACTGGCGCCGATGATGGCCCAGATCGCCTCCGGCAGGCGAAAGGGCCGGATGATGACGCCTGCGGTCGCGACGACGATGATGCTCCAGGCCCAGATGGCGTTAGACGGCACGTTCGATCCTTGAGATGTGTCGGTTCATTCGGCAGCGATAGCGGAAGCCGATGTCGATGTCTTCCCCCCGCGAGCGCGGACGGCTATCTGCGATTGCCGCGTCTCGGCCCGAGTTTCAGTCCACAATGTTGTTCAAAAGCCCGTTGGGTTGGAGCGGCGCGATAGCGCCGTCATTGCGAGGAGCGCAGCGACGAAGCAATCCAGACTGTTTCCGCGGAAAGATTTTGGATTGTTTCGCTGCGCTCGCAACTACGGAGTTTGTGGCAGCTTCGTGCGACCATAACACTCATCGCGCCATCGACGGCTTTGCCGTGATTGCCTTGCGCAAGATGCGCGACAGCGCTTCGACCGAATACGGCTTCTGGATCAGCTCGAAACCGCGATCGGCGTTCTCGGCGAGAACGTTGCTGTAACCAGAGGTGAGCACGACGGGCAGGCCCGGATAGCGTTCGCGGATGATGCCGGCGAGCTCGACGCCGTTCATGCCGGGCATGATGACGTCGGAGAAAACGAGATCGACGGCGAACTCGTTCTCGCCGAGAATGGCGAGCGCCGCATTGGCGTTGGCGGCGCGGCGGACGACATAGCCGAGGTCTTCCAGCAGCTCGGTGGAGAACCGGCCGACCTCGTCGTCGTCTTCCACCACGAGCACGCGATAGCCGCGCCCGGTGGCCGCGGCCTCATAGGTCAGCGCCGCGGCTTCCTGATCTGTCGCGGGGCTGTGCGCCCGCGGCAGATAGATGGTGAAGGTCGCGCCTTCACCATGGGTGCTCGTCACGGCGATGTCGCCCTCGGACTGCTTTGCGAAGCCGAAGGCCTGGCTCAAGCCGAGGCCGGTGCCCTTGCCGACCTCCTTGGTGGTAAAGAACGGCTCAAAGATGGCTTCGATGTTTTCGGGCGCGATGCCGCTGCCAGTGTCGGCAACGGAGATCGCGACATAGTCGCCGCCGCGCGCCGGTTGCGTGCGGAGGTCGGGGATTCCCTGAACTTTCCGGACCGCAATGGTGAGACGGCCTTCGCCGTCCATGGCGTCGCGGGCGTTGATGGCGAGGTTGATCAGCGCGGTCTCGAATTGCGCGATATCGGCGACCGTGAAGCAGTCGCCATCGTGAACCTCCACCGCAATTTCGATGCGGCCACCGACCAGCGGCCGGACCAGCTGCGCGACCCCTTCAACCTGGCTGCCGACGTTGAAGATCTGCGGTTTCAGCGGCTGCCGGCGCGCAAACGCCAGCAGCTGGGCGGTCAGCTTGGAGGCGCGCTCGACGGTGTCCGAGATAGCATCGACATAACGGCGACGGCGCTCCTCCGGCAGCTCGCGGCGGCGCAGGAAATCGGTGGCCGAGCGGATGATGGTGAGCAGATTGTTGAAGTCGTGCGCGACGCCGCCAGTGAGCTGGCCGATCGCCTCCATCTTCTGCGATTGCCGCAACGCTTCCTCGCCGCGGCGGCGCTCGGTGATGTCGACAGCCTCGGGCACCGCGCCGGTGATGTTGCCGTGGCGGTCGAGCACCGGGCGCATGCCGAACTCGAAATCGCGCTCGCCGATGGGAAGGCGCAGGCGCATCTCCAGCCGCACGGCTTCGCCCTTGAGCACGGTGTCGAAGGCCTCGCGCACCCGCGCGCTCATGCCGTCCGTCGTGCTGAACCAGGGCGTCTGCCACAAGGGCTTTCCGATCACGTCCGCAGGGCTCGCCTTGATGGCGTCGAGCACGGTCGTGTTGGCGTAAAGCAGCTCGCCCCTGAGATTGACGAGGCCCTGATATTGGTTGCTGGTCTCC
Organism: Bradyrhizobium sp. MI1.4; assembly: GCF_055811315.1. Classification (NCBI taxonomy): domain Bacteria; kingdom Pseudomonadati; phylum Pseudomonadota; class Alphaproteobacteria; order Hyphomicrobiales; family Nitrobacteraceae; genus Bradyrhizobium; species Bradyrhizobium sp. MI1.4. The sequence continues at coordinate 86,507 of NZ_JBVVPP010000014.1, read as the reverse complement.
AGGATCGCGCGCAGCCGCGCCTCGTTGGATTCGAGCTCGGCGGTGCGCTCGGCGATGCGTTCTTCCAGCGTCTCGTTGAGCTGCCGGAGCTCGATCTCGGCCTGCTTGGCCACGGTGATGTCATGGGCAACGCCGATAAAGCCGATATGCCTGCCGGTCGGGTCCCAGCGCGGCTGCGATTCCGAACGCAGCCAGCGCCATTCGCCGGCGGCGTTCTTGTAGCGGGCTTCCAGCACGAACGGTTTGAGTGATGCTTCGCCCTGAACGGATTGCTGTAGCACGTGGGGCAGGTCGTCCGGATGCAGCACCTTGCGCCAGTCGAAGGCAATGGCCTGGTCGTAGGGCAGGCCGACGAAATCGACATAGGCCTGGTTGGCGAAGGACCGTGTGCGGTCGAGTTTGGTGACCCAGATCGGCACCGGGGCGCTGTCGGCGATCAGCCGGAAGCGCTCTTCGCTCTCGCGCAGGGTCTCACGCACCAGCATCTGGTCGGTGACGTCGATATGGGCGCCGACGAGGCGAAGGGCGCGGCCGCCACCGTCCCGCTCGATCTTGGCGACGACGCGGATCCAGCGGGTCTCGCCGTCGCTGGGGCGGATGATGCGGTATTCTGCGGTATAGTCCTCACTGGTGCCGGACAGCGCTTCGATGAAGTGCTTCACCGTAGCGTCCCGGTCGCCGGGATGAATGCGATTGATCCAGTCCTCGTGCGACTCGTCGGCAGCTTCCGGCGGCAGGCCGTGAAGCATCAGATATTCCGGCGAACGGCGGTTCTTGAAGCCTTCGCGGAAATCGACTTCGAGACCGCCGACCTTGCCGATGCGCTGGATGCGCGCAAGTTCGGCTTCGCGCTCCTGGAGCGCGCGATAGGCGTTGTCGCGCTCGCGCGCAACATCTTCCAGGTGCTGGCGCAGCTTTTCGGCGGCGATGGTCTCGGGCAAAGGATCGTTCAAGGCGTTGGCCGTTGTGATGCGAGAGCGCACGTGGCGGACCGATATTCACACAGACGTAGCGCGATGGCCATTGCTCAGAGGGAATATGGAAAGAAAGGCGTCGCCGGATGCAGTATGGTGGGCATGAGCGAACGCCAAGTCTGGCTATTTGTTCCGAACATTGGAACGATGAGCCCGCCGCGCGCGTATCCGCGAGGCGCCACAACTGTCATTCCCAAAAGCTCCCTTTCCGAAGAGGCTAAATCTTGAAGCTTTTTGTCTGCCAGGCCTGCGGCAACGTCCTCTATTTCGAGAACCGCACCTGTGAACGCTGCGGCCATCGGGTCGCGTTCCTGCCGGAGAAGGAGACGATGTCGGCGATCGAGCCCGACGGAGAGGTCTGGGCCACGCTCGCCGACAAGGGCAGCGGACGCATGCCGTGCCGTAATGCCGAATATGATTCCTGCAACTGGCTGACGGATGCAGGTGATACCACCGGCTATTGCCGCGCCTGCCGGCATAACGGCGTCGTGCCGGATCTGTCGGATCAGGCGCAACTCGCCGGCTGGCGCGAGCTGGAGATGGCGAAGCACCGGCTGTTCTATTCCCTGATCCGCTGGAAGCTGCCGCTCCAGACCCGGCAGGACAATCCCGAACATGGCCTGATCTTCAATTTCCTCGCCGACGATCCGCAGAGCGGGCAGAAGGTCCTGACCGGCCACGACAACGGCCTGATCACGATCGCGCTGACCGAGGCCGACGACATCGAGCGCGAGCGGCGCAGGCTGGAGATGGGCGAGCCCTACCGGACGCTGCTCGGGCATTTCCGCCACGAGGTCGGGCACTATTTCTGGGACGTGCTGGTGCGCGACGGCGGCATGCTGGACGAATGCCGCGCCGTGTTCGGCGACGATTCCGCCGATTACGGTCAGGCCTTGCAGCGCCACTATGCCGAAGGCGCCCCGCCGGACTGGCAGCAGAACTACGTTTCTGCCTACGCGACCACGCATCCCTGGGAAGATTTCGCCGAGACCTGGGCGCACTATCTTCACATCGTCGACACTCTGGAGATGGCTAGCGAGTTCGGCATGGAGGTGCGGCCCAAGGTGGACCGCGACGGGGAGTTGACGGCGCGCATCCGCTTCAACCCGTACGAAGCGAGGGACGTCGAGGCCATCGTCAACGCATGGCTGCCCTTCACCTTCGCCATGAACAGCGTCAACCGCGCCATGGGCATGCGCGATCTCTATCCGTTCATCCTCTCGCCGGTCGTTGTCGACAAGCTCGGCTTCATTCACGGCCTGGTCCGGAACGTGGGCAAGGCCGGGAAGCCGTAGGCCGTCCGGGGCCTGTCAGGCCCGTTTCGGTCTTGCTTCGGTCTTGCGCTGGTACGCCAGAGGGGCCGGATTTTGACCGTTGCCTCCAGCCTATTTTGATGTACCACGGGAGCCACACGGCCCCTCCCATAGGCTCCAACGGCCAGGGAAGGGTCCCGCCCAAGGTCGAGACTCAAGAAAAGCATGTTCAAACGCATTCTGATCGCCAATCGCGGCGAAATCGCCTGCCGGGTCATCAAGACCGCTCGCCGCATGGGAGTTCAGACGGTCGCGGTCTATTCCGAGGCCGACCGCGACGCTCTCCATGTCGAGATGGCCGACGAGGCCGTGCTGATCGGCCCGCCGGCTGCGGCCGAGAGTTATCTGGTGATCGAGAAGATCGTGGAGGCCTGCCGCAAGACCGGCGCCGAGGCCGTGCATCCCGGTTACGGCTTCCTGTCCGAGCGCGAGGCGTTTCCGCGCGCGCTGGAGGCGGCCGGCATCGTCTTCATCGGCCCCAACCCGGGCGCGATCGCGGCGATGGGCGACAAGATCGAATCCAAAAGGGCTGCCGCGAAGGCAAAAGTCTCGACCGTGCCCGGCTATCTCGGCGTCATCGAGGACGCTACGCACGCGGTCAAGATCGCTGACGAGATCGGCTATCCCGTGATGATCAAGGCCTCCGCCGGCGGCGGCGGCAAGGGCATGCGCATCGCGCATTCGACCTCCGAGGTCGCCGAAGGGTTCAACCTCGCCAAGGCGGAGGCCAAGGCCTCGTTCGGTGACGACCGGGTCTTCATCGAGAAGTTCATCGTAGATCCCCGCCATATCGAGATCCAGCTGCTCGGCGACAAGCACGGCAACGTGATCTATCTCGGCGAGCGCGAATGCTCGATCCAGCGCCGCAACCAGAAGGTCATCGAGGAAGCGCCGTCGCCGCTGCTCGACGAAGCCACCCGCCGTAAGATGGGCGAGCAGGCGGTCGCACTCGCCAAGGCGGTGAATTACGACTCCGCCGGCACCGTCGAATTCGTCGCGGGGCAGGACAAGAGCTTCTACTTCCTGGAGATGAACACGCGCCTCCAGGTCGAGCATCCTGTCACCGAGCTGGTCACCGGCGTCGACCTCGTCGAGCAGATGCTCCGCGTCGCCGCCGGCGAGAAGCTCGCCATTGCGCAGAAGGACGTCACGCTGACCGGCTGGGCAGTGGAGTCGCGCCTCTACGCGGAGGACCCGTTCCGCAACTTCCTGCCCTCGATCGGGCGCCTGGTGAAATACCGTCCGCCGGCGGAAGCGAGCCAGGACGGCATCACCGTGCGCAACGACACCGGCGTGCAGGAGGGCGGCGAGATCTCGATCCATTACGATCCGATGATCGCCAAGCTCGTCACCCACGCGCCGTCGCGCGCCGCCGCGATCGAGGCGCAGGCCACTGCGCTGGACTCGTTCTATGTGGACGGTATCCGCCACAACATCCCGTTCCTGTCGGCGCTGATGCATCATCCGCGCTGGCGCGAAGGCCGGCTCTCCACCGGCTTCATCGCCGAGGAATTCCCCAAGGGCTTTGCCGTGCGCGTGCCTGAAGGCGAGGTCGCACGGCGGCTCGCTGCGGTCGGCGCCGCCATCGATCACGTGCTCGGCGAGCGCAAGCGGCAGATCTCGGGGCAGATGGGCGGCCGCATCGTGCAGCGCGAGCGTCGCCGTGCGGTCTGGCTCGACCGCCAGGAGATCCTGCTGGAGATCGCGCGCGAGGGCGAGGCGGTCGCGGTGCGTTTCGTCAATGCTGACGGCAAGACCGGCAATGCGCATCTGTTGCAGTCGCCGTGGAAGCCGGGCGATCCTGTCTGGCAGGGCACCATCGACGGGCATGTCGTCGCGGTGCAGGTGCGCCCGATCGCGAACGGTATCCGCCTCGCGCATCAGGGCGTCGAGGTGCCGGTCTATGTCTGGACCGAAGCGGAAGCTGCCTCGGCGCGGCTGATGCCGGTGACCACGGCTGCCGACACCGGCAAGAAGCTGCTTTGTCCGATGCCCGGTCTCGTGGTCTCGATCGCGGTGACCGAAGGGCAGGAGGTCAAGGCCGGCGAGACGCTCGCGGTGGTCGAAGCCATGAAGATGCAGAACGTTCTGCGCGCCGAGCAGGACGGCACGGTGAAGAAGATCCACGCCAGCGCCGGCGCGACGCTCGCGGTGGATGCGCTGATTTTGGAGTTTGCGTAACGTCATTGCGAGGAGCCACCGGGTCCGCGCGAAGCGCGGCCCGATGACAGGCTCCGCGACGAAGCAATCCAGTCTGTCTCTGCGGATGCATTTCTGGATTGCTTCGCTTCGCTCGCAATGACGGAGTATGCTGCGGCCTCCGTGACCTAACCGAGACATCACCATGGCCTTTCGTTCCCGCCGCGAAAAACTGCGATCGATCCTGTCGGGCGGGACGTGCGTCCATCCCGGCTCGGTCTACGACGCTATCTCGATCCGCATCGCCGAGGATCTCGGTTTCCCGCTCGGCATGTTCGGCGGCTCGGTGGCTTCGCTCGCGGTGCTCGGCGACCCCGACATCACGCTGATCACGCTCACGGAACTTGCCGAGCAGATGCGGCGGATGTCGCGTGCTGCAGCGCTTCCGGTGTTGGTCGATGCCGATCACGGCTATGGCAACGCGCTCAACGTGCGTCGCACGGTGCAGGAGCTGGAAACGGCGGGCGCCGCCGGCCTCACCATCGAGGACACGCTGCTGCCGGCTGGCTTCGGCGAAGCGAAGACGCAGCTGATCTCGCTCGAGGAGGGCGTCGGCAAGATGAAGGCGGCACTCGACGGCCGCGGCGACCCCTCGCTCGTCATCATGGGCCGCACCGGTGCGGCCTCGATCACCTCGATCGAGGATGCGATCCGCCGCGCCAGAGCTTATGAGGCTACCGGCGTCGACGCGCTGTTCTTCACCGGCATCAAGTCGCGCGCCGAGCTCGAGGCCATCGTGTCTGCGACGCGCCTGCCGATCGTGCTCGGCGGCGCGCCGGAGGAGTTGAACGTGCTCGAATACCTCGCTGGCCAGCGCGTGCGCATCGCGCTTCAGGGCCACGCGCCGATCGCGGCCGCAACGCAGGCCGTCTACGAGACGCAGAAGGCGCTACGCGACGGCACTGCGCCGAAGAATCTCAAAGGTCTCCCATCGTCGGACTTGACCAGCCGCGTCACGCGGGAGGCCGACGTCAAGGCGCGGAGCGCCGATGTCCTCGGACTGAAACAATGAGCCGGGCGATCCTCCAGGTCATGATCCGCGGCCGCGTGCAGGGGGTAGGCTACCGGGCCTGGCTCGAGTATCAGGCGACGACGTGCGGTCTCGAAGGCTGGGTCCGCAACCGCCGTGACGGCAGCGTCGAAGCGCTGTTCGCGGGGCCGCCGAAGCACGTCGCGGACATGGTTGCGCTGTGCCGCCACGGCCCGCCGTCCTCGCGCGTCGACAGCGTCACCAGCGAGACGGCCGACGTCGATGAACTGAACTTGCGCCGAGCAGGCGAGGCGTTTTCGGTGTTGCCGACGGTGTAGCTAAAGAATCACCGCGGCAGCTTGGCGATCGCTTCGCTCAATTCGTGGATCTCGTAGGGCTTGCGCAGGATCGGGAAATCGCCGCGCACGCCTGCGGCGACTTCGCTGTAGCCGGTGGCGAGCAGAATCGGCAGGCCGGGGCGGATCTGGCGGAGGTGATGGGCGAGGCTGAGCCCGTCCATCTTGCCGGGCATGACGATATCCGAGAACACGAAGTCGACGCCGTTCTTCTCGATCTCGCTCAAGGCGGCTTCGGCGTCCGCGACCCGGCGCACCTGATAGCCGAGCTGCTCCAGAAGGCCGATGCTGACGGCGGCGACGTCCGGATTGTCCTCGACCAGCAGCACCGTGCCGCTGCCTTGGAACGCCGGTTCTCCCGCCGCCTCACGCGATGGCTCGTCTTCTCCGCGCGGCAGCAGGATGGTGAAGGTCGTGCCCTTGCCGAGCGCGCTCGCGACCCGGACCGTGCCGCCGGCCTGATGGGCGAAGCCGTGCACCTGGGAGAGACCGAGGCCAGTGCCTTTTCCGATCGCCTTGGTCGTGAAGAACGGCTCGAAGATCTTGTCGAGAACGTCGGAGGGAATGCCGAGGCCGGTATCGGTGACGTCGATCGCGATGAATTCGCCCACGAGGGGGTCCTCGTCGAGCACGAGATTGCGCGCTGCGATCGTCACCGTGCCTCCGTCGGGCATCGCGTCGCGGGCATTGATGACAAGGTTGAGCAGCGCGGTCTCGAGCTCGGAAACGTCGGTCCTGATCGGCCAGACGTCGTCGCTGACGTCGAAAGCCAGGCGCACGGAGCTGCCGACGCCGGCATCGAGTACCTCGCGGATCGCCGCGATGCGGTCGGCGAAGTCGATCGCCTGCGGATTGACGCTCTGCCGCCGCGCGAAGGTGAGGAGCTGGTTGGTTAGCGCGGCGCCGCGCCTGGTAGCGGTCTCGATGGCCGAGATCGCGCGCTGAAGCTTGGCTTCGTCGTCGGCCCCTCGTTTCAGCATGTGGAGGCTGCCGCTGATGATCATCAGGAGGTTGTTGAAATCGTGGGCGACCCCGCCGGTGAGCTGGCCGAGCGCGTCGAATTTCTGGGATTCGGCGAGCTGCTTCTGCATCGCCTCGAGCTTGAGCTGGGTATTGCGCCGCTCGGTGATGTCGCGCGTGATCTTGGCGAAGCCGACCAGCTCGCCGGCCTCGTAGATCGGATCGATCACGACGCTGGCCCAGAAGAAGGTGCCGTCCTTGCGGACGCGCCAGCCTTCCTCCTCGTAGCGGCCCTTTTCCCGCGCGATGCCGAGCGCACGGGCGGGCTTGCCGTTGGCGCGGTCCGTCTCGGTGTAGAACCGGGAAAAGTGTTGGCCGAGGATCTCCCCGGGTGAATAGCCCTTGATGCGCTCGCCGCCAATGTTCCAGCTGGTGATTCTCCCGGTGGGATCCAGCATGTAGAGTGCGTAGTCCGCAACTCCTTCAACTAACAGGCGGAAACTGCGTTCGCTTTCGAACAAATCCCTCTGCTGACTAGACTTCTCGACCATTCGCGGACCCTGCCTCAACGGGGGCAAACGCAGTAGGTGGCGGATTGTTCCCGGAGGTTGGAACATTTTTAGGCAACATTGCGCGTCCGTATGCAGGACGCAAGCCAGCAGACGCTCGCCCGCATTCGAGCCGGAAAGCCGTGCGCGTCAGACCGCCGCCACGCTACGGAACGTCGCCGCCACCGCACGCAGCGCCGCCAGCTTTGCGGGATCGCTGACCTTCGAATGGAGCATCACCTTTGAGCTGCCGAGTTTCGGCAGCTTGTGGGCGGGGCCGACGTCGACCAGGCCTGCCGGCGCGATCCGTCGCGCCAGCGGCGCGATTGCAAGTCCGGCGAGCGCGGCTGCAACCACGGCGGTGACGCCGCCGCCGACGAAGCGCTCACGCCATTTCAGGCCGGCCTTGTCGAGCGCGCGCACAGCGATGGCGCGGACGCCGCAGGGCGGGGCGAGCGTCGCGAGCGGCAAAGGCTGCCCCTTTGGCACGGTGAAGCGTCGTGACGCGAACCAGCCGAATTCGTCCTCGGCCAGCGTCTCTCCGCCGCGCCGGCTGCCTTCCTGGCGCACGATCACCGCATCCAGTCGGCCCGCATCATAGGCCTCCTGCATCTCGCGCGAGAAGCCGATGATGACGGCAAGCGTGAGGTTCGACGACATCGCATGCAGGCGTTCGAGCAGGGGTACCAGCTCCGGCCCCGCAGCATGGTCGGAGATGCCGAGCGAGAGCGACTGCGCGACTGAGGCCTCGCCCGATAGCGCGCGGTCATGCGCCGCGATCAGCGCGCGGGCGCGCTCCAGGAACGTCGCGCCGTCTGCCGTGAGCCGGACCGCGCGCGGCGAGCGCTCGACGAGACGTTTTCCCAGCAGCGTCTCCAGCCGTTGCAGCTTGAGGCTGACAGCCGCCTGGGTCGTGCCGAGCGCTTCGGCGGTCCGCGTAAAATTCTGGAGGTCGGCGACCAGCAGGAAGGCCTGGACGGTGGCGATGTCGAGCGTTGCTGTCATTACGATGTCTTATCACTGGTATCAACAGAGATAAGATACCAAAATGTCGGTGGCGGGTCTAGCTTCTCATGAACGCCGCGCAACACCTGCGCGACATCCGAGGAGAACGACCATGCCGCTGATCACCGTGTCCTACACCACCCCGCGCCAGTCGCCGCCGCTGAAGGCCGACATCGCGAGCGCCGTATCCGAGCTCACCGCAAAAATCCTGCACAAGGACCCTGAGGTCACGGCCATTATCGTGAAGTCGGTGGAGGCGAGCGACTGGTTCGCTGGCGGCAAGTCGCTCGCAGAGCAAAAGCTCGCGAGCTACTGGATCGACATTCACGTCAGCGAAGGCACCAACACCAAGGACGAGAAGGCCGCCTATCTCGCCGCGATGTTCCAGCGCATGGCCGGGATCCTGGGCCCGCTGCATCACGAGACCTATCTGCATGTCGACGAGGTCAAGGGCGACGCCTATGGCTTTGGCGGCCTGACCCAGGAGCGGCGCTACATCGCCGGCAAGCTCGAGGTTTCGCCGGAGAAGGCGTGAGGAGGGAGGCCGCGGGTGAATAACCGCACCCGCGGCCTGAACCGTTGCCAGGGATCGTCAGCTCGCTATGCGAAACTGAACTTCGTCCTTGTTCAGGAAACAGGTCTTGTCGAACAGCTTCAGGTCGAGCGGGTTCGGCAGCCTGACATCGTCCAGGTCAGGGCAGGGTTTGAGCGAGGAATCATAGGAACGGTCGATCTGCGAGATGAAGACGACGATCAATCCCTTGTCGTGCGCGAATGATTTCAACGCGCGCACCTGAACGGTGAGGTCGGGATTTTCCCGCCGCTGGTCCAGCAGCTGCAGATAGTCGATCACCACGACCGTGCCGCGCGGTGCTGCGGCCATCTGCTTGACGACGTAGTCGGCACTGATGGCGTCGGAGCAATCGACCTCGAAGAGTTTTTCGAACTCCGCCAGATCCACGCCGATCGCCCGAAAGCGATCCAGAACGTCTTTCTCGGTGTATTCGAGCGAGAAGAACGCGGCGCGGTGGCCCGACCGCATCGCCTCTACGGCAAGCCCGAGGCTCATCAGGGTCTTGCCCTGGCCGGGACGCGCGCCCACCAGCACCAGGTCACCCGGTTGGAATTGCGGGAAAAGCCGGTTGGCCGGCGTCGCTGTGGCCGCTTTCGCCGCGAGCAGGCTCCATGCGGAAAAGCCTTGCGTCGCAGCGACGCGGTCGAGCGCATCGTGCAGCGGGATGCCTACCTCGCGGGACAAGCGCTTCGCTTTTCGTTTCAGATGATAAATGGGTGCAGACAGTCTCATCGCAAAAACCTCCCATTGCGAGCTGAAGCGCAACCCCTCCTTATGCCTTGGCGCTCGAACAGTCGGTCCGATGATCAATTCGCCCGGCATGACATCTGCTTTCCCGGCGGAGGGGGGAGGCGTGGGCGACACCGGAATCGAGGGTAGCTGATTCCGGGTTTGCCGAGAATGAGGGAGACCGAAGTTAGGCCGCTGCTTCCGGCATCAGCGCCTGGGTCGGCCCGAACAGCTCCTCGAAGGCTTGCCGAAGCGCCACGTCGACATCGCTCATCGTCAGGAGCTGGCCGAGATCGACCAGCGAGGTGACGCCGTAGCGGGGATCGGCGACGCCGCAGGGCACGATGCCGGCGAAATGTGACAGCTCCGGCTCGACATTGATGGCAATGCCGTGAAACGAGACCCAGCGCTTCAGCCGGACGCCGATCGCGGCGATCTTGTCCTCGTGCTCGGGTCCCTTGTCGGGCCGCTTGACCCAGACGCCGACCCGGTCCTCGCGCCGCTCGCCACGGATGTTGAAGGCGGCGAGCGTCTGCACAATCAGCTCCTCCAGGCTCGCGACATAGGCCCGGACATCCGGCCGGCGGCGCTTCAGGTCAAGCATGACATAGGCCACGCGCTGGCCGGGCCCGTGATAGGTGAGCTGGCCGCCGCGCCCGGTGGCAAAGGTCGGGAATCGGGCATCGAGCAGGTCGGTGGTCTTGCCCGAGGTGCCGGACGTGTAGAGCGGGGGGTGCTCCAGCAGCCAGACCAGCTCCGGGGCTGCACCGGCCGCGATCGCCGCGACGCGCGCCTCCATTTCGGCGACCGCCTCCGGATAGGGCACCGGCGCGTCCGAAATCCGCCATTCCACCGGCTCGCCGGTGGAAGCGGAAAACGGCGTCAAATCGAGCTCTTGGCGGGGGTGTTGGGGCGAATTAACCATTGGCTAACCATAACCGGGTGATGATCCCAGGAGCAAATACCAGTCCCTAGTCCTAGTCCCAAGTTGCGGTGGTGCTGAAGTGCCTACTCTCGACAAAGTCACCGTGGACCTCATGGTCGTCCTCGGGACGACGACCATGCCGATCCATCAGGTATTGCGTCTTTCCCGCGGCGCCATCATCGAGCTGGACGCAACCGAGGCCGACGAGGTCAAGGTTCTGGCCAATAATTTGCCGGTCGCCTCCGGGGTCGTGCTGGTCGACCGCAACCGCATCGCGGTCGAGGTCAAGCAGATGCTGCCACGTGTCCCGGGCACACGGTAGCGGCCCGGCAGGCGTCGCGGCCCGGGCACGCGTCGCGGCCTGGGCGCGCAGTAGCGGCCGGGCAGGCGGAAAAGGCCGATCCCGGCGCAAGGAGCCGGAACTTTCCTGCCAAGCTTGTGGAATTCAGGGCCTTTGGAGGCTTGTACCCCTCTGACGGATTTGTTAGATCGGCGCCGTTGATCCGGTTGGCCTTCAAGCCTCAAGCCGGCATCCCCAAAGCGCTCGTGGCGGAATTGGTAGACGCGCTGCCTTGAGGTGGCAGTGAGTAAAATCGTGGGGGTTCGAGTCCCTCCGAGCGCACCAAGCAAACAGACACGCGAAAGATTGTTTCGCGATTTTCGGTGCCCGCCCTGTTCGCGCTGCGGACCCTGCAACGGGGCCTCCCCAAGTCTTCGATGTTCGATCTCGCGGCCGAGGGTTCGCTCCCTCGGCGCGATCGGGCATGAAGTTGCCTGGCGAAGTTCGCTATGCCCTCACGTCCGGGTTCCCTTAGTTTGCCTGCGGTCGAGACTCCGGCTCGATCTGCGTGGCGGCGGGCTTAAACACCCTCGCCGGATGGCTGAAGATCTCGAATTCGTCGCCCCGCGCTATGCCGACAAGCGTGATCCCGCTGGCTTCGGCCGTTCGGACTGCGAGCGCGGTCGGTGCAGACATGGCAACGACGACGCCGGCGCCGATCGCGGCGGTTTTTTGCACCATCTCGACCGAAATCCGGCTGGTGAGAATGACGGCGCCAGCGCGGCCGGATGCTCCTTCCGTCGCGAGAGCGCCGGCAAGCTTGTCGAGGGCGTTGTGGCGCCCCACGTCCTCGCGCACCGTCATGGTCTTGCCGACTGGCTCGAAAAAACCCGCGGCGTGAGCGGCGCGTGTCTTGTAGTTGAGGATCTGTGACTCGCTGAGGGTTGCGACGGCCGTGCTGATCTGCTCCGCCGTGAGGTTCGCTGGCTGCTCGACGCACTGAACGATCCGCCCGGCTTCCCGCAAGCTGTCGATGCCGCACAGGCCGCAACCCGTCGGCCCGACCAGATGTCGCCGGCGCTCCTTCAGGCGGCGCCCGGCGTTCGTTCGCAGCCATAGCCGCAGTTCGATGCCGTCGCGACCGGGAACGACCGTGAGCTCCTCGATCTCGCCGATGTCCCCGATGATCCCTTCGGTCAGGCTGAATCCCACAGCAAGATCGGTCAGATCGGCGGGAGTTGCCATCACAACGGCGACGGTCGTTCCGTCGTAGACGAGTGCCACGGGACATTCCTCCGCCAGCATCCGCTCATCCCGCGTTCCGCTCGACGTCAGCCGGGGCATTCTCACGGATGCCGTGGGCATGGATGCGCGATCGTGTGCGCCGGATCGAGAGCCGTGCATGGGTGTTCGTCCTACGTCGATTCATCGACGCACGAACCGGAGCAAGGTTCCGAACGCTTGGAACTTGCCATCCCATCTCGGGTTTTGCGTGCAGGGCTTGCGATTGAAGGAAACGCCATGCGGCAAAAGGCAAAGGTCGAGAACTATGATGCGCCGGCAGGCGGCTGGGGCTCGCTCAAAGCCGTTGCCAGTATCCTGACACAGGAAGAGGTCGCCATTCTCGGCAGCGAGATCCTGCTCAAGCAGAACAAGCCGGACGGATTCATGTGCGTGAGCTGCTCCTGGGCCAAGCCGGCCAAGCCGCGTCCGTTCGAGTTCTGCGAAAACGGCGCCAAGGCGACCGCCTGGGAGATTACGCGCAAGACCGTGACACCGGAGTTCTTTGCGCAACATACGCTGGCTGAACTACGAACTTGGTCCGATCATCAGTTGGAGGAGCAGGGGCGCCTGACGACGCCGATGCGTTACGACAGGGCAAGCGACAAATATCTGCCGGTCGACTGGGAGGAGGCCTTTGCGGCTATCGGCGCCGAGCTGAACCGGCTCGATCCCCGTTCGGTCGTGATGTACACGTCTGGACGTGCCTCGCTCGAAACCAGCTACATGTACCAATTATTCGGCCGCATGTACGGCACCAACAATTTCCCCGACAGCTCGAACATGTGCCACGAAACCACGTCGGTGGCGCTGCCGGAGGTGATCGGAGTTCCGGTCGGGACCGTTCTGCTGGAGGATTTCGAGACTACCGGTTGCATCTTCTTCTTCGGCCACAACACGACCACCAATGCGCCGCGCATGCTGCATCCGCTCCAGGAGGCGGCGCAGCGCGGCGTGCCGATCATATCTTTCAATCCGCTGCGCGAGCGCGGCCTGGAGCGTTTCGTCAATCCGCAAAATCCGGTCCAGATGATCGCCGGCGGCACGCGCATCAGCTCGCAATATTATCAGGTGCGGGTCGGCGGTGATGCTGCGGCGATCGTCGGGATTTGCAAATGGGTGATCGAGGCGGACGACCTCGCGCGCAAGAATGAAGCTGCGCGCGTGGTGGATGTCGAATTCATCCAGCAGCACACGGCCGGCTTCGAGGAGTTCGCCGCATTCTGCCGTACACAGGATTGGGACGAGATCGAACGGGCCTCGGGGCTTTCGCGCGGTGCGCTGCGCGAAGCCGCGAACACCTATATGGAAGCCAAGGCTGTGATCGCCAATTACGGCATGGGCATCACCCAGCACAAGCACGGCGTCGAGACGAACAAGATGATCGTCAACCTGCTGCTGCTTCGCGGCAATATCGGCAAGCCGGGCGCGGGCATTTTGCCGATCCGGGGCCACTCCAACGTGCAGGGCCAGCGCACCGTCGGCATCTCCGAGAAGACCAAGCTGGTGCCGCTCGACAAGCTTGCGGAGCTTTTCGGTTTCGAGCCGCCGCGGTGGGAGGGACTGTCCACCGTCGACGCCTGCCAGGGTATTCTGAAAGGCGACGTTCGCGGCTTCGTCGGCCTCGGCGGCAATTTCCTGCGCGCCGTTCCGGAGCGGTCCCTGATGGAGCCCGCCTGGTCCGGCCTGCGCCTGTCGGTGCAGATCGCGACCAAGCTCAACCGGACCCACCTCGTGCCGGGCGAGGGCACTTATCTGCTGCCGTGCCTCGGCCGGATCGAGATCGACCGGCAGGCCAGCGGCGCACAAGCGGTGTCGATGGAGGATTCCACCACCTGCATTCACGGATCGCGCGGCCAGCGCAAGCCGGTGGCCGACCATCTCCTGTCGGAGCCGGCGATCGTCGCCGCCCTGGCAAAGGCAACGTTGAAGCCCAACCCCAAGATCGATTGGGACGCCTGGGTCGCCGACTATTCGCGGGTTCGGGACGCCATCGAGCGCACCTATCCCGACCAGTTCAAGGACTTCAATGCGCGCATGTTCGAACCCGGCGGTTTTGCGCGGCCACTCGCGGCGCGCGAGCGGAAGTGGAAGACCCCGAACGGCAAGGCCAACTTCACCGTTCCGAAGTCGGCCTTCGCGCCGCCGCGCGAGACCGACGGCGTCTATGAGCTGATGACACTGCGCGCGGACGGGCAGTTCAATACGACGATCTACGCCGAAGGCGATCGCTTTCGCGGCATCGAGGGCGGCCGCTACGTCGTGTTCATGAATCCCGCCGACATGGAGGGAGACGGGTTGAAAGCAGGAGATACCGTCACGCTGGTGACGGAGGCGGGCGACGGTGTCGAACGCAGCCTGAGCGAACTCCAAATCGTCCCCTATGGCATCCCGCGCAGGAGCATTGCGGCTTATTATCCGGAGTGCAACGTGCTCATTCCGCTCTGGCATTACGCGGAGGGCAGCAAGGTCCCTGCGGCAAAATCCATTCCGGTGCGTCTGTTCAAGGACATCCTTCCAGAGATCGTCGAGGCCGGAGAGGCTCGGATCTCGGCGTCGTGAACGCCGTCGATCACGCCCACAGGAGTGAAGGACGATGAGAGACAGCGCGTCGGACGTGACCGACATCAGCGACGCCGTTCACTTGTGCATCGACATGCAGAACATCTTCGCTCCGGGTGGCCTTTGGGAGACGCCATGGATGGCGCGAGTGTTGCCGACGATCGCCTCGATCGTTTCGCGCCATCAGGCCAGAACGATCTTCACGCGATTCATCACGCCGGAAGATCCGGAAGATCGTCCCGGACAGTGGCAACGCTATTTTCGTCGCTGGCGCGAAGCGACCCGCAAACATCTGCCGCCATCCGGCCTCGAACTCGTGCCGGCTCTGAGCCGCTTCGTTCCGCCGGCTGCCGTCATCGACAAGCCGGCCTACTCCGCGTTCAGCAATCCTGGCCTCGCGAGCCTGCTGATCGACAAGAACGTCGGCACGGTCGTCATCACCGGGGCGGAGACGGACGTCTGCGTGCTCTCGACGGTCCTGAGCGCCGTCGATCTCGGCTTCAGGGTCGTCATCGTCGAGGATGCGCTGTGCAGCTCGTCCGACGTCGGCCATGATGCGCTGATGACGATGTATCGCACCCGCTTTCACGGCCAGGTCGATCTGATGACCGCCGAGGAATTGGCGGAGTTCTGGCGCGAGTAGGGCACGACCCGCTCAATTGACATTGTCGCCGAGCATGTTGCGGAAGGCGGCGGCGACGGCGGCAATGCCGCTGGCGCCGTGCATCAGCGCGATCTCGCCCTGTTGCTCATGGCGGATGGCGTGGGCCATCACACGCAGGCGCAGATCGCCGCCGCTATGCCACATCTGGTCGGCCATCTTGACTGCGCCTGCGTGATGCTTGCTCATCGTTTCGACGAAGACCGTGTCGAATTGGTTCGCCGGCGCGGCCTTGACCTGCCGCATCTCGGCCTGTGTCAGGAAGCCCGGCATGGCGGCGCGTTCGTCCGAGCTGCAATCGGGTATCTCGGTGTCGAACCAGCTCAGCCACCACGTCTCGAAAATCCGGTTCTCGCCGGTCTGGCTTGCGACCATCAGCATCGCCAGCTTTCGCAGATGCGGGTCCTGCGCGCGCTCCGCGGCGATCCGCGCCAGCGCGATGCCCTGGGCGTGATGCGCAGTCATGTGACGGATGTAAGTCTGGTCCGCGTCCCTGTCGCGGCCCGCCCACTGCGGCTCGTAACCATGGCTGCCGAACAAGGCAGCCGCGCCGAGCAGTGCGATCAAAGCCAGCGCGCCGGTGATCCAGGCATTGGTGAAGCGAACGTCGCGCGCGGGTGCTGCTCCCCCCGTCCAGCGCAGCCGGGCAAACAGGGGGTACATCACGGCCGAGGAGCCGTGGACGAGCAGGCCGATCCAGTAGGGCTGCTGCAGCGTGAACAGCGGTTGCCAAAACGGAAACAGGGGCACCAGCACGAACCATTCCATGCTTGACGAGAACACGGCCCAGGGCAGCGCGAGCAGCAGGATCGTGAGCGGCCGCAGGTCAGCGGTCCAGCGCCCGAGCACACCGAAGAACACCAGCGCCCAGGAGAAGTCCGCCCATTGGTGGAAGGCGATCCCGGCAAGGATCGCGCTCCACGACGGCTCTGCGCTGATCGCCCAATCGCGCGCGGGAATGGCGGCGACCGTCATCCAGTCGACCGCGGCATCGCGTCCGATGCGCGCGGCGAAGAGCTGGCTGACGATGGTCGAGAAGGTGCTGCTGATCAGGCCGAGTTCGGCAGCGGCGACCCAGCGCGAGCGTCGCCGTGAGGCGCCTTCATCACCGGTGCGAATTGACTTGGAAATGGCTGACGGCGCGGCAGCGTTCACGTCAGCTGATTGAGTTTCTTCAACGGATTGAGCTCGCTCGGCTTGCTCTGTTCGTCCCGGCCGCGCTCCGCTTGCTCCTTGCCTTCCTCATGGAGATTCTGATCGCCGACGATCTCGCCGACGGCCTGTTTCGCCTTGCCGGCGATCCGCTGACCGAGGCCCTTGGTCTTGCTCATGATCCGCCTCCTGGCTCACGCCGCCACCCCGGCGCTTGAAGGGGGTGAGCGCCGGGGCTGCGGTTTCGTCTATTCAGCCTCCGGCAGGGGGGACGTCGGAGGCGTTGATGAGACTCTCTGACGCGCGGATGGTTCCTCGGCCGTCACCGTGGCTCGAGTTCGATGATCACGCCTTCATTGCCGCGGAGCAGGATGGAGGCGTCCGGCAGCGGCTCGGACGGCAGGTCGAGATGCGTCGACATCAGCAGGCGGCCGCGACCTTGCCAATGCAATTTCCGCGGCTCGGCGGCAATGTTGAGCGCGACCAGAATTTCCTTGCCGCCATCCGTCCGCCTGTAGGCAAGAACGTCGTTCTGCGCGCGTAGGGGCTCGTAGCCGCCGTGGCGCAGGCACGCGCGCTCGCGCCGCAGTCGCATCAGCGCGCGAAACAGCGCCAGGATCGAACGTGGGTCGCGCTGCTGCGCGGCCACGTTGGCCGCGCCGTCGCGCGGCTCGAGCGGCAGCCATGGATCGCCGGTTGTAAAGCCGCCGTTGCTGCTGTCATCCCATCGCATCGGCGCGCGTTCGGGATCGCGGCAAAGGCCATACCCCGGCACGAGCTTCTCAAAGGGATCGTGGACGCGGTCGGGCGGAATGGGAACGCGCTTGCGGCCGATCTCGTCGCCCATGAAGAAGAAGGGCGTTCCCCGCAGCGTCATCAGCAGCATCGCCAGCACGCGCATTTGCGGCTCGCCGATTTGGCTCGCGATCCGTTGCTTGTCGTGACCACCGATCACCCAGACCGGCCATGCATGATCCGGGATGGCGTTGAAATACGCGTCGATCGTTGCTTGCAGGGACAGCGCGTCCCATTGCGAGTCCAGCAGTGCGAAATTGAGGGGCAGATGCAGGCGCGGTCGGTCGTTGCCGTAGAAGTGGCCGATGCGGTCGGTCTTGCCTTGGACTTCACCGCACAACATCCGCCCTGGATAGCCGTCGATCACCTCGCGAATGAATTCGATGCAATCCATCGTCTCCGGCCGGTCGTCGGTAAAGACGGGCGTTTGGCGCTGCGGCGGCGGCTTGCCTTTCGCTTGCGGGTTATGCGGATTGTCGCGCAGCAGCGCGTCCTTGATCAGGACCGCGCTGGCATCGACGCGAAAGCCGTCGACGCCGCGATCGAGCCAGAAGCGCATGACGTCGGCGATCGCGGCGCGCAGTTGCGGGTTGCGCCAGTTCAGATCGGGCTGCTCGACCAGGAAGGAGTGATAGTAATATTGCCGCCGCGCCTCGCACCATTCCCAGCCGCTGCCGCCGAAGCGGCTCAGCCAGTTGTTGGGCGGGCCGCCGTTCTCGGCTGCGTCGGCCCAGATGTACCAATCGGCCTTCGCGCTGTTCCGTGAGCTGCTGCTCTCGATGAACCATGCGTGATCGTTCGCGGTATGATTGGGCACGAGATCGAGGATCACGCGGATATCCGCCGCGTGCAGGGCCTTGAGCAGGCGGTCGAACGCCTCGAGGCTGCCGAACGCAGGATCGATCGAGCAGTAGTCGGAGATGTCGTAGCCGAGGTCGCGAAACGGGCTCTTGTAGACCGGCGTCAGCCACACCGCGTCGACGCCGAGCCATTTCAGATAGTCGATGCGGGATGTCAGGCCGGCGAGATCACCCTTGCCGTCGCCGTCCGAGTCCTGGAACGAGATCAGTGCGATTTCGTAGATGACGGCGGATTCCCACCACGCACCTTCGTTACGGGACGCTTCGCTCATTGTCTTGCATCACCTCGTCGCGCGTTCTCAGGTCCGTTCCGTCGCGGCGTGCGCTGCGATCTGCTTGGCCGCGGTTCGGGCGCTCTCGATGCCCTTGGGAAAGCCGCTGCGGTTCGGATACAGCTTGCGCCGTGCGTCGCGCTGCGGCCGCTGCGGCTTGGTGTCCTGCGCGGCGCGGTAATCGAGCATCGCGATGCCGCCGACCATCAGCAGCGCCAGCGCGATATTGCCCTTTTTGGGATTGTCCGCGGTCAGCCCCGAGAGCAGCGCGGCGGCATCGAGGCCGTCGCCGCCGACGCGGGCCCACAGGCCGGCGTTCTTCTCGACCGAGAGCGTCATGACCCCGGCCAGGATCTCGCGCAGGCCGAAGGTGCGGACCAGCGTCTCATGGCCCTCCATGCCCAGCGTTTCCGTGACGCGCCGCGGCGCGAAGAATTCCACGACGCCGAGACCGATGCTGAACCAGCCGAGCGCACGGGCGAGCTGGTCTTCGGGCCGCTTCAGGCTCGGGCCGCCCTCGACGATTTTCGGGTCGCCCTTGGTGCGAACGATGTTGGAGAAATGAAACATGGGTCTTGCTCCTCAGGGCTTCAGCACGACCTTGACGCAGGAGTCGCGCTTGTCGCGAAACACCTGGTACATCTCGGGGCCTTGGCTAAGCGGGACGGTGTGGGTGATGACGAAGGACGGATCGATCTGACCTTCCTCGATGCGATGGAGCAGGTCGTCGGTCCAGCGGTTGACGTGGGTCTGGCCGGTGCGCATCGTCAGGCCCTTGTTCATGAAGGCGCCCATCGGCAGCATGTCGGAGAATCCGCTGTACACGCCTGCCACCGAAATGATGCCGCCGGGCCGGCAGACATAGATCATCTCGCGCAGCACATGGGGCCGGTCGCTCTCCACCATGACCATCTGCTTGGCGCGGTCGAGCAGCGTGTCGGGCAGGGAAGCCATCACATGCGACTCCATCCCGACGCAATCGATACATTTTTCGGGGCCTCTGCCGTCGGTGAGCTCCTCGAGCCGCTCCAGGACGCTTTCTTTTTCGAAGTTGATGGTGGTGGCGCCGCCGGCTTCGGCCATGCTGAGCCGTTCGGGCAGGCAATCGATCGCGATCACCTGGTTGGCGCCGAGCAGGATGGCGCTGCGGATCGCCATCTGCCCCACGGGACCGCAGCCCCAGATCGCGACCGTGTCGGTCGGCTCGATGTCGCATTGCACGGCGGCCTGCCAGCCGGTCGGGAAGATGTCGCTGAGAAACAGCAACTGCTCGTCGGGAATGCCCGCGGGCACCTTGATGTGCGTGGCGTCAGCGAACGGCACGCGCAAATATTCGGCCTGGCCGCCGGGATAGCCGCCGGTCAGGTGCGTATAGCCGAACAGGCCGGCGCCCGAATGACCGAACGCTTTTTCAGCGAGATGACTCTTGCGATTGGTGGTTTCGCAAACCGAGAAATTGCCACGCTTGCACTGGTCGCATTCGCCGCAAATGATTGTGAAGGGCACGACGATGCGGTCGCCCTTCTTCAGCTTGCCGTCGACGCCCGAGCCGACCTCGACCACTTCGCCCATGGTCTCGTGGCCCATGATGTCCCCGGGCAGCATGCCCGGAATGTAATTGTGAAAGAGGTGCAGGTCCGAGCCGCAGATGGCGCAGCTCGTGACTTTGATGATGGCATCCCGCGCGTCCTGAATTTCCGGATCGGTAACGGTGTCGCAGCGTATGTCTTCCTTGCCGTGCCAAACCAGCGCCTTCATCTCTTTTCTCCCGAGCTACGAGGCAACCAAGTCGAACAACGAACGATGGTTGCTATTCCACAGTGCAAAATCTTTGCGCCGCACCAGCGTGCGTCCCCGATAGGAACGAGCGCGCATTGCGGTGATTGGAGCGTCATCAATCCCCCTCGAGGATTAGCGAAGGATACGCTCATGCCCGCCAATCAACTCGCCGTCGTCACCGGCGCCTCCACCGGCATCGGGCTGGAACTCGCCAGATGCTGTGCCCAAGCAGGTTTCAACCTTGTCATTGCGGCGGACGAGCCCGAGATCGAGAGGGTGGCCGTCGATCTGCGCAGGCTCGGCAGCAGCGTCGAACCGGTGCAGGCCGATCTCGCCACCACCGAAGGCGTCGACAAGCTCTGCGCCGCGGTCGGCGACCGGCCGATCGACGCGCTGCTGGCCAATGCCGGCGTTGGTCTTGGCAAGGCCTTTCTCGACCAGGATTTTGCCAGGATCAAGCACCTCGTCGACACCAACATCACCGGCACGCTGTATCTCATCCATCGCGCCGGCAACGCGATGCTTCGCCGCAATTCGGGGCGCATCCTGATCACGGGCTCGATCGCGGGATTCACGCCGGGCAGTTTTCAGGCGGTCTACAACGCCAGCAAGGCGTTTCTTGATTCATTCTCATTCGCGCTCCGCGAGGAGTTGCGCGACAGCGGCGTCACCGTCACCTGCCTGATGCCTGGCGCCACGGAAACGGAGTTCTTCCGCCGCGCCGACATGATGGATACCAAGGTCGGCACCGAGCCGAAGGACAGTGCCTACGACGTCGCGAAGGCCGGCTTCGACGCCATGTTGCGCGGGGAGTCCGACATCGTGACCGGAATGAAGAACAAGATCCAGACCACGATCGCCAATGTCACGCCGAACGAGATGCTGGCCAAGCAGCATCGCAAGATGGCGGAGCCGGGCACGGCGAAGTCGTAGAACGATACCGTCGCAATCTAAGCTAACCGGTGCGGCGCGGACCGATAAGGAGGACGCCGATTCACATAGCCTAATGCGCAAAGCTCCCCGCGCCGTCAGACTGGTTCGGCTGGAAAAAGGGGGCTGTGATGCCGATGGATCGCGTCGAACAGGCCTTTGTCGCAACGGCAATCACGGGTTTTCTCGTCATGATGGCGGCGATCGTCTGGATGATGATGGGTTGATGACCGGGAGGGCTGCTGATTTGCGGATCGCGTTGCCCTATGCTGCGGTGCTTCTGTGTCTGGCGGTGACCGCCTGGCTCGCTTTCGCGCATCTGTTCTGATCGTCGTCAGGCTCGGCCGTGCGGATCGGCGATCAGCGCCGCCAGCCTCTGTGCCATCGCAGGCATATCGATCGGTTTCTCCAGGATCGGCACGTCGTGGAATTCCGGACTGATCGTGACCTTGTCGTATCCGGTCGTGAAGAGGAAGGGGACGTTCCGTGCCTTCAGTTCGCGCGCGACCGGAAAGATCATCTCGCTGCGGATGTTCACGTCGAGCACGGCGGCATCCAGAACACTGCCGTCGTGCAGGATACGGAGTGCGTCGTTGAGATCGCCCACCGGGCCCGCGATGTCTGCGCCGAGCGCGCGACATGCTCTGCCAATGTCGTCGGCGAGAAAATATTCGTCCTCGACAATGAAGATGCGTCGCCCGCTGAGCGCCGACTCTGGACCTGACGATCGAGGCGACATCGCCATGGTGCCTTCCACCCCTTCGTTGCCGGTTCATAGGAACATAGGGCGGTGACCCGCCTTGGTACAAACGAATACAACCGATAGTGGGTTCCATGAGCAACCGCGACATCATCGTCATAGGTGGCTCGGCCGGCGCGACCGCGCCGCTGAAGCAGATCCTGGGCCGGCTGCCGCCGGATCTGCCCGCGGCGGTGTTCATCGTGCTGCACATCCCGGCGCAGGGCATCGGCATTCTCTCGACGGTGGCCAGCAGCGCCGGTCCGCTCCCGGTCCGGCAGGCCGAAAACGGCATGAAGATCGAGCCAGGCCGGGTTTATCTGGCCGCACCGGACCACCATCTGCTGCTGTCCGAGGATCGCGTATTCCTCGGGCGCGGCCCGCGCGAGAACATGGTCCGGCCGGCCATCGATGCCTTGTTTCGCTCGGCCGCCATCAACTACGGCCCGCGTGTGATCGGTGTGCTGCTCAGCGGCCTGTTGTCCGACGGTTCGGCCGGTCTCAACGCCATCAAGCGTTGCGGCGGGATTTCGGTGGTTCAGGACCCCTCGGATGCCATCGCCGATGAAATGCCAAGGAGCGCCCTCGAGGCGACCATCATCGATCTTTGCGTTCCCGGCGCCGGAATGGGCGACGTGCTGTCTGATCTCGCCAGGGAGGCTGCCGGCGCCGCACTGCCGATCCCGCCGGAGATCCGGCTCGAGGTCGAGATCGCGGCCGGCGAACGGATCGGCAGTGACCGTCTCGTCTCGATGGCCGATCCGGTTGCGCTGACCTGTCCGGCCTGCGGGGGCGTCCTGTCCGAGATGAAGGAATCGCACCCGATGCGCTTCCGTTGCCAGGTCGGTCACGCCTTCGCCGCCGACGTCCTCGCAAAAGAGCAGGAGGGGCAAGTGGATGAAGCCCTGCGGGTCGCACTGCGCATCATCGAGGAGCGGGCCGAGCTGGTGCAGCGCATGGCCGCCGACGGACGGCGCAACGGCCGGCCGGCGGTGGCCGAGATGTACCAGGCGCGCGCTGCCGAATATCGCGAATATGCCGACATGATCCGGCGCGTTGTGCTAAAGTCGCTCGATCCTCCTATTCGCAAGCGGGAGGCTTGAGGGTCGCGATGGCCATTTCCCTCGCCGAATGGACCGAGCAACTCGATACCGAGCGCCGCCATCTGATCAAGGCCGATCGGGATATCGAGGAGGGTTCGCGGCGCATCCTCGATCAGGAGGCGCGCATCCGCGAGCTCAGTGCCGGCGGCCACGACGCGGGCCAGGCGGAACGGTTGGTCGAGGCGCTGAAGCAGACCCTCACGGAATGGCTGCGCCATCGCGTCCTGATCGAGCAGCGGATCGCCTATCTTCGGCAGCAAGTCGGTCCGGAGTGATCTGGGGGCGTTGGCAGGCCACCCAAGCTCAATGCCTAATGCCCAATGCTCGCTGTACGGAACGCAGCGTGACGTTTCCGCCTTGCACCTGTTGGGATAATATCAATTCTGCTATTTGCGGCGAGCGGGCGTCCTCTGGTTCCCGTCAATGAATGAGAGCTACCGAGACCATGCATGAAATCGGCGACCAGTCGGTCGAAAGAGAGCGCCAGACCAGGTCTCCGCTGATCATCGGGGTGGGCGCCGCGCCGACAGCTCTGGATAGCGTCGAGCGGTTCTTTTCCAGGCTGACCGTAAGCGCCGACCAGGCCGTCGTGCTCGCATTCCAGCATCATGAGGCCCTCGACGAGCCGCGGCTGCGCCAGATCGTGCGAAATTCCCACGGTGGCAAGATTTCCGACGTCGGCAACGGCCAGACCATCGAGGGTGGCACGATTTATCTGTGCCCGCCGGCGATGATCACGACGATCCAGGACGGTCGCTTCGGCGTCCGCCCGGCCGAGCAGGCGCCCGGCGAGCGGGCGACGATCGACAGCTTCCTGGTGTCGCTGGCGGAAGAACGCGCCGAGCAATCGATCGGCGTGATCCTGTCCGGCATCGGCGGCGATGGCACGTTGGGTACCGCGACACTGAAGGACCACGGCGGCCTTGCCATCGCCGAAAAAGGCGCGAGCGACGACGCGGATCATCTGAAGGACGCCGATACGCCGGCGGCGATCGCCGACTACGTGCTGACCGCCGAAGACATCGCCGAGCACATCCAGGTCTATGCCCGTCATCTGCGGCGGCTGGAGGAGAAGCAGGGGTTCGATGAGGTGCTGGCCGCTGCAGCGACCTCGCTGTCGCGCATCGCCGACATCCTGCGCAGCAAGACCGGCAATGATTTCCACGGCTACAAGCAGAACACCTTCCTGCGTCGCGTGCAGCGGCGGATGCAGGTGGTCCAGATCGGCGACATTTCCGCTTACGTCGATTTCCTGCGCAACGACCAGGACGAGGCGCAGCACCTCTTCAACGACCTCTTGATCGGCGTCACCGAATTCTTCCGCGACAAGCGTGAATTCGAGGTGCTGGAGAACCAGACCGTCCCGAAGCTCTTCGAAGGCAAGGACGCGAGCCAGCAGGTTCGCGTCTGGGTGCTCGGCTGCGCAACCGGCGAGGAGGCCTATTCGATCGCTATCCTCCTGCGCGAGTACATGGCCAAAATGGACTCGCCACCGCAGGTTCAGATCTTCGCGACCGACATCGACGGACGGGCGCTGGCGGCTGCGCGCGTCGGCCGCTATCGCACCAAGATCGAAGCGGAGATGACCGGCGAGCGCCTGGCGCGCTGGTTCGTGCGCGAAGGTGACACCTATTGCGTGGTCAAGGAGCTGCGCGAGATGTGCATCTTCTCGCAGCACAACGTGATCAAGGACGCACCGTTCTCCAAGCTCGATCTCGTCTCCTGCCGCAACCTGCTGATCTACCTCAATGCCGAATTGCAGAACCGGGTGATCCCGTTATTTCACTTCGCCCTTCTGCCGGATCGGTTCCTGTTCCTCGGCAATTCCGAGAACGTCACGCGGCATCCAAAACTGTTCGTACCGGTCGACCGCCGCGCCCGCATCTTCAAGAAGCTCGAGACCGGAACCCGGCTGCCGCCGGAATTTCCGATCACGACCGCCGCGGGGAGGGCAAACCTCGAGATAGCGCCGGCGCGCTCCTTCCGCCCTGATATCGGGCTGGAGCGTCGCGCGCAGCGGATCGCGGAGCGCTATGCGCCCGCCTATGTCATCGCCGACAGCAACTTTCAGGTCCTGCACTTTTCCGGGCGCACCGGACGCTACATCGAGCCGACGGCAGGCGCCGCCACGCTCGATCTGCTCCAACTCGTCCACCGCGATCTCCGCCTGGACCTGCGGGCGGTGCTCAGCCGCGCGGCGGAGACCAACGAGCCCGCCCATGCCGAACAGGTGCAGCTCGGCGCCAACGGCCAGCACATTCCCGTCGACATCACGGTGGAGCCGATCCAGGAGAGCGGCAGCGGCGATCGCAATTTTGTCGTCCTGTTCAAGGACGGCCCGGTGCGCGCCATCGATGCCGGCGCAGGCAAGCCCAATGCGTTGGTGCAGACCGAGCATGTCGACCGTATCGAAGGCGAGCTGCGGGCGACGCGGGAGCGCCTTCAGGCGACCATCGAAGAGCTCGAAAGCACCAATGAGGAGCTGAAGTCCTCGAACGAGGAATACCAGTCCCTCAACGAGGAGCTCCAGTCCGCGAACGAAGAACTCGAAACCTCGCGCGAGGAATTGCAGTCGGTCAACGAGGAGCTGACCACCGTCAACGGCGAGCTTGCTCACCGCGTCCAGGAATTGACGCGCGCCACCAGTGACCTCCGGAATTTCCTGGAGAGCACGCAGATCGCGACCGTATTCCTCGACAACGAGTTGCGCGTGATGAACTTCACGCCGGCGATCACACAAATTCTGCATCTCGTAGAAACCGATATTAGCCGGCCCATCGCGCACATCAAGGCGCGCGTCCCGATCGAGGACCTCTATGACGACGTTCGCAGCGTGCTGCGGACGCTTGCCAGCGCCGAGCGCGAGCTGAGGGCGCCGGACAGCGGCACGCGCTACATCGTGCGAATCCTGCCCTATCGCAGCATCGAAAACTTCATCGCCGGGGTCGTGATCACCTTCGTTGACATCACCGCCATGACCCGCGCCGAGGAGCGGCAGCGCCTGCTGCTGGCCGAGCTCCAGCATCGGGTCCGCAACACGCTCGGCGTGGTGCGCTCGATCGCCCGTCGCACGGCCGATACGAGCTCGACGGTCGAGGAGTTTGCCTCTCATCTCGACGGCCGGCTCAACGCTTTCGCCCGTACCCAGGCGCTGGTGACCCGCGATCCCGAAGGCGGCGTCGATCTCGAATACCTCGCCGTCGAGGAGATGCTGGCCTATAATGCCAGGGAGGGCGAGCAGGTACGTGTCAGCGGTCCCCCGGTGCGTTTTCAGTCGAAGGCAGCGGAAACCTTTGCCCTTGCCATTCACGAGCTCGCGACCAACGCACTCAAATACGGCGCCCTGAGCCGGCCGACCGGTCGCATCGAGATTTCCTGGCGCCTCGAGCAGGGCACCGACCCGGCGGAGCTGGTGTTCGAGTGGCGGGAGCGCGGTGGGCCGCCGGTTGCGCCGCCGCCGCACAAAGGATTTGGGACCGAGCTTCTGGAGCGCACACTCGCGTTCGAGTTCAAGGGGCAGACCAGGTTGGCATTCAGTCCCAAGGGATTGGAATGCACGATCACCATTCCCCTCAGCAAGCGGGCGTTTCATACACCGGCGGTGGCCAGCTGATGCCCTTGTCGACGCTAGATCGCAGCCAGGTGGACCCGGTCATTCGCCGGCTGAACGTGCTGAGGCCCTTGTCGACGGAGGCCCGCACCTCGCTCGAATACGCGATGCTCGAGGGAATCCAGCGCGCAGGAGCGGGCGAGGATCTGATCTCGGAGGGCGATCCGGTCGACAGCGTGCGCCTCGTGCTGTCCGGCTGGCTCTGCCGCTACAAGACGCTGGAGGACGGCCGGAGACAGATCGTCAATTTTCTCTTTCCCGGCGAAAGTTGCGACGCGCACGCGTTCCTGCTCTCGGTGATGGATCATTCCATCGCGGCGATGACGCCGGTCGTCTACACCGAAATCAAGCGCGCGCGGTTCGAGAGTCTGGTGGCGGGGGACCGTGGGCTCGCGGAAGCGTTCTGGTGCGAGACGCTCGTCAACAACGCGATCCAGCGCGAATGGGCCATCAACCTCGGCCGCCGGGTGGCCTTTGAACGCGTGGCCCATCTGTTCTGCGAGATCATCGAGCGGCTGCGTCCTGTCGGCATGGTCGAGGGCAATTCCTGCGTGATGCCGGTGACGCAAATGGATCTTGCGGACGCCACCGGCCTGTCGGTGGTCCATCTCAATCGCACGGTTCAGGAGTTGCGTGCTTCCGGTCTGATCGTGCTGCGCGATCGCACGCTGACCATCACCGATCTCGATGCGCTCAAGGATGCGGCGCTGTTCTCCCCGAGCTATCTGCAACTCTATCGACGGAGCTAAGCGTTTGCTCGCTTCGGGAACGGTCGTACTTGATCCAGGTTAGTGTTCGCGGATGTTTTTTGAGCGGATGGCTGGTTTTGAGTAATTGACGTAACTTACGTAAAGGCAGTTTCGTCCCGAATCCTGTATTGTCGTTCCATGAACGACGTCCTGCTTGCCCGCGCTGAGCGCGCGATCGAAGCAAGCCGCGCCCTCCGGGCGCAGCGCAGAGCGGTCGCGGACCAGCTTGATGACGCCACGCGCGAGGTGCGCCGGGTGGTGATGGAAAGCGCGATGTTACGCTCCGAGCTCAAGGCCCTTCGCGATAACCGGCAAGAGCAGGATCTCCGGCACGGCGTGTCGCCGGAATAGGAGCCGGCGACACCAAACATGCAGCACGCGCCGGGGGCGTGCCCCGCTCAACGCCGCTTCGCTGCTTTGGATCGCCTGTTGTATGGCGAGCGGTTGACGGGCCTGAGCGAAATGCCTTCGCGCTGCGCCTTGCTGCGAATGGCCGCGACCGGGCGCTGCAGCTTGATGCTCATGACGCCCGTGGGCGTGTTTCCTTTTGCGAGCTGCTTCAGCTTGCTCACGTCCGCAGGTGTCCACCGTTCGCGCGCCCTGCGCTTGTACGCGGGATTTGCCTTGCGCGGGCCTTTGCGGCCGATCGGTGAGCCCGGCCGTTTCCATGCTGCTTTCGCCATGATGATCCTCCTTCAAGTCCTTCATCAATAAGCGAATCAGCATTTCGGTTCCGGCGCAGTCGAAGCAGCGCCGGCGTGCGAAGGGAATGCGCCCATCCGTCGCTCCTCGGCCCCTTCGTTTCGCACCAGCAAAATCACGCACCGTTAACTTATTGAAATGCCGGAACCTGCGGTTGCGGCCGAAGCTGCCAACACTGCCGGGCTGGGCCGCCCCAACCGGCATGAACTTTGGCCCCGGCGCCCGACCTCCCGCCGGGGCCAATTCCTCCGATCAAAAGGGCTTTGTGAAAGTACAATGACCGCGAAACGCAACCGCAGGAAACAGACCCAATCGCTCCAGGAGCGGTTGGCGGCATTCGCCCAAACGGCTCGCGAGCGCGCGCGCAGCCTGCCGCCCGGCAAGGAGCGCGACATGCTGCTTCAGCGCGCCAAGCAGAACGAGGTGACCTCGAACCTGACGGACTGGCTGAGCGAACCCGTGTACCCGAGACGGGGAGGGTGACGATGCGGAGCATCAAGCACTACCGCGCGTTCCAGATCGATCCGGACGGGCATGTGTTTGGATGCATCAACCTGGTCTGCGACGATGATGAGCAGGCCAAGCGCGAGGCCGCCTCGCTCGTGCTGGTGCACCGCATCGAACTGTGGCGGCTGGACCAGCGCATCGCGCAGTTCGATGTGCCGCCGGAAGTTGTCCGCCAGTAGAGCAGCGACACGAGAGCGAGAAGGAACCGCGCGCTGCGCCCCGGGTTGGTCGAACTGTACCGACCTCGCGAGGAGCCAGCATGACGGAAGCCGACATTCGCAAGGGGATGCCGCCCGTCAAGCTCTCGCGCGAGGCCTTCGAGCACCGCTACAGGAGCCGGTTCGTCGATCCCGCCTTTGCACCGCTCCAGCGCGAGCTCGACGCCATCGTCGGCGCAGCCTGGGATGCCTACAGCAATTCACGCAAGGCCCCGCTGACGCGAAAGGCGGGCGCGGGATTCTCCGATCCCGATTACGACATCGCCGTCGACTGGCTCGACGCGCGCGCGAAGATCCTGGCGGCGCAGCGACGCCATGACGATGCGGACGAGACGCCGCGCATCCTCATCATCAACGGCTCGGCGCGCAGCGAGCACACCTGTCCCGGCGAGATGTCTAAGACCTGGCGTCTGGTCGAACTCGCCGAGCCGGTCTTTGCCGAGCTTGGCTTTGCCGTCGACATCCTGGACCTGTCGCGTCTGGCCTCGGAGTTCGGCAAGACGATCCATCCCTGCAAATCCTGCGTCGGAACCGCGATGCCGCTCTGCCACTGGCCGTGCAGCTGCTATCCGAATTATTCGCTGGGGCAGACCGACGACTGGATGAACGATATCTATCCGCTGTGGGTCGCGGCCCACGGCATCCTGATCGTGACTCCGGTGAACTGGTATCACGTGCCCGCCGGACTGAAGGCGATGATGGATCGCATGGTCTGCGCCGACGGCGGCAATCCCGATCCGACCTCGACCCACGGCAAGAAGGCTGCCGAGGCGAAGGAGCTGGAGCTGAAGGGCTGGTCTTATCCACGCCATCTCGCCGGCCGTCATTTCGGCCTCGTCGTTCATGGCGATGCGGTCGGTGCCGAGGGTGTGCGCCGGACCTTGTCGGATTGGTTGACCGATATGCAGCTGATCTCGGCGGGCCGCTTCGCTGAGCTCGATGGCTATGTCGGCTACATGGGGCCATACGCCACCTCGCACCGCGACCTCGATGACGACAGGGCATTCCAGACAGAGGTGCAGAACGTCGCGCGCGCACTCGGCAATGCGGTCCGGCTGGCGCGGAGCGGACAGCTTCGCGAGCCCGGTGCGGGCCTGTCGGATCCAAACCCCAAATGACGGATCAGTCCTATGATTGCCTGATCGTCGGCGGCGGCCCCGCCGGGCTGATGGCCGCGATCTACCTCGCGCGATTTCGGCGGCGCGTCTGCGTCGTGGACGCAGGCGCGAGCCGGGCGGAGCTGATCCCGCGCAGTCACAATGTGCCGGGCTTCGTCCACGGCCTGTCCGGTACCGACCTGCTCGCGCGCATGTCCGCGCAGCTGAGCGAGCTCGCGGTCACGCGGGTGGGCGCCGAGGTCACCGACTTGCGGCGACACGAGCGAGGTTTTCAGGCGATCTGGAACGGCGGCGCGCATACGGCCGCCAGCGTCGTTCTCGCCTGTGGGATCGTCGACACCCACCCGCCGTTCGACGAATGGCGCGCGGCGGTCGCGGACGGGCTGTTGCGCTACTGCCCCGTCTGCGACGCCTACGAGGCGATCGGCCGTCGCATCGGCATCGTCGGTCCGCTTCACCGTGCCGCCGGCAAGGCGCTGTTCATGCGCGGCTACTCGCGCGACGTGACGTTGCTCGCAACGGGCGAGGATGACGGCAAGGCCGCGGCACCGGAGCTCAATGAAGCGGGTGTCGAAATCGTCGTCGCGCCCGGCCTGCGCCTGAGGCGGAGAGACCACGGCGTCGAAGCCGTTTTCGCCGACGGCCACACGGCGCAATTCGAGATGGTCTACCCGGTAATGGGTGCGGAGGTGCGCTCGCATCTCGCGATGAATCTGGGGGCCGAACATACCGGGGAGGGTTACCTGAAAGTCGACGACCATCAGCGCAGTTCGGTCGACGGGCTCTACGGGATCGGCGACGTCGTCACTGACCTGCACCAGATCTCGGTCGCGTTCGGCCACGCCGCGGTCGCCGCCTGCACGATCCACCACAGCCTGCCGCGGCGACTGGTATGAAAAACGGGGTATCGGACATTGGCAACAGAATCATCCTCGAAGACCGCGGTCTATGCGGCGCTCTTCGGCAACGTCCTCGTCGCGGTCACGAAGATCGGCGCCGCCGCCTGGACGGGAAGTTCGGCCATGACGAGCGAAGCCGTGCATTCGCTCGTCGACACGACCAACGAGATCCTGCTGCTCTACGGCTACCGGCGCGCGAGCCGTTCGCCCGACGAATCTCATCCGCTCGGCTATGGGCGCGAACTGTATTTCTGGAGCTTCATCGTTGCGCTGCTGATCTTCGCCCTGGGCGCCGGTGTCTCGCTATATCAGGGCATTCTGCATGTCGCCGCACCCGAGCCGATCGAAAGTCCGATCGTCAGCTTCGTGGTGCTCGGGCTGTCGTTCCTGTTTGAAGGCGGCTCCTGGCTGGTTGCCCTGCGGCGCTTCAGCCCGGACGGCCAGCGGTTCGGATATTATCAGGCTTTCGTTCGCAGCAAGGATCCTCCGGCATTCATGGTGCTGCTCGAGGACAGCGCGGCGCTGGTCGGCATCGCCATTGCCGCGGCGGCCACTGCGGCGGCCGTATGGCTGCGCCAGCCGGTCTGGGATGGGATCGGTTCGATCCTGATCGGGATATTGCTGGCGGTCGTGTCGATCGGTCTCGCGCGCGAGAGCAAGAGCCTGCTGATCGGCGAGCCCGCCGATCCGGAGCTTGCGCGATCGGTCCTGGATATCGCAGGGCGTTCGCCGGGCGTGCTCAGGGCCAACGGCCTGCTGACGGTGCAGCTGTCGCCGGTCGAGGTCGTTGCGGCCCTCAGCATCGAATTTGCGGATGACAAGCGCGCCGACGACATCGAGCGATGCGTCGTTTCGATCGAGACCGAGATACGCAAACGTCATCCGAGCGTGGCGGCGCTGTTCATCAAACCGCAGACCGATGCTCGCTACCGGGCGGTGCGCGCGAGGCGGTACGGCTAGCTTCGCGAAGTTCCCCCGAGGTCGCAATCGACACGACGGCAGGAACGATCACAACATCCCACGGGTTGAGCGGTGCGGGTCGGTGGCATGGACGAATGCGTCGCCATGTGCCGCTCCTGCGCGCAATCCTGCCGCGCGATGGCGGCCTGAGGACAAGCCCATGCTGGAAGAGAAACTCACGGAAGCCATCGTCGAGGAGCTGAAGCGGCAGGCGGCCAACCGGCCGCAATTGCTAAAGGTCGAACGGGCGGACGACGCGAAAGCCTCGGAGGAGCTGATCGTCAACGGCAAGATCGACTTGGCCGCGCTGGTCATGGTGATCGCCGGATCGGTCGCCGGCGGGCCTTAAGTCCGGCCGTCAACGGCGCCCTCAGCCATATTCCTCGCCGATGCCGTATTCCCGGTAGATTTCCAGCGGATCGAGATCGGGAAACAGCCGGCATTTGGCCTGGGCGAGATGCAGGGTCACAGCCGCCGGCTCCTTGCCGTTCGAAAGCATCTTGCGGATGTCGTCCATATGCGCGCTCGGCTGGTGCTTGGTGTCGAGCTGCTCCAGCGCGACCAGCGCAGTCGCCAGCGCCTCGGTCAGTACCCAGTCGTCGTGGCCGGTGATTCCCTTCTTCGGCATCGGCAGACCCCACATGTGGCGGTCCCAGTCTATCGGGACTTCGGCCAAATCTCCAAGAAGCCGTTGCAGCCAGCAGGCCCGCGGAACGGACCGGCGGCCGTGCTCCGGCTCGCATTATGGCCGGGCGTGGCTAAAAGGCGGCATTGCCGGGGCAATAGTATCTTTGTTGAAACAAAGTTGGCGTAGACGGGGCTGCATGGCATTCAGGCCGGCTGTTCCGGTCTGGGCTCCTGATCCCCGCATCTGCAACACGGTCCGGTTGCGCCACCCTTCAAGGCTTGAGCCCGCATGGTCTTTTTAAGCTTCGTCTATCGCTTCGTGACCAACTTCGCATTCATGGCGATGGTCTATTTCAGCCTGAATTTCATGGAGAAGTACCAGAACCGGGCGATTATCGCGATCCTGGTGCTGGTCTATACCGGCATGCGCGCAGCTTCGACGCTGCGGGCATTCTACTTTTACCAGAAGATCGAGAAGCTGGAAGCCGAGACCAAGCGCCTTCAGGCTCCGCTCAATGACGGCACTGGCGGAACGAGTGTGCGCAAGCAGGTCGTGGTTGACGTCGCCCGGCTGCGGCGCGACGGCGAGGTCAAGTCCTATATGGACCTGTTCTTCCTGGCGCTGATCGTATTGCTCTGCGTCGCCAACATCATGCGACAGTAAGCTCTACTGCGCGCGCTTCTTCAGGCTTGCCACACGGGTCGGCCGCGGCGCTGTGCTCTTGGGCGCGGCGCTCTTGGGGGCAGTGCTCTTGGCTGCAGTGCCCTCGGTCTCTGCGGCGTGGTTCGGTGTGCCATGAGCAGCGCGCGCGGTGCGGGGAGCGTGCCACTTGCCGGCTTTGACCTTGGCCGCACGAGGCGTCTCGGCCGCCATTGCCAGGCGCGGGGGGGGGCGGGGCGGCCCCCGCGGGGTGCGCCGCCACCCCACGCCCGCCCCCGCCGGCGCAAAAAACGAAACGCACA
>NZ_JBVVPP010000014.1:42375-53177 GCF_055811315.1 Bradyrhizobium sp. MI1.4 | reverse complement strand
CCCCGGGCGCGGGGGGGGGGGGGGGGGCGGCGCGCCCCGGGGGGGGGCGCCCGGGGGCCGCGGGGGGGGCGCGGCCGCCCCGGCCCGGGCGGGGGGGGCCCCCCCGCGACAAGGTCGTCGACAGCAGCACCTCGACCGAGCCTTCCGGGATCGCAAAGAGATCGCGGCCAGGCACGGGCAGGGTGGCCGCGACATTGGCGAGCGCCATGGTCTTGCGCGGCAGCAGCGGTTGGTGCGCGGCCTGTGCGTTGAGGTCGGCCAGCGAGGGTGCCGGAAGCGTCTTGGTCTGCGCGAACACGAAGTTCGGCACGGCCGGCCAGCGCGCGATCGGTGTGGTCTCGGTCGGCGGATGCAGCAGCCATTCCACCGGCGTTGTCGGCGTCGCCGGCTGCTCGGCGGTCGCGGGCACCACGTGCACGATGCGATAGCCGCGCGCCTTGAGGTCGCGGATGATCTTCGGCAGCGCCGCCACCGTGCGGGCCTGGATGTCGTGCAGCAGCAGGATGCCCTTGCCCTTGGCCTCAAGCCGCTGGATTGCGAGCTGATAGACGCGATCGGGCGACACAGGGCGCCAGTCGTCGGCCGGGAAATCGGCGCTCCAGACCTGGATGCCGCGCGAGATCAGAACGTTCTCGACGCCGTCGGCGCGCATCAGGCCGGGAATGCGGAAGAACGGCGCGAGCTTGGACGGATCGGTCATTGCGGCCGATGTCCACTCGATGCCGCCATTGATCTGCGCCTCGGCCTTGTCGAGCGGCATCCGGTCCATTGTGAGGGGATGCGTCATGCTGTGGGTGCCGACGGTATGGCCCGCTGCGACCAGCTTGCGCACGCCTTCCGGGTTCGCCTTGGCCTGTTCGCCAATGATGAAGAAGGTCGCCTTGATGCACTCGTCGGCGAGGATCTGCAGCACCTGGTTGGAATATTTCGGCAACGGACCGTCGTCAAAGGTCAGAACGACTTCATGGTCCTTCAGCGGCAGCGTCTCGCGGTACTGCATGGTGCCGATGCGGGGATGCTCGTGCGGATCGACCACGAGCGTGCGGGAGGTCCCGAGCGCGTCCGGATGGCCGGGGCAGTCGGCCGCAATGGCCGGCGAGCCGATGGTCAGGACACCAAGGAATCCGCCAAGAAATCTGCCAAGGAAGCTGCCAAGGCAAAGGACGATCCACGATCGCGTCCGAGCAACAACGCTACTTCCGATCATGAACCTCGTCTGCCCTCTTACGCGATTGCCGCCATAGTAGGTCGGAGACATCGGCAAACGGTTCAGGCGCAAGAACCGTTACCCAGAACCTTGCCGCGACAAGTCCCCTTGATACTTGCATGGCGTAGCATGAACAGACTGTTAATAGGGCCCAAATCACCCCATTTTGCACCGGCGTGACATTCCGGCATCAATGCGCGTCGGCACTCTTCTGTGATGCGCCCGCCGGCACGACGTGAACCACCCGATAGCGGTTCTCCCTCAGATACCGCAGGAAGGCCGGCATGATCGCAGCCGTACGCGCCTTGGGATCGTGGAACAGGATGATACCCTTGCCGGCGGCGGCGAGCCGCTCCGTGACGAGCTTCAATTCCTGCTCCGGCGTCATCTCGTTCCAGTCGCTGGCCCACAGGTCGGCCCCGAACACCACGATGCCGCGGGACTGGAGCAGGTCAAGCTCGGCTGGCGTCGCCTCGAAATAGGGGAAGCGGAAGAACGGGGTCGCGGGCGTCGTTGTCGAGGTGCCGTGCAGAGCCAGCTCGACGGCCGCGATGCCGCGGTCGATTTCGCTCTTCGCTTTGTCGAACGGAATGCGCGCCATGAATGGGTGCGAGAAGGTGTGGTGACCGATGCTGTGGCCCTCGCGCGCGATGCGCTTGACCATGTCAGGGTGTTCGGAGGCGTGCAGGCCGATCAGGAAGAAGGTCGCGCGCACGCATTCCTGCGCCAGTGCCGCCAATACCTTCGACGTCGTCGGCGGATGCGGGCCGTCGTCGAAGGTCAGCACGACCTCGTGATCGGCAAGCTCCAGCGTCTGCGGAAAGCTCTTCAGGCCCACGCGCGGCGTGGTCTTGGCGTCGACGCTCAGAATGCGGGAGGTGCCGAGCGCGTCCTTGCGCGGGCACTCGGCGGCTTCACTCGAGGCGATGCCGGTGAGGGCGGCGAGGGCTGCGCCTGCCGACATCGAGGTCCACCTCAGTCGAAGCATCTTTGTCATTGCGCTCAGAGTTGCCTTGTGGGTATTGCCTGAACCGTCAGCTCAGACCACTCGTTCCAACCTGTCGAACGGCGAGGCGCGCCATGGATGAACATCTGGACGGTGCCGCATCTGCCGCGGAATCGGTACTCGACCACGTGCCGATGCGCAATGAAGACGGCGAAATTCGTCACGAATTCGTCGCGGAAATTACCCATGCGATCGAGGCCGGCGACAGCGCCGCGCTGCGCGCCTGCGTTGCCGAGCTGCACGAGGCCGATCTCGGCGATCTCATTGGGGCTCTCGAGCCCGACGATCGGGTCCGCCTGGTTGAGCTGACGGGGCGCGATTTCGACTTCTCCGCGCTGAACGAGCTCGACGAGGGCGTGCGCGAGGAGATCCTCGAGGAACTGCCGCCGCAGACGGTCGCGGAAGGTGTGCGCGAGCTCGAATCCGACGACGCGGTCGAGTTGCTGGAAACGCTCGATCAGGCCGATCAGGAGGAGATCCTCGAGAAGCTGCCGCTCAAGGAGCGCGTCGTGCTCGAGCGCAGCCTGCTTTATCCGGAGAACTCCGCCGGCCGCCGGATGCAGACCGAGTTCATCGCAGTGCCGCAGGATTTCACCGTGGGGCAGGCGATCGACTACATGCGCGAGACGCCGGATCTGCCAGACCGCTTCTACGAGATCTACGTCGTCGACAAGGAGCAGCACTGGCAGGGCGCGGTCTCGCTCGACGTGCTGCTGCGCGCCCGCCGCCCGGTGGCGCTTGCCGAGCTGACCGACGAGGATCGCCGCCGCGTCTCCGTCCTGGAGGACCAGGAGGAGGTGGCGCGCATGTTCGGCAAGTACAATCTCGTCGCAGCCCCGGTGCTCGACACCCAGGACCGCCTCGTCGGCGTCATCACCGTCGATGACGTCGTCGACGTCATCGAGGAAGAGGCGGACGAGGACCTCAAGGCGCTCGGCGGCGTCAACAGCGACGAAGAGCTGTCCGACACCGTGTTCACCATTGCACGCGCGCGGTTCAACTGGCTGCTGGTCAATCTCGCCACCGCCTTTCTGGCGTCCTCCGTGCTCGGCCTGTTCGAGGGCCAGCTCGAGAAAATGGTGGCGCTCGCCGTGCTGGCGCCGATCGTCGCAAGCCAGGGCGGCAATGCCGCGACCCAGACCATGACGGTCGCGGTGCGGGCGCTGGCGACGCGCGAGCTCGGCTCCTCCAATGCCTGGCGCGTGGTGGTGCGCGAGGGCCTGGTCGGCCTCGTCAACGGTCTCGCCTTTGCCGTGATCACGGGCGTCGCTGCGGTGGCCTGGTTCAGGATCCCGGGCCTCGGCCTGGTCATCGGGCTCGCCATCATCGTGAACCTCTTCGCCGGCGCACTCGGAGGCATCCTGATCCCGATGGCGCTCGAACGTGTCAGGGCCGATCCGGCCGTGGCTTCCGGCACGTTCGTGACAACCGTCACTGACGTCGTCGGCTTCTTCTCCTTCCTCGGCATCGCGACGTTGTGGTTCGGGTTGAGGTAGGGCTACACGCACTCTCGTCTCCCGGGCGCGCTGCAACGCCCTTGGCGTTGCTGCGCAGAACCGGGACCCAGAAGCGGCACAGTATTGCGCCGACATGGGCCCCGGCTCTGCAGCGCACCGCTGAAGAAGCGCTGCGCTGCGTCCGGGGCACGAGCCGTATACGCAGCCATCATCTTTAATCCGGACTTAAGCGAGCTGCCGCATCATCGCCTTGCTTGGGGGAATGAGCATGCGTGTGCGGCTGAAGGCGGACGGACGGATCGTCGAGTTGCGGGATGGGCAGGAGTTTCCGGTCCAGCCGTTTCCAATCCAGCCCGTACCTAACGCAGCGCCGCCCGACACCAGCTCGCTTGCCGTGCGCGATTTGCGCCGTCGTGCCTGCCTGACCCAGATGGAGTTCGCGGCCAAGCTCGGCGTTCCCGTCGAGACCATCCGCAATTGGGAGCAGGGCAAGCGGGCCCCGCGGGGACCCGCCCGCGCGCTGCTCGCTGTGATCGCGCATGCGCCTGACACCGTGTTCCAGGCGCTCGCCAAAGCCTGAGCTCGAGGCCTGACGTCAAGGCCTGACGTCAAGGCCTGGCACGAACCTCCCGTTAGCATTGCGCGCAAGATCCGACCCGGCGGCCGGTGTCGCCCGTTGGCAGTGTTGCCACCCGGGTTCATAATGACGCCTGGATCATGATTTGGGCGACCGCGACAGAGAGGATTCCTCATGCTGTTCGTCGAGACCAATGGCGCAAGGATACCGGCGATCGGGCTGGGGACCTGGGAGCTGAGCGGGCGCATGTGCGCCCGTGTGGTCGAGCAGGCGCTGCGGCTCGGCTATCGCCACATCGATACCGCACAGGTCTACGAGAATGAGCGCGAGGTCGGCGACGGCTTGCGCGCCTCCGGCGTGCGCCGCGACGACATCTTCCTGACGACAAAGGTCTGGACCAACCATTTCGCGCCCCACGATCTCGAGCGCTCGGTCAAGGAGAGCCTGGCGCGCATGCGACTTCCCTCCGTCGATCTCCTGCTGCTGCACTGGCCCAATTCGCACGTGCCGCTGGAGGAGACGCTGGGCGCGCTGTCGCATGCCAAGCGCATGGGCCTGACCCGCCACATCGGCGTTTCCAATTTCACCGTGGCGCTGATCGAGCAGGCGGTGGCGTTGTCGCCGGAGCCGCTGGCCTGCAACCAGGTCGAATACCACCCTTATCTCGACCAGGCGAAGGTGAGGGCGGCCTGCGATCAGCACGGGCTCGCGCTGGTTGCCTACAGCCCGATCGCCAAGGGGCGGATCAAGACCGACCAGACGCTCGCCGAGATCGGGCGTCTGCATCACAAGACGCCGGCCCAGGTCTGCCTGCGCTGGCTGGTGCAACAGAATGTCGCTGCGATCCCGCGCACCTCGCGCGTCGAACGCCTGTCGGAAAACATCGAGATCTTCGATTTCGAGCTTTCGGACGACGAGATGGCCCAGATCGCCGCGCTGGCCAGTCCCAAGGGCCGCCTGACCGATTTCGCCTCCGCGCCAAAATGGGATTGAGAGGGGCCTGCCGTATGCTAGGACCAGCTTGGCAACCTGAAGTCAGGCGATGGAACTGCGGAAGATCATACGGACGGACATTGCAGCGTCGGCGATCGCCCATCTGACGCTGGTCGCGCTGATCATCGTGATCAGCGAAGTCCATCCGTTTCACGCCAGCCCGCCCGAATCGGTTTCAATCAGCATCGTGACGCCGGAGCAGGTGAAGCAGGAGGAGGCCAAAGCCGAGGAGAAGGCCGAGGAAAAACTCAAGGCGAAGCCGCCGGAGCCGACCCCTGACCTGAAACTGCCGAAGTTCGATTTGAACGATAAGGACAAGGCGGCGGCCGCGCCGAAGCCCGAGGCGAAGCAGCAGGCTGCGGCACAGTCCTCGAAGCAGCAGGCCTCGCCTGAACCGCCGCAGCAGAAACAGCCGCAGCCACAGCCTTCACAGACGCCGCAGCAGCGCGAGGCAAATGCGCAGCCGCAACCGCAGCCGCCACAGCCACAGCCTCAGCCATCGCAGTCGCCGCCGCCTCAGGCGACGCCGCAGCCCCCGGCGCCACAGCTACTGCCACAAGCGATGCAGCACCCGGAGGCCGCGCCGCCGCCGTCCTATCAGGCGCCGGAGCCCGACGTCACTGTCAAATACGGCGTCATGCTGGGCCTGCCGCCGGAATTGCCGACGGAGCTGCCGAAAGACGCCCCCAAAGACGATGGCGGCGATGCCAAGGATTCAATCGCGGCGAAGCTGCCGGTCGAAATCATCGCCGAGCTGCGTCGTCATTTGCGAAGCTGCGCCAA
This sequence comes from Bradyrhizobium sp. MI1.4, assembly GCF_055811315.1. Lineage (NCBI taxonomy): Bacteria > Pseudomonadati > Pseudomonadota > Alphaproteobacteria > Hyphomicrobiales > Nitrobacteraceae > Bradyrhizobium > Bradyrhizobium sp. MI1.4. Next base: position 47,154 of record NZ_JBVVPP010000014.1, on the reverse strand, counting down.
GCTGCCGGCTGGGGTCGCGCCGACCGACAACGTCAACATCAAGCTGCGCACCGTGCTCGCGACCGACGGCACGCTGGCGCGCGAGCCGATCCTGATCGAAGCCCCGCCGTCCGCAAAGGGCGTGGCGCTCGTGAAGTCCGCCATGAGCGCGCTTCAGGCCTGCCAGCCCTACAAGATGTTGCCGGCCGACAAATACGGGGAATGGAAGGTGATGGACCTGCCGTTCAGCCCGCGGGATTTCGGCGGCTAAACTCTCGCTTGGGCTACGGCCTTGCTTTGTCGCTCTGCTGTCAATCCATCTTCGCAAATATATTCCACTTTACCGAAATTCGGACGCGGCGTATGTGTTGGCCATCCCGGCTCATCCTTGAGGGGCGATCTTGTGGTCGTCATGTTCGCGAGCCGGCTTGCGGTGGACGCGGCAGCGTTCGGGTGCGAGAGGCCAAGGGCAGGGCGGATTGCTCTCTGTGAGCCCAAGGCTTCGTGCCGTCGAGCGGCGCTGCAAAGCTTCGTCACGGCGCCGCCTGTCAAACCGCCACAGACGAGACGCCGGCAGCGAATACAACCTCAGCCTGAGTCGGGCGGCGAAATTGAAGCGCAGCCGCCGCGCGTGCACGGCGATTGCCGCGTCGGCGGGAGCATCAAAATGCAAAGATAATCAATGCCACCAGCAAGACGTTGAACATGCCCAACGTGAGTACGGCGATATCGAAAACGCGGATCAAGCTGATCATGGTGTCCTCCGATACACGCCAGCCGGGTGCTATGATGCCTCCGCTACGACCGGGTGTCTATGCAGTTTGTGCCTGCTCGGCGACCATCGCCACAATGTCGGCCACCCGCGTTGGGTCCAGAACGCCGTGTGTGGGAGCGCGGGCGCGCTTGGGAAAAGTGGTGAAAATTCCGCCTTCGTCAACTCGCGCGGCATTGTTGACCGATGCGCTGTTGAGTTGCAACCATTTGTCCAAAACTTCACTCGCCCTGTGGAGACAGGCGAGACCGTTGAAACTATCGTAGTTGCAGTCGGGCATCGTGCTACCGACCAAGGCAGCTCTACCTGGCTGCTGAAGCTACCCTATGCTTATTCTCTGTCCAACTCTGCTCGCCACAGTCGCACTTGAGCGACGGATAAGCCGAGATCGCCGCTAATCCTTACAAGTCAGCCGGAGCACACGCTGGGGACACCACCATCTCGACCCAACACCTTGTGCACCGCGCGCTAGTGCCCACGATCTCGCAAGCTGGGTCGGCCGACACAATGTCGCGGCAGCACTTCGGGCACGTATATCCCGCGATGTTTGGCGTGAAGTCATACTCCGGACCAACATAGGCGCAGATCATGTGGTGGAATACTGGAAACAACATCAGCGCGGAGGAGCCGCAAGCCGGGCAACCCGTTTGGTTCGCTTCGATCTGCATGCTGCACCTCGCTCCCTCTCACAGCTCGTCGAGCCCGAATAGTTTCACCAGCATGGAAGCAATGCGCGCGCTGAGTTGTGTGTAGTGCATGTGAACGTCGACGGCCGAGTTCAGCGCCGGGGGATGCGCGCCTGGGCTGAACTGAATTCGCGCGATTTGCGAGGCGGTACGCTCGCGCGCCGCCGATGAGCCCGCTCCGGGGTACACGTCTGACACCGGCAGAATTTCCACGATCTCGCCCAGAATTCGCCGGTTGCCGAACAGGACAAAGACTTCGTTACCGACTTTCGGGTCGGACAGGCGTTCGTTGGGAACGTACCAGTCGACGAAGACATCGGTGGGGTCGAGAATTTCTGCGATCGGAGTGCCCGCCACCAGTGACTGGCCGGCACGCGCTGGATTGTTCGCGACGATGCCAGCTATGGGTGAAAAGACTCTTCCGTCGGCAAAGCTGCTTTCAACCTTTTCGAGGCGATCAGAAAGTTGCCGGCTGAATTCGTCGAGAGCGGCCAATTGAGTGCTGGCCTCGGCGGCTTCCGCCTCCTGCGAGACCACGGCTTTGTTCGCCAGGGCGCGCTCCCGCGACATGTCAATGCGGTAATTCAGGCTCGCGGCCGATGAGGTTGCGATAAGTTGGACAGCTTCCTCAGCAAGCTGCAGATGTGAGCGCGCCGCGTCGAGAGATTCGCGCGCAACCCGGGCTTTGACACGCAGTTCCGCTTTGCGGCCGGCGATGTCCGCGAGCGAGCGCATATAAGTAGCGACGATTTCATCGTGCTGCGGAGACCGCACCCTTCCGATTTCTTCGCCGGCCTTGACCGATCCACCTCTCACCACGGTGATGCTGTTGATCTGCACGATGTAGGGCAGTGAAACCAAATATCTTGGCGAGGACACGCTGCCCGGGCCGCCGAGATAGAGAATTGGCCTCCCGAAATAGACGACAAAGAATGCGAGTATGCCGAATACGATTGTCGCATAGGCGGCGCGGACGGTCCGTCCGGCCGCGCGCCGACGGCTCTCGATAGGATCGGGAATATGCGGATCGAGTCGCGTCAGGGCCACCGTCATTTGGCCACCTCTTTTGTCCGATCTCCGAATAGTGCACGGCGAACGCGCGGTGGCACGAAATCATCGTTCCGCGACGAGGCAAAGATGATTTCCGAAGAGTAGGAAAAAAACCGCGCGCACTTCAGATAGACGCCCTGGTACAAGGGAAAGATCAGCGCCATCTTCCAGCCAAAGTTTCCGACGGATCGTTGGAATAGGGCGAACACAAGTGCCATATTGAATGCCGAGATCCAGAGCAGCAGCAGCAGGTAGATCGCCGAGAGAAACAACACGGCATCCGGGCCGAACAACAGCACAATGTAGGCCAAGTAGAACGGCAGGCTGAGCGTCGGAACGAGATCGAAGACGATGAAGTCCAGCCGTTGGATCGTGTCCGGTAAACGCTCTAGCGGATGGCGAAAACTCAGCTCGCCATACATCATGAAACGGATGCGCAGAGCATCGCGATCCCAGCGCGCGCGCTGGCGCAACAGACTGATGCCGCTTGCGGGGCCGGCTGTTTCCGCCCAGGCGTCGGACACGAACCGAATGACATAGCCGAGCCTGCGGAGCCGTAAGGTGTACTCCATATCTTCGCCAGGCCCGACGTCGAGCCCGCCCTGCTGCGTGAAGATATCCCGCCGATACATGGAACAGGCGCCGGACAGACACGCGATCGCATCCACCACGTCGAGGATCGACCGCCCCGCAGTGATCGACATCAGGTATTCGACGCTTTGAAGTCCTGTCCATATCGAATCGCGCTCATTGCTGATCGCGATGTTGCAACTTGCGCCGGCGACGAGCGGATCGCCGAACGCAGCCGCGAGGCGCTCAACCGCGTTCGGTTCGAAGACAGTGTCGGCATCTAGGGTCAGAAGAAGATCGCCGCGGGCAAACCGTGCAGCGCGTTGATGGCAGCGCTGCGGCCGCAGCGGGTCCCATGGCAGATGACCATGTCAACCAGCCCCTGCGCTCTCGCCCGCTCCGCGACCGCGCGTGTTTGGTCGGTGGAGCCGTCGTCGACGACGATGATTTCGACAGGTCGCAGGGTTTGCCGGCGCAGCGAGCTGATCGAAGGAGCAAGCCCGGAGCCGCCGTTGAAGGTCGGGATAATCACGCTTACCGTCGCCTCGCAAACCGTCCCACTGGCGCTTCGCCGCTTCGAGCTGAACAGAGCAAGAGACACCAGCGATAAGGTGTAGCGGGGTATGTCGAATATCAGCAGCGAGAAGGCGAGCAGAAACAAACTCGTTCCGGCGAGCACTTCTACCATTTCGGACATGCCGGCCACCTCCGCTGCGAAAGGACCATTCCGAGCATCCGACCAAACAAGGCGCGCAAGGCAATTATCAGATGGGAAAATGAAGACCATCGCGTTGATGGTCGAGTGGTAAATTGCGTAAACATTTGCTTTGTGTGTCTGCGCTATTCACCTCCAGCATCGGCTTGGCCAATTGACGATGGAAGCGTGCTCTCGAGTTTTGATTTTGTTGGCCTGCTGGCATCAGCATTGCGGTTTCATGCTGTTGCCGGGTCGATAAATCCGACAAGGTGACCGGTCCGGCCAACCTTTCAGGCGCAAGACGGCCTCAGTCTGGAGGGCTGAGGCCGGGGGCCGTTGATGTACCGTTGGGGTCGGTACTCTTCTATTTTAATCATGGCGAGACCACTTTGCGGTATTGTCCTGAAGGACAAGCAATCAGCACGTTGTTCCTCTCACACATCTGCGGACCGCCCGACGGGTATGACGGACCGTCGTCCGTGCTACGCACACGCCGTTGATACGTGTCCTACCGACGCCGCAGGCAGCAGCAACTTCCGTAACGAGGCTTTCGGGCTGTGCAATCGGGGCAGGTGTCATCGCCTGAGCCGATACTGCGAAGCAGAAGGCGAATGTGGCAATTCCGAGCGACTTGATCATATCGAGCTCCCTGGAAGCGCCCAACCGCCCGGCCGGCGCGGCCGAGCGATGGACGCGACTCTCTCAAGTTGATGCCCGCGCCTGTAAGAGAATTGAGATAGATCAAAGCGACTTTAGGGAGTTCCATGCGGCAATCGCTGCACATAGCAGATCGAGACGCCGGCTTAGGACTATGACCGCAGACCTTGGGACAAGAAGGTGAAGTGGCCAGACTCGGGCAAAATGCGCCGCGAAGGTGCCAAGCTATGGTCGCAATTCGAGATGCGAGCTGGAAAAGTGGCGCTGCCGCCTCATGCTCCGTGGATTGGGGGGGGGGCCCGCGAAAAAAAAGAAGCGGCCCCCGGGGGGGGTTGTTTTTTTTTGTGGGCGGGGGCGATAAAAGTGGT
>NZ_JBVVPP010000014.1:0-42365 GCF_055811315.1 Bradyrhizobium sp. MI1.4 | reverse complement strand
AATTTCGTTTTGCGTGGTGAAAATGTGGCGCGGCCGCCTCTTGCCCCTTATTTGCGCGCGCAGCTACCAAATCCAGTCTGCCGCCGCGGAGGGATTCTGGATTGCTTCGCTGCGCTCGCAATGACGATGTGGAGAGAGGGTGCGCCACATTCGCTCTTGTGGACGCACCGCTACTCAGCGGTGCACTGCAGAGCCGCAACACGAGCGCGTCAGGGACCGCGCCGCGTCTCCTCGCCATTCACCACCTCCGGCGCCATCGCTTCCCACGCGCTCGAGGCGAATTGCCGCCGCCAAGTCACGATTACCACGGTTGCCGTGGTTACGAACAACACCCAGGGGCTGACGAACCAGCCGAGATAGCCGAGTGCGAAGAAGAAGGCGCGCTGGCCGCGGTTGAAATGGCGGCCGGCGGATTCGAACAGGCGCGAGGTGCGGATCACATGAGCTTCGGCCTCCGGCGTGTCACGCTGCGAGGCTGCCGGCATGCCGCCGAACAGGATCGCGACATAGTTGAACAGGCGGTACGACCAGGCGAATTTGAAGAAGGCATAGACGCAGATCAGGACGAGGCCGACGCATTTCAGCTCCCACATCGCCGGCGAGGTACTGAGATCGATCGGCAGCTTGCTCAAGATCGTGATCGCGTCGTTGGTCGCGTGCAGCAGCGCCAGCGCGCCGCCGAGCGCGATCAGGCTGGTGGAGGCGAAGAAGGCGGTGCCGTTCTGCAACGAGGCCATGATCTGCATGTCGACCATGCGCGCGTCGCGGTCGAGCAGCCGGCGCACCCACACCTCGCGGTAGCGGTTCATGCGCGCCGACAGGCTGTCGCGGCCATAGGCCGAATGCTCCAGCGTCAGGGCGTAGACCAGCCATTCGATGATGAAGAAGCCGACTGCTGTGATGTCGACCCAATGCCTGCTCATGTCAGTCTCCTGGAGAGGATCGCAACGCTTGCCACGCATGGCGAGGTGCAGCAACGATTGATTGGCGGCAGGCGATGGCGTTAAAAGCGGCTCTCTTCAAGGCGTATCGAGAAGGACTGATGACATGGCTGCGCTGAAACTCGCAATCGGCAACAAGAATTACTCGTCATGGTCGATGCGGCCCTGGCTCGCGCTCCGCGCCAACGACATTCCGTTCGTGGAGACCCTCATCCCGCTCTACACCGACAATCCCGCGGACAAGGAGCAGATCATCTCGTTCAGCCGCGCCGGCAAGGTGCCGGTGCTGGTCGATGGCGACATCACGGTGTGGGATTCGCTCAGCATCATCGAATACATCGCCGAGCGCTATCCGGAAGTGAAGTTGTGGCCGGACGAGGCCGCCGCGCGCGCCCATGCCCGTTCGGTGTGCGCCGAGATGCATTCCGGCTTCATGGCCCTTCGCAACGAATGCGGCATGAACCTGCACCGCCCGGTGCGCCCCGTGACGCTGTCGGCGGACGCCGAGGCCAATATCGCGCGCGTGCAGGAGATCTGGCGCGAATGCCGGGCCCGGTATGGCGCCAATGGACCGTTCCTGTTCGGGCGCTTCGGCGCGGCGGATGCGATGTATGCTCCGGTCGTGCACCGCTTTCGCACCTACGCGATTGAGGTCACGCCGGAGACCAAGGCCTACATGGACACAATGCTGGCGCTTCCGGCGTTCCAGGAATGGACCCGGGACGCGCTCGCCGAAACGCTGGTCATCGAAAAGTTCGAGAACGTGTAATCTGCGGTGATCGGCCTCGCTCGACGTCGAGCAAGCCGGCGGCGCTCCATGCCAGGATGGTCGGCAGGGAGAGGGACCTCACGGCCCAGGAACCGCCCAAGGTGGTGGATCACGCCAGCCCCGACGGCCGTTTGCCCCATACCCCCCGGAAGAACCGGTTCCAGCGGTATCGTCGGCTGACGGCATCACTCTGAAATAACTGCAAAATTCGCACGTTTGCCATGTCGCATACTGCTGGCCAAAAACGCTCGTCGCATGCTATACAGCGGCCGGGTTTCCGGCCGGCCGACGCAGTGGGACCACGGGCGTGGCAGGCGTTGTTTGAGTGATGGAGAGGGTGTTGAAGCACAAATTCCCTATTGGCGCGCGCGTATTGTTCACCGCCAGCAATGTCGCACGCCCCGCTGCCAGCGGCTCGTATGAGGTCATCCGCCTCCTGCCGACCGATGGTGACGACTGTCAGTACCGGATCAAGAGCTCGACCGAAGCCTTCGAACGCGTCGCCAAGGAAAGCCAGCTCGCGCTGTCCTGAAGGCCGACGCTATCCGCGCATCGGCGCGTCCCCGGGAATTTGTATTCTGCCGCCGTCAAAAGGCCCGCTTCACCTTCAAAAGGTGGGCCGGGGGCAGTTGCCGACTCTCGGTACTCGCTTTGACCATTCGCTCTCTGCTCGCGTGAGGGGACGTCGCGCATGAACTGGGCATGGGCCTCGTCGTTTGACCAAATCTGGAGCTCGCCGGCCCTTCCAATGTGGATGATGCTGGCGGCTGCCGGCTTCTTCGGACTGATTCTCCTGGTCACGCTGCTGCGCGCCGAACGATCGGTCGCCAACGGCGCGCTGACCGTCATTGCGCTGCTCGCCATTGCCATCGCGCTGGCTGCTGTTGTGCGCGTCGATGGACCGGCGGGGCAGACCACGCCGACCGAGGCGCGCGCACAGGCGGCGATGACCGCGAGCCTGCCGGCGCTGTCCTGTCTCGACGATCTCGCGGGCGATGCCGTGGCCATGGGCTGCGAGAAGGCGCTGTTCGGCGCGCCTGACGCGGCGGCTGCGGCCGTCTCCACGACCGCGGCCAGGATCGACCGGCTGACGGCGCTCGGCGATGCCGCGACCGCCGAGAAGAGCCTGACGCCCGACATCAAGGTGCTGCGCAAGTCGCTGGAGCGTGATCGCTACGGCCTGGTCGCGCATGTGCTGGTCGCGCGCGATGGCTGCACGCAGTTTGACTGCGCGGCCTTCCGCTCGCTGACCGACCAGCAGCGGGTCGCCGCCAACATGGATTCCCATCTCTACGACACGCTGGTCGCGCGCTACGCCCCGACCTGGAATGCGCCTGCAGCAGCGCAATCGTTGCCGGCCACTGCCGCACTTGCGGGGCTGCCGCCGTCGATGCCGACGGGCAAGCCGACCAATGCGGAGTTCCCGAGTGCCTCGTCGACGCCGCCGGTCAGCATCATGAATCCCGAGCCGCCGACGCGTCAGGCGGCGCCCACCGCAAACGCGGCGGCTCCGCGCGCCCCCGCAGCGGCCTCGGCGCAGGCCGCAGCTCCCGCCGCGAAGAAGCCGCCTGCGCCGAAGGCTGCGCGGGCGCCGGCGGCAGCACCGGTTCCGCTCACGCCGCCGGCCGCGGCTGCCCCGGCTGCGGATAACGAGTAGATCGGCATTCCAAATGCGTGGCTGTCCGGCTAATGCTGGGGCATGCCACTACATCTGATCAAGCTCGCCGTCGGCTGCGAATCCGTCAAGGAATTGAAGGAGTGGACCGCCGAACGGATGCAGACCGCCAAGAAGAAGGGGCTGCCGCAACATCACATCCACATCACCCGCATGGTGCCCAAGCGCGACGCCGAGATCCTGTCGGGCGGGTCGCTCTATTGGGTGATCAAGGGCGAGGTCGCCGCGCGCGAAAAGATCATCGGCATCGAGCCGTTCCGCGACAAGGACGGCATCGGGCGCTGCCGGATCGTTATGCAGCCGAAGGTGATCCCGGTGTCGCCGCGGCCGATGCGCCCGTTCCAGGGCTGGCGCTATCTTGCCGACGATTCGGTGCCGCCCGATCTCGGCAGGTCCGCCGCCGGCTCGATCGCGGCGATGCCTGAGCCGATGCGGCGCGAGCTGCGCGATCTCGGGCTGCTCTAAACCGCGATATTGTCGATCAGCCGGGTGGTGCCGAGCTTGGCCGCGACCAGGATGCGCAACGGTCCGTCGTTGCGCGAGCTGACCTGTGCCAGGGTCGCTGCATGGCGCACTTCGAAATAGTCGAGCTCAAAGCCGGCCGCCGTGATCATCGCGGCACCGCGCGCCATTGCGGGCGCGACCGCTTCGCCGGCGCGAATGCGCCCGGCGCTCTCCTTCATGGCGCGGTATAGCGTGGTTGCGGTCTGCCGTTCCTGTGGCGACAAATAGACGTTGCGCGAGGACATCGCGAGCCCATCGCGCTCGCGCACGGTGCGGGAGCCGATCACCTTGACGCCGAGCTCGAGGTCGCGAGCCATCTGCGCCACCACCCGCAACTGCTGAAAATCCTTCTCGCCGAAGATCGCGACATCCGGCCGGCACTGGGTGAACAGCTTGCCGACGACAGTGGCGACGCCGGCGAAGAAATGCGGGCGGAAGCGGTCTTCGAGGCCAGCCAGCGCCGGTCCCTCCGGCACGATGCGGGTGGCAAAGCCCTCCGGGTACATGGCCTCGGCGCCGGGATGCCAGACGATATCGACGTCCTCGGCGGCTAGCTTGGCGAGATCGGCCTTCCAGGTTCGCGGATAGGCGCCAAAATCCTCGGTCGGCGCGAACTGGGTCGGGTTGACGAAGATCGACACCACGACGCGGCTCGCGCGCCGCCTGGCGAGGCGTACCAGCGACACATGGCCGTCATGGAGCGCTCCCATGGTCGGGACCAGCGCGATCGTCGCCTTTCGCTTGCGAAGATTGTCGACGGCGCGTCGCAAGGCGGGGACCGTGCGGGCGATCAAGGGGCTGCGTGACATCAGAACTCGACGCGATCGGGAATCGACGGGCGCGTTCCGGCGCCCGGCAGGCTAACCTTAACAAGCGGCGACCATGGACGCCATGCATCCGGATGCGGCACAGCATCCCGCGCAAAGCCGCGCAAGCGTCGCGGCATTGTGGGCTGGATCACAGACGCGAAGCGGCGCCGCGATTCATGATGAAGGTCAGCGCGCCGCGATTTGTCTTGCCTGTCACGCATTTCACTTGACCGCAGACGCGGCCAACTCGAAGATATTCGTTAGGGGTGTTGAGGATCGCGATGCTTGTGCAAGCTAGCCAAGGCCAGTCCGGCTCGGCGCATGTGGTCGTGCTCGGCAACGAGAAAGGCGGCTCCGGCAAGTCGACCACCGCCCTGCACATCGCAGTCGCGCTTCTCAAAGCCGGCCAGCGCGTCGCCACCATCGACCTCGACTGCCGTCAGCAGAGCTTTACTCACTACATCAACAACCGTTCCGCCTGGGCGCGCCGAACCAAGCTCGACCTCGAACTGCCGTTGCATCGCTGCATCAAGCTTGGCGAAACGATGCAGGTTGCCGAGAACGAGAATTCGGAGTTCCTTCAGTTCATGGAGGCGGTCTCGGCGGTCGAGAGCAGCTTCGACTTCATCGTCATCGATACGCCCGGCACCGACAGCTACCTGATGCGGCTTGCGCACTCGATGGCCGACACGCTGGTGACCCCGATCAATGACAGCTTCCTCGATTTCGATGTGCTCGGCACTGTCGATCCCGCCAATTACGCGGTGACAGGCGAGAGCCACTACGCGGAGATGGTGCGGGATGTCAGGCGCAAGCGCCGCCAGCTCGACGGTGCGACCACCGACTGGATCGTGGTGCGCAACCGCCTGTCGATGCTCGGCTCCCGCAACAAGCAGCTCGTTGCCGATGGGTTGAAGGATTTGTCGCTGCGGCTCGGCTTCCGCTACGTCGACGGCTTCGCCGAACGGGTCGTCTATCGCGAGTTCTTCCCGCGCGGTCTGACCGCGCTGGACGAGATCGACGAGGCCACGCTCGGCATGCGGCCAAATCTCGGCCATCTCACCGCACGGGAGGAGGTGACGAGCCTGCTCCGCCAGCTCAAGCTTCCGCTCGACGAGCGCGGACGTCGCCGCGCGGCCAATCGCGCCGAGTGGTTCAACCAGGTCGACAAGCCGCTCGAGGTCCACGACATCCTCGGCGCTTGAGGCGGCGGTACATCGCTACTTCCAGTCGATCAAGAGGCCGGTCTCCCCGGGGAACCGAGCCCGCGCTCAACCGTTTTCACCCCGTGTTTACTGCAAAACGGAACCGATCGAGACAGGTTGCGTCGGATGGTGACGTGCACCCTGACGTAGCCGTGTGAGAGCGAGATGCCCAAGAAACGTGTGCGCCGCACAATGAAAGGGCTGCCGGTTGACAATATTTGGCCTTCCTGTCACGCGGCTGTGACATATATTAGGGAATAGGCGACCAGGGGCCGAAGAGTTCCGGAAGAACACGATTTTCAACAGGGATTCAGGCCGCAAGAGCCTGAGGCTGAGGACGAAAATGAAGCGTGGAATTGCCGTTCTGGTTTCGGTCAGTGCCCTCTGTGGCGTCGCCTATTTCACGGCGAGCAAGTGGGCGATCAGGCACGAGACCATCACCTTCTACGATGCCTCGCGCGACAACCGTGCGGTGCCCGTCGATGTCGCGATCCGTCGTGACAAGGAAATGCAGGCCAATGCCGGCATGATCACGATGCCGGTCGCCGTGATCAACCACGGCAACACCGTCAAGAACACCGAGTACGGCTTCCTCGCCAACATTTTCGCCGCGCGCGGCTACCTCGTCGTCAGCCCGCAGCATGATTTGCCGACCGATCCACCGATGGTGACCAAGCCCGGCGAGATCTATGTCGGCCGGCTGCCGCAGATCCTGCGCGGCGTCGCCAACATCCATCTCGCCATGCAGGAAATGAAGAAGGTTCAGCCCAACGCCGACTATGAAAAGGTGACGATGGTCGGCCACTCCATGGGCGGCGACATCACGATGTATTTCGCCAAGCAGTATCCGGATGAGGTCAAGAAGGTCGTCACACTCGACAATCTTCGCGTGCCCTTCGTCACCGCCGGCAAGTTCAAGATCCTGTCGTTCCGCTCCACCGATCCGCAGTTCAAGGCCGATGCGGGTGTGATCCCGACCGACGAAGAATGCGAGAAGGCCGGCATCCAGGTCGTGAAGACCGAATTCCAGCACAACGACATGCGCGACACGGGTCCGGACGCTGCCAAGAACTCGATCCAGGGCATGCTCGACAAGTTCCTGAGCGCGACCGACAGCGAAGTGGCGCCGGTCGACACGCAATCGTCCCCGCCCAAGATTCTCGAGCCCGGGCCGGTCGCTTTGATGGCGCCTGCCAAGAGCTGACACCTTCCTCGTCGTCGATACCGATTTTCAAAGCCTCCGCCGGCTGCCGCCTGCGGGGGCTTTGCACATTGACCGGGCTACATCCGCTGACCACATTAGCCGCTCACGCAAGGGTCAAGGAAATGTCCGGCGAACCCATCAAACCGCGCGGCCGCGATGCCGTCTCGGCGCAACCAGGCGACGCTGTGCCGCAGGCGGGGACCTCGACCTCGGAGGACATCGCCGCCTTCGTTGCCAACGCGCGCGCGCTGTCACCGCATGCGCCCGGTGCAAAAGGGCGGCTGATCTTCGCGCTGGATGCGACGATGAGCCGGCAGCCGACTTGGGACATGGCTTGCGCGCTTCAGGCCGACATGTTCCGTGAGACCGCCGCGCTCGGCAGTCTCGACATCCGGCTCGTCTACTATCGCGGCTTCGACGAGTGCCGCGCCACGGGATGGATCTCCGACAGCGCCAGGCTGGCGGCGCTGATGAGCAAGATCGATTGCCGTGGCGGCGACACCCAGATCGGCAAGGTGCTGAGCGAGGCCCGGCGCGAGGCCGTCGCATCCGGCGTGCGCGCCGTCGTCTTCGTCGGCGACGCCATGGAGGAGAACGTCGACCAGCTCTGCGCCAAGGCAGGCGAGCTCGGCATGCTCAAAGTGCCTGTGTTCATCTTTCAGGAAGGCCATGACGCGGTGGCCGAGAAGGCCTTTCGCGAGATCGCGCGCCTGACCGGCGGCGCTTGGTGCCGGTTCGATCCGGGCGCGGCGGCGCAGTTGCGCGAGCTGTTGCGCGCAGCCGCCGCCTACGCGGCCGGCGGACGCGAGGCGCTGTTGCAATTGGCGAAGAGCGCCAGTGGCGCGGCCAGGCTGATCGGCCAGATGAAGTAGCGCTGGCGCAAGGACACGATGCTTTTTGGCGGTAGGCCGACTATATTCCGGCCATGACCCTGATCGCCGGCGCTATCGCAATTATCACCCTTTATTTGCTGCTCCAGATGTTCCGTTCGGCCAATCCGGCCGTGCTGGCACGCGCGATCAGGTTCGGTGGCGGCGTGGTGGCGCTGGCTGTCGCAGCGTTCACGGGCTTGAAGGGCGAACTGGTGGTGGCGATCCCGCTCGGGATATTCGGCGCCGGGCTCTTGGGCTGGACACCGATGGCAAACGCCGGCTTCGGCAATATCGGCGGGCTGTTCGGCGGGGGCGCGACGCGCCCGGCCGGTCAGGCCTCGCGCGTGCGCTCGCAATTCCTGGATATGCGGCTCGATCACGATTCCGGCCAGCTCGGAGGCCAGATCGTCGCCGGGCCTCACGCCGGGCGCGATCTCGATGAGTTTGATCTCGCGGCCCTGCTGGCAATGGTCCCGGCGTTCGACGCCGAGAGCGTGGCCCTACTTGAAAGCTATCTGGACCGCCGGTTTCCCGCTTGGCGTCAGAACGCGCAGGGCGACGCGGCAGGGGGGCAGCGCCGCACGGTGGCGAGCGGTAAAATGACGACGGAGGAGGCCTATCAGATCCTTGGCCTGCAGCCGGGGGCGGGGCGTGACGACATCAGCCGGGCTCACAAGTCCCTGATGAAGAAACTGCATCCCGACCAGGGGGGCTCGACGTATCTCGCTGCCCGTGTAAACGAGGCCAAGGATACTCTGCTTCGCACGCATAACGGCTAACTCCGGCACCACGCTACAAACGCTCGTCCCGTGTGAGCTCTGCTTGCTCTGTTTGCCGTCGCCCCGATGCCCGCCATTGTCGGCGTGGTCGATCCCTTGCGTAAAGTTTTAACCGTAAATCCTTGACGAGAGGTTGTCGTGGAACAGCCTCGTCGGTCACCGCATCCCGAAAATGAAAATGCCCGCGCAAGGCGCGGGCATTTTCATTGGAGCGGTGCGAAAGTTCAGTTGCGGACGGTCATGCAGGAGATATCGGCGCGCTTCAGGGTGCGGCAGACGGCTTCGGCCTGGTCGCGGTCGAGCCCGGCGAAGCGGGCGCGGTAGAGCTTGCGATTATCTTTCGCGACGACCGGCTCGGTGAATGGGTCGGCCTTGCTGAGCAGGCCGCGAGCCGAGCTGCGCGCCGCGTCGATACGCTGCTGGGCTTCGTTCTCGCTCTCGAGCGCGCCGACCTGAACGATCCAGCCGCTGTGGGTAGCGACCGGCTTCGTGGTGGCGCTCATCTGGATCGGCTGCAGCGCCGGGTCGGCTGATGCGAGCTTCGCAGCAGCCGGGGCGGGTGCGGCGGCGGCCGGCAAGACGCCGAGGATGCCGTTGCCGGTGCCGAAGCCCGCCGGCTGCCGCGGCAGCTCGGCACGGGTGATCTCGGCTCTCGGAGCTTCCGGTTGGCTGGCCTCGGGCTTGTTGATGAGGTCTGCGCGGGCGACGACGGCACCGGAGGTTTCGGCGACTTCGGAGCGGGATGCGATCGTGCTCGTGACCTGCGGTGCGATCTGAGCCGGGGCGGCGGAGGCGACCTTCACCGCGCCGGCCTTGACCTGGACGGTCTTGACCCGGACCGGCTTCATCGGTTCGGACGAACCGGGGATGATCGAGAGCGGCTGGCTCGAGATCACGCCATTGGTGAGCGGCGCAGGCTCGATCTTGGATTCTATCGGCCGAACTTCAGGCCTATTGGCTTCAGATCTGGGCTGAGCCGGCGGCACCGCGGCAGCCGCAGCCGCAAGCGTCGAAAGGCGCGCGGCGAGACGCGACGGGGCTGCTTCGGGAGCAGGGGCAGCCGACGCCTGGACCTGCGGAGCGGAACGGGCCGGGGTGTCCGATGTATCGGCGACTTCGGCAGCGGCGTCGGAGCCGTTGCGTTCGGTGACCGCGGCGACGGTGTGGGTGGTCGCGGCCTTATCGAGGTTCTCCGCGAGCAGGTTACGCATGATGGCGTCGCGCGAGCCGCCGCTACGGCCGCCCAGCACCACGCCGATCAGGTGGCGGTTGCCGCGGCGCATCGAGGTCACGAGATTGAAGCCGGAGGCGCGAGTATAGCCGGTCTTGATGCCGTCCACGCCCTCCACATTCCCGAGCAGATGATTGTGGTTCCGGATCGACTGTCCGCGCCAGTTGAACGTCGAGGTCGCGAAATAGCGATAGTAGCGCGGGAAGCGCTCCTGGATGGCGCGGCCGAGCGTGGCCTGGTCGCGCGCGGTCGTGACCTGCTCGTCGTTGGGAAGACCGTTGGCGTTGCGGTAAACCGTCCTGGACATGCCGAGCGAACGCGCCTTGCGCGTCATCATCTGGGCGAAGTCGTCCTCGTCGCCGCCAATCGCTTCCGCGATCACAACGGCTGCGTCGTTGGCGGAGCGGGTGACGAGACCTTTGATCGCGTCCTCGACGCGGATCGTCTGGCCGGCACGCAGGTTCAGCTTGGTGGGATCCTGATCGGCGGCGTGCTGCGACACCGGCATCTCGGTGTCGAGCTTCATCTTCCCGGACTCGAGGCGCTCGAACAGGAGATAGAGCGTCATGATCTTGGTCAGCGAGGCCGGATGGCGGATCCCGTCGGGACTCGTGGCCTGAAGCACGGAGCCGGAGTTGCCGTCGACGATGATCGACGCGAATTTCGGGCTGGAACTCTCGGACACATCGCGCTGCACGCGGTGTTGCGCGTAGTGACGCCGGTGGCGCCGCGCCTCGGCAGCATCGGTGGTGAAGATGACTGCACTCGTGACCGCAAGAAGCCCAAAAACGCCAACCCGCGCCAAGCGCGAGGAAGACAAGTTTTTACGAAGCATGAAACCCCGTCCCCGTTTCTGACTTGATCACCGGCTCGTGAGGCGAAATTGTGCCCAAGGGACCCGGGATCATTACCTGCTCAGGCTGTCCTCCGCAGATGTTCGCCGCGGGGGACGTTGGACCTGAGCCGCTGTTCTGGCTAAGGTGATGTTCCCCAACGGCTTTTGGCCGCTTGTGGAAGTTGAACACGTCCAGGGAATCAAGGTAGGGGGCCGCGGTTTCCAAAAGCTTAAGGAACCATTGCGGGAAACCCCGGGAATCTTGGCAAATTTGCCTGCGATTTTGTGCGACGCACAAAATTCTTGACTTTTTTGTGCGTTGCACTAATTGTGAGCAGAGTCAGGGAGCCGGGGCTTCCGACAAGGCTAGGGAAAAGGATTCCGAATGTTCAAGGTTGAAGACTTTCAAGGCTACGGGAAAGAGCACTTCGAGCAGTACGTCGCCTCCGCGACCTCGATGCAGCACGGCCTTCAGGCGATCGCCAGCGCTTATGGCGACTACACCAAGAAGTCGTTCGAAGACACCAAGTCCTTCGTCGAGAAGCTTTCCGGCGTGAAGTCGCTGGACAAGGCCGTCGAAGCGCAGACCGAATTCGCCCGTTCCGCCTACGAGTCCTTCGTCGCGGAATCGCAGAAGATCGCCGGCCTCTACAGCGACCTCGCCAAGCAGGCGTTCAAGCCGGTCGAGACCATCGTGTCGAAGTTCACCCCGGCCGCCAGCTAACGTTTCCTGACGTCCTGGAATCAAAAGCCCGGCTGCAGTAGCCGGGCTTTTTTTGTTTGTCGCGGCGTGTCGATCTCAGCGCGCCACGCGCAGCTTCGACAGCGACGTGCCGATGTCCTTGAACACCGAGACGGTCTGATCCGCCTTCGTCACCAGATAGAATTTGTCGCTGCCGCTCGCGCAATATTGCAGCACGCTGGAGGTCGGGTCGCTGCCGGTGTTCACCTGCACCGTATAGATCGTGATGTTCGCCGCCTTGGCGTTGTCGCACAGCTTCTTCTGCCGCGCGTCGATTTGCCAGGCGTTGCTGTACCAGCGGTTCTGCGTGTTGAGACCGTCGGAGAGCAGCACGATCGCATCCTTGTAGGTGTAGTTGGTGTCCTTGGCCGGAGCGTTCATGGGATCGCCGGTCGACAGCGTCATCCAGCCCCAGGCGAGGCCAATGCCCTGGTTGGTGTTGCCGGTGGGCTTCATGGCGTCGATACGGCTCTTCAGTGAGTTCCAGTCGTAGCTCAGCGGCATGATTGGCTGCAGATAGGACGAACTGCCGGTGTCGCAGTAGGAGTACTGTTCGGCCGGGAACTGCGTTCCCGCGTTGCCGCTCGTGGGCGTCGTGTTCTTGGTGTCGTAGTCCTGGTCGCGGTCGACCACGCACCCTGTCCATGTGTTGTGGTTGGCGGACCTGGTGCCGCGGGCCGCGTCCCAATCGCTGAAATCGACCCAGTACTTGTTGTAGTTGCTGGCGCCGACGTTGACGTCCTTGGCAAACGGAACAATCGAGATGTAGACGTCGCCATTGGTCTTGGCGAGTGGGCTGAGCTGGTCGACCAGGCTCTTCGCGGCGGTCTGCATCGCCGCCATCTTGCCGTCGTCAGCCATCGAGCCCGTGTTGTCGAGCACCAAGGCCACGCGCATTCGCACCAGACCCCAGGCGCTGGTGGAATTGGCGCCGACGTCGAGCGTCGGGAAGCCTGCGACCTTCATGAAGGCCGTCGTGTAGGTGCCGGTGCCGGTGACCTCGATGGTCGAGCCCATGCTGGTGCTTGCGGTGTAAGTGGCCGCGATGCTGACCGACGGCAGGGCGTTGGTGGCGGTGAACAGGGCGTTGAAATAAGCCTGCGCCTTGGTGCTGATCTGCGACGTCGTGATGGTGCCGGACGACAGATCCTTGGAAACCATCAGCGCAGTGGAATCGAGGGCCGCCTGCATTGCGGAACGAGCCTGGGCCGCGCGGCTGTAATCGACCGCGGCTCCGACGAAGCCCAAAACCGGGAGCAGCGCGATGGCGAAGATCACGGCGATATTGCCTTGTTCGGCCGCTGCAAACCGGGCGACGTATCGACCAACAATACGGCTGACGAGGGTCAGGCCAGACGTGACGATCCCCGGAATCTGTGACTTTGCCCGTTTTCGCGCCACGCCATTGAACGCAGGGTAAATTGGTCCGTAGAAAACCGGAGATAGCCCGCGCGAAACCGCCGCAGCCGCGTTGCTGGCCGGGTTCCTGGTCAACATCTTCTAAACCGGCGGGGCGGAAGCTTTTGTCAAATCAGTCCGAATTGATTAACCTTGGTGAGGATCGCCCGGACCGGGAATCGGGAGCGCCATGGCCGCATCGGCCGAGCTGCCGCACGCTTGCGGCGAGCCGGGGGCAGGCCCATATTCGGTGAGGCCGATCCGGCTTGGACCGGACCGGCTGGAAGCGGCGATCCAACAAGGCGGTGCGCCTGTGCGAAGCTCCGAAGGCCGGGGCTGCGCGGCGAACCGTCATACGCTTCCGTGGGGAATTTGAACGCCTGAGCCATGCCGCAACTGTCTTCCAGACCAGATCCGTCCGCGGCCGCCGCCGCCCACGCTGCCCTGATGAGCAACGACGAGAACCGTTCCGGCGGTCCTTCCGCGCCAAACACGTCCGTCATCACCAAGGTCAAGCCGAAGACCAAACGGCCGAACCTGTACCGTGTGCTGATCCTGAACGACGACTACACGCCGATGGAATTCGTCGTTCATGTGCTGGAGAAATTCTTCCAGAAGGACGCCGAGGCCGCAACCAAGATCATGCTGCACGTTCATCATCACGGGATCGGGGAGTGCGGCGTGTTCACCTACGAGATTGCCGAGACCAAGGTGACGCAGGTGATGGATTTCGCTCGCAAGCACCAGCATCCGCTGCAATGCGTGATGGAAAAGAAGTAAGACACGACACGTTACGGCACGTTCGAAGCCGGTTCTTGTGCATGTCGCAGTGTGATTGCCGCGTGATGTCTGCGGGCGATGTTCGTTGCAGACGGCAAAACCACGGAATTTCGGACCGGTGCTGATCGTGCCCAAACCGGAACGGGTTTTGCATCGAAAATACCGCAGCTGTGCAGCCGCCTGAGTCGCGGAACCGGTCTTTCGCCGCGATCTTGTATAACTATATGTGACAAAGGTTGTTGTTGCCTGACCGGGCGATGGCGATCATGATGGTGGGGGCCATAGAGGACGCGAATGCCGACTTTTTCCCAAAGCCTTGAACAATCCCTGCATCGTGCACTGGCGATCGCAAACGAGCGTCATCACCAATACGCGACGCTCGAGCATCTTTTGCTCTCCCTGATCGACGACTCCGATGCAGCCGCCGTCATGCGCGCCTGTAGCGTCGACCTCGACAAGCTCCGTACGAGCCTCGTCAATTATCTTGAGACCGAATTCGAGAACCTGGTGACGGACGGCGCCGATGACGCCAAGCCGACTGCAGGCTTCCAGCGCGTGATCCAGCGCGCGGTGATCCACGTGCAGTCGTCCGGTCGCGAAGAGGTGACCGGCGCCAACGTGCTGATCGCGATCTTTGCCGAGCGCGAGAGTCATGCCGCGTATTTCCTGCAGGAGCAGGACATGACGCGCTACGACGCCGTCAATTATATCAGCCACGGTATTGCCAAGCGGCCGGGCGTCTCCGAGGCGCGGCCGGTGCGCGGTGTCGACGAGGAGACCGAGACCAAGGGCAGCGAGGACGCCAAGAAGAAGGGCGAGGCGCTCGAGACCTATTGCGTCAACCTCAACAAGAAGGCGCGCGACGGCAAGATCGATCCGGTGATCGGACGCAATTCCGAGATCAACCGCGCGATCCAGGTGCTGTGTCGCCGGCAGAAGAACAATCCGCTGTTCGTGGGCGAGGCCGGCGTCGGCAAGACCGCGATCGCGGAGGGCCTGGCCAAGCGCATCGTCGACAGCGAGGTGCCGGAGGTGCTGGCGGCTGCGACCGTGTTCTCGCTCGACATGGGCACGCTGCTCGCCGGTACGCGCTATCGCGGCGACTTCGAGGAACGCCTGAAGCAGGTGCTGAAGGAGCTCGAGGCGCATCCCAACGCCATCCTGTTCATCGACGAGATCCACACCGTGATCGGTGCTGGCGCGACGTCGGGCGGGGCGATGGATGCCTCGAACCTGCTCAAGCCCGCGCTCGCTTCCGGCACCATCCGCTGCATGGGCTCGACCACCTACAAGGAATACCGCCAGCACTTCGAGAAGGACCGCGCGCTGGTGCGGCGCTTCCAGAAGATCGACGTCAACGAGCCGACAGTCGAGGACGCGATTGCAATCCTCAAGGGCCTCAAGCCGTACTTCGAAGACTACCACCGGCTGAAATACACCAATGAGGCGATCGAGGCCGCGGTGCAGCTCTCTTCGCGCTACATCCACGACCGCAAGCTGCCGGATAAGGCGATCGACGTGATCGACGAATCCGGCGCGGCGCAGATGCTGGTCGCCGAGAACAAGCGCAAGAAGACCATCGGCATCAAGGAGATCGAGACCACGATCGCCTCGATGGCGCGGATCCCGCCGAAGAGCGTGTCGAAGGACGATGCCGAGGTGCTCAAGCATCTCGAGCAGACCCTGAAGCGCACGGTGTTCGGTCAGGACAAGGCGATCGAATCGCTCGCCGCTTCGATCAAGCTGGCGCGTGCGGGCCTGCGCGAGCCGGAGAAGCCGATCGGCTGCTACCTGTTCTCGGGTCCGACCGGCGTCGGCAAGACCGAGGTCGCGAAACAACTCGCGGCGTCGCTCGGCGTCGAGCTGTTGCGCTTCGACATGTCCGAATACATGGAGCGGCACACCGTCTCGCGCCTGATCGGCGCGCCTCCCGGCTATGTCGGCTTCGATCAGGGCGGCTTGCTCACCGACGGTGTCGACCAGCATCCGCATTGCGTGGTGCTGCTGGACGAGATCGAGAAGGCGCATCCCGATCTCTACAACGTCCTGCTCCAGATCATGGATCACGGTCGGCTCACCGATCACAACGGCAAGCAGGTCAACTTCCGCAACGTGATCCTGATCATGACCACGAATGCGGGCGCGTCCGATCTCGCCAAGCAGGCGTTCGGCTTCACGCGCTCGAAGCGGGAAGGCGACGACCACGAGGCGATCAACCGGCAGTTCGCGCCGGAATTCCGCAACCGTCTCGATGCCGTCGTGTCGTTCGGCCATCTCAGCGTCGAGGTGATCGGTACGGTGGTCGAGAAGTTCGTGCTTCAGCTCGAAGCGCAACTCGGCGATCGCGACGTCACCATCGAGCTGTCCGACCCCGCCAAGACCTGGCTGGTGAAGCATGGTTACGACGAGCAGATGGGCGCACGTCCCATGGCTCGCGTGATCCAGGAGCACATCAAGAAGCCGCTGGCCGACGAGGTGCTGTTTGGCAAGCTCAAGGGTGGCGGCCATGTCCGCGTCGTTCTGGTCAAGGACGAGGCCGACGAGACCAAGGACAAGATCGGCTTCGAGTTCGTCGAGGGTCCGGTCACGCCGAAGCAGGAGAAGCTCCCCGGTGCCCGCAAGCGCCCGCCGGGCAAGTCCAAGCCCGGTGGCCCCGGCGGCTCGAAGGGGCCGACCAAGAGCCCGCTGGTCAAGGCTTGATCTGCGCGCGATGAATTGAAAAGGCCGGCTGAGAAGCCGGCCTTTCTCATTGGCAGCCAAATATAAGCAAGAAGATCCGATATGACCAACACGCCTTCTGCAAACTCGTCGTCAGCTTCCTCGATCCCCGCCGACGATCCCGGCCGCGCCCTGACGGTCGCCGATCCCGACGGCGCTGACGTGCCGCATATCTCTGTGGCCGGCGGCACCTACACGGTTCTGGTGTCGGGCGCGCAGACCGCAGGACGCTATTGCCTGGTCGACATGCTGGTGCCCGCCGGCGGCGGGCCCCCGCCGCACCGCCACGACTTCGAGGAAATGTTCACGCTGCTCGAAGGCGAACTTGAATTCACCTTTCGCGGTAAGTCCCATACCGTAAGTGCGGGGTCGACCGTCAACGTCCCGGCCAACGCGCCGCACGCGTTCAAGAACGTGTCCGGCAAGACGGCCCGTATGCTCTGCATGTGCGCGCCAGCGGGACAGGACGAATTCTTCCTGGCGGTTGGCTTTCCCGTCGAAGGCCGCACATCGCCACCGCCGAAGCCGACCCCGGAAGAGATGGCCGAGAAAGGCAAGCTGATCGCAGCACTGCTGCCGAAATATCGCACCGAGATGGTGAAGATATGAGGCGCGGCGAACGCAGCCGAAATCGGCCTTCCCAAATGGTCGCGCGCTATTCGCCGCGCAGGCGCTGGTCGTCCTGCACGCGAACATGTTCGGCGCCGCGCGCACCCGCGGACGACAGCCGCAACATGCTCAGCGCCGCGCCGCAGAGCGCGAAGCCGACGCCGGTCAGCAACGCGATCCTGGTTCCCTCGATCGGATAGCGGCCGAGGAAGAGTGCCACCAGCGCTGCGCCGGTGGTCTGCCCAAGCAGCCGCGCGGTCCCCAGCATGCCGCTGGCGCCGCCGGCACGCTCGCGCGGGGCGGCCGCGATCATGGTGCGGTTATTGGGGGTCTGGAACAAGCCGAAGCCGGCGCCGGCCAGCGCCATCCGCCAGACTACGTCGAGCGGCGTGGGCGCAGCCGGCAGCAAGGCGAGCGCAGCGAGGCCGCAGGCGAACAGCGTAAGGCCGATGCCGCCGAGCAGGCCGGCCGGATAATGCTCCACCAGGCGGCCGGCGAGGGGGGCTGCGAACGCCACCGCGATCGGCCACGGCGTGATCAAGAGGCCCATATGCACCGCCGAATAGCCGAAGCGGCTCTGGAGATAGAAGGGGATCGCGACGAAGGCCAGCATCTGCCCGCAGAACGAGGCGATCGAGGTCGCAATCGACAATGCGAACACGGGGATGCGCAATAGGTCGATCGGCAGCAGCGGCGAGGCCATGTGGGTCTCGCGGTAGATCAGCAGCGCGCCGGCGACGAGCGCAATGGCGAACTGCACGAGGCAGGTGATCGCGGCTTCGCCATGACCGACGCTATCGACGGCCGCGATGCCGACGCCGAAGGTGATCGCGGACAGCCCCGCGCTCTGCCAGTCGAAGGAATGGCTCGCAGGCCTGGTGTGCGGCAGGCTGCGCAGGCCCAGCACCAATGTCACCACGCCGAGCGGAACGTTGATGGCGAACAGCCAGGGCCAGCTGCCGAACGCCAGGATACCGGCGGCGAGCGTCGGGCCGACCGCGGCTGAGAAGGCGACGACGAGAGCGTTGAGCCCGATGCCGCGGCCGAGCTGGCTGCGTGGGTAAGTGAAACGCACCAGCGCTGCGTTGACGCTCATGATGCCGGCCGCGCCGAACCCCTGCACGATGCGTGCAATCGTGAGGAGCGGCAGCGTGTGCGCCAGCGCGCAGAGTGCGGAGGCAAATGTGAACAGCACCAGGCCGACCAGATAGACGCGGCGATAGCCGACGATCTCGCCGAGCGAAGCCAGCGGCAGCAGCGAGATCGTGATCGCGAGCTGGTAGCCGTTGACGATCCAGATCGAGAACGCCGGGCTGGCGTCGAGGTCGGCCGCGATCGTCGGCAGCGCGACGTTGGCGATGGCGCTGTCGACCACTGCCATGATAATGCCGAGCGCAATGGTCAGGACCGCCTGGCCACGCTGCGGCTGCGGCAGGCCGTCGGCGTGCTCCATGGAGGCTGGCAACATGATGGCGGCGTGCTTGATTCGAGCCGTGGTTCGTCTCCGGATTAGGAAATTGCGAGATGCATCGCAACCCGGCAGGATACGGGCGGTTCCTGCGCCGGGAGCGGGTCTCCCGGCACCGCGGGCATGGGTCGGCACGGCCTCGCGGCTCACCAGCGGGAGGTCGACTTCCCGAACACATAGAGCGCGCCGAGCCCAACCGTCACCGCGGTCGAGACGATCAGGATGGTGCGCTCCCAATCGATCCGCTCCGCTCGGCGCGGTTGAGATTGAGAGCGGTGAACAGGGCCTTCATGGCAAATCGGCGCATCGGCTGCCTCGCGTGAGCGCACGATGCCACTGTCGGCGCGGGCCGGCTTGATGCAGCTCAAGCCGGACTGCGCCGGCGTGCCGGTCTCTACACCGCCGGCGGATTGCGGTCGGTGAAAGTTGTGCGCTGGTGCCAGTAAGGATAGGGCAGCGTCACCTTGCTCGCCGCATCGAGCTTGGCGATCTGGTCCTTGGTCAATGACCAGCCGACCGCGCCGAGATTTTCGCGCAGCTGCGTCTCGTTGCGCGCGCCGATGATCAGCGTCGAGACGGTCGGACGCTGCAGCAGCCAGTTCAGCGCGATCTGCGAGACGCTCTTGCCCGTTTCCCTGGCGACCTCGTCGATCGCATCGACGACGCGATAGACGTGCTCGTCCGGCACGGGCGGGCCGAACTCGGCCGTCTTGGGCAAGCGGCTTACGTCAGGCTTTGGCTGGCCGCGGCGGATCTTTCCGGTGAGGCGTCCCCATCCGAGCGGCGACCAGACCACCGCGCCGAGGCCCTGGTCGAGGCCGAGCGGCATCAGCTCCCATTCGTAGTCGCGCCCGATCAGTGAATAATAGGTCTGGTTGGCGACGTAACGCGGGAAGCCATGCTTGTCGGCAACGCCAAGCGATTTCATCAGGTGCCAGCCCGAAAAGTTCGACACGCCCACGTAGCGGATCTTGCCGGCGCGCACGAGCACATCGAGAGTCGCGAGCACCTCTTCAGGCGGGGTGAAGGCGTCGAAGCCGTGAAGCTGGAACAGGTCGATGTAGTCGGTGCCGAGCCGGCTCAGCGAAGCGTCGATGGCTGTAAGCAGATGCTGCCGCGACGACCCGATGTCGTTGGGGCCGTCGCCGAAGCGGAACGTCGCCTTGGTCGAAACCAAAACCTTGTCGCGGCGGCCCTTGATGGCTTCGCCGAGAACGCGCTCGGACTCGCCGAGCGAATAGACGTTCGCGGTGTCGAACATCGACACGCCGGCATCGAGGCAGATATCCAGAAGGCGCCGGGCTTCGGTCGCGTCGGTGGTGCCCCACGCAGCGAGGCGGCCCACGCCGCCGAAGGTGCCGGTCCCAAGACTCAAGGCGGGCACCATGAGGCCCGAGCGGCCCAAGCGTCGGTATTCCATCGATTTGCTCCTCGGCTGGCCGCTGATTGATCCCCGCGACCTCTGTGCCGGATCGTAATGCAAGGCTGCGCCGTGTCCTACCTCGCGCTCACATACCGGCCTTGCTTGGAAACGGCCTAGTCGTGCAGACGCATGTCATCGAATGCCGCGTCAGTCACGCGCGGGCTGGCCGTCGTCGCCGGAAGCCGAGCCGCGCCCCTCGTTACTGGTGATTGAAGGCAGGTGGCCTCGCTCTCGCGCGCCGGCCGCGGCAGGAGCGTCAGGCTCCAGCCCACCGCAACAAGCACCGCGAGCCGGATCGCGATCACGCCGAGCAAGACTTCCGATCCGCTTATCGTGGCGTTGGTTCTCATGTGCAGAGCCTGATCCCGGCTGCAGCACCTGACAATCTGGAATTCACGAGCACGGCCTTCGCCTGAAGCGAAGGCTCGGGCCATTGGCTGCCCGGACGTCAATGCCGCGACTGGCTCTGCCGGAAGTCGCGCGGTGACATCCCGAAATGCTCGCGGAAGACGCGGCCGAAATGCGAGAGGTCGTTGAAGCCCCAGGCGAAGGCGATCTCGCTGATGTGGCGGTGAGCGAGCACGGGGGAGGCGAGGTCGCGCCTGCATTGAGCGAGGCGCTCACCGAGGACGTAGCGCTGGAACGAGGTGTCCTCGTCAGCGAGGAGATCGTTGACATAGCGGGACGAGATGCCGAGCGCCGCTGCGGTCTCTGACAGCGAGAGGTCGGGATCGGCAAGATGAGCCCGGATATGCGCCTTCAATCGGTAGAGCAGGGCGGAGCGATGCGTCGAGGACGGCAGCGGCGTCTTGCCCAGCCGCTCGCCCAGCGCCATCGCCAGGACATCGACGGCCTGTTCCGACAGAGCGGCGGCGTGGTGCGGATCGATCTGATCCGCGCTCTGGCAGAGCCGGTAGATGAAATCGTAGGCGATCCTCTGCAGTGGCGAGTCCGGCCCGAAAGAGGTGGCAGTAAGAGTTTCGGTCGCGCCGAGCCGGCGCTGCAGCATCTCGCGCGGCACCTTGAAGATGGTCTGCGTGAAGATGCCGTCGAATTTCAGCTCGTAGGGACGGGTGGTGTCATAGAGCGCAAACTCTCCCGGACTGACCACGGCCTCGCGGCCGTCCTGCACCACGCCGCCGGCGCCGCGATTGCCGAGCGCGATCAGGATGAAGTCCTGATCCGAGCGCGCGATGCGCGACGGCGTGCGCAACACGTGTTGACGGTCGGAGCAGACCTCGGAGCATTCCGCCTTGCCCAGTGGCGCCCGGGTGACCGTGCCGCGAAAGGCGCTGCCAAGATCGGACCTGCAGTCGAGCCCGACGAAGACGTCGCAAACGATATCCTGCCAGAGCGCAAGCCGGCGGTGGCCTGGGCTGTCGTCCGTGGTGAACTGGATTGGCATCTGCAGAGCCTCCCTTTCACATCCCGCAAAATCGCGTGTCGGCGCTGGTCCCGACTGACGAAGGCAAATCCCGTACCGGGTCGGTGAATCCCGTCCGGTCGAGTTTTTGTTCCGCCGCGGTCGAGCGCCCGCCGCCCGGCTTGGTCAAATAGACTGCATCGGACCTGGCTTCCGATCAACCGGCAAGGGAGGCGGGAATGGGCATCGAACATCCGAAATACAAGGTCGCGGTGGTGCAGGCGGCGCCCGCCTGGCTCGATCTCGACGCCTCGATCGACAAGTCGATCGCCCTGATCAGGGACGCCGCCGAGAAGGGCGCCAAGCTGATCGCTTTTCCGGAAGCCTTCATCCCCGGCTACCCCTGGCACATCTGGATGGATTCGCCGGCTTGGGCGATCGGTCGTGGCTTCGTGCAGCGCTATTTCGACAATTCGCTGTCCTATGACAGTCTGCAGGCCGAGCGGCTGCGCGACGCCGTGCGCAAGGCCAAGCTCACTGCCGTGCTCGGTCTGTCCGAGCGCGACGGCGGCAGTCTCTATCTGGCGCAATGGCTGATCGGGCCCGATGGCGAGACCATCGCAAAGCGCCGCAAGTTGCGGCCGACCCATGCCGAGCGCACGGTCTATGGCGAGGGCGACGGCAGCGATCTCGCCGTGCACGCGCGGTCCGACATCGGCCGCATCGGCGCCCTGTGCTGCTGGGAGCATCTCCAGCCGCTGTCGAAATACGCCATGTATGCCCAGAACGAGCAGGTCCATGTCGCGGCCTGGCCGAGCTTTTCGCTCTACGATCCTTTCGCGCCGGCGCTCGGCGCCGAGGTGAATAACGCCGCCTCGCGCGTCTATGCGGTCGAGGGCTCCTGCTTCGTGCTCGCGCCTTGCGCGACGGTCTCGCAAGCCATGATCGACGAGCTCTGTGATCGGCCGGACAAGCACGCGCTGCTGCATGCCGGCGGCGGCTTCGCTGCGATCTACGGCCCCGATGGCAGCCAGATCGGCGACAAGCTCGCGCCGGACCAGGAGGGCCTCTTGATCGCCGAGATCGATCTTGGCGCCATCGGCGTCGCCAAGAACGCCGCTGATCCAGCCGGGCACTATTCGCGCCCCGACGTGACGCGGCTCCTGCTCAACAAGAAGCGATACCAGCGCGTCGAGCAGTTTGCGCTGCCGGTCGACACCGTCGAGCCCACGGACATTGCCGCGGCGGCGAGCTGATCGCCGCAATCGAGGGGAGGCACGATCATGGAATCCGCAATTCCTCTGCATCTCGAGAGCCCGCGCACGCGCCACAAGCGCGTGCCCGACGATTACCAGCCGCCATACCCGTCTTTCGTGGCGCGCTATAAGCCTGCCGTGAACCGGGTCGTGATGGCCTATTTCGGCCTTCAATATCGCGGCACGGCGGTAGCTGCTGCAACGGACGCTCTCGCCGAAATCGCGGCGCGGTTTGCCGCGGAAGGCGGTCCTTCGCATTGGGACCGGGCGCAATATGTTGATCAGGCAGGCTACGAGAACGTCATCTCGGTGGCCTATTGGGACGACATTGCGCGGTTCGACAAATGGTTTGCAGCGGCGCGCGAGGCATGGACCGGAACGCAGCCCGAGGGCATCGGCACTTTCATCGAGGTGCTGCGCCCTACGGTGGCGCGGCACGAGACGCTGTTTTCCTCGCTCGGCCGGCCCGAGGGCGTCGCCGCAATCGCCGGCGGCATGAGCGGCGAGGTGCAGGAGCACGCCTATTGGGGCGGCATGCGCGACCGCATCCCGCTGTCACAGACCGATCCGATGTCGCCGGGCGGCAATCCCGAGCTGATCCGCGATGGCGCGCGACTGCGCGTGCAGGCGCACGACAATCTTTGCCTGATCCGATCAGGCCAGGATTGGAGCGATACCGAGGCCTCGGAGCGAAAGCTCTATCTCGACGAGGTCGAACCGGTGTTGCGCGAGGGCATGGATTTCCTGCGCGATGAGGGGCTTGGCATCGGCTGTTACACCAACCGTTACATGCGCGTGCTCGCAGCCGGCGGGGACGCGAGTGAAAAGTCCTACGGTCAAAGCTGGTGGAAGAGCCTGGCGGCGCTGGAGCGGTGGGCGGAGTCGCATCCGACTCACGTCAAGATATTCGGAGCCGCGATGAAGTACCTGTCGACGCTCGGCCCCTCGGCAAAACTGCGGCTCTACCACGAGGTCACCGTGGCTGCTGCCGACGAGCAGTTCTTCGAGTACCTGAACTGTCACGCCAAGACCGGCATGCTGGCGGCGGTGGAGAGCGTCGCCGCTTGATAGAGTTAGATCACGCAATGGCCGAGCAGCTCGGGATGCGCGGCGCAGATGTGATGCGCGCCGGCGTCCCGCAGCTCGGTCTCGCTGCCGTAGCCATAGAGCACGCCGATCGCGGTCATGCCGTTGGTGCGGGCGCCGACCACGTCATGGCTGCGGTCGCCGACCATGATCGCGCTGGCGGGATCGACCCTGGCTTCGTCGAGCGCGTAGCGCAGCAGGTCGCGCTTGTCGACGCGCGTGCCGTCGAGTTCGGAGCCGAACACCCGCTCGAAATACGGTTTCAGGCCAAAATGCTCGACGATACGGGTGGCGTAGACCGCGGGCTTGCTGGTCGCCACGAACATGCGCGGTGTTGTCGCGGCAAGCGTTGTCAGGGTGTCTGTGATGCCGGCATAGGCTTCGTTCTCGAACAGGCCGACGTCGCTGAAGCGCTCGCGATAGAGCAGCAGCGCCCGGTCGGCGAGTTCCGCGCTGCCCGTGAGCTTTTGCAGGCTGGCATGCAGTGGCGGCCCGATGCACCAGGTCAGCTCGTCCTCGCTCGGAACCGCAACGTTGAGCCGCTCCAGGGCGTACTGGATCGAGCGCGTGATCCCGGGCTTCGGGTCGGTCAGCGTGCCGTCGAGATCGAAATAAATGGTCACCATATTGTCGCGCCTGTGTTGATACCGCCGCCTATTGCCTGACCTAAACGAGGCCGGGGGCCAAGGCAAACGCGCAACCATTGTCACGCCGAAAATCGCCTTCCCCGATACCGCGTATCCCTTAAAGCTCGCTATTCGCGGGAGGGAAGCGTACAGTCGCGCCATCACCGCCTTCCATTGGCATCGACCGGTGACTGAGGGTCACCAGCGCTCCCGCCGACTGAGCAGGAGCGTGCATGACTCGATTTCGTCTGGTCGACTGGATCCGCCGGAGAGCGCTTCTCGTCGCATTGATGCTTGGCACATTGATACTTGGCACACTGTCGCAAGGCGCTGTCGCGGCAGGACCGGACTGCCGGGCGATCGAAAGCACGAGCGGACGTCTCGCCTGCTACGATGCTGCGTTTCCTCCGAAGGAAAAAAAGCCCGCTGCTGCGGAAGGCGATGGGTCCCGTGCTGCCTACAAGGACCCGTTCGTGGCGGAAGAGGCCAGAACCGCGGCGAAGCTGAAGAACATCTGCCGGGGCTGTTGAGGGTTGCTCGTTCGCCGCGCTCGTCGATCAACGAGTCCGGACGAGGGATCGAGACGATTTTTTCAGGAGAGGCCGGATGAGCGAGCGACTTGAAACCCTGAAGAAGGCCCGTGAGCGCATGATCGAGGACAGGGACGCGCATGCGAAAGTGCTGGCCGCCCCCTTTGTGCGCGACACGGCCGAGCGAGCGCGCAACAAGTTTATCGAGATCCAGGCGCTGATTGATGCCCTCGACCGCGCCATCCGGGGCGAAATCCCGGTTGCGGTCAAAAACTAAGGCGGTAGGCAGCGAGACCAGCGGAGCGCCGCTACCGCTCCCTCATTGCTGTCTCGCCCATTCAACGATGGCGGTCGCCTCCGCGCCTGCCCGGGTTTCCCAGGCGGTGATCGCGCCCGTTGCTGCCTTCCGCAGCTCCGTGACAAGGGACGCAGGCGCCGGCTCGGCGATATGGACGCCATTGTCGCGCATGCGCGCATAGTTCTCGATGGTGCGGTGGCTCAATAGCGCCAACTGGCTCTGCTCAGTCTCGGCCGCCGCCGCCAGCACCTCGCGCTGCATCGGTTCGGACAGTTCGGCAAAGGCGTCGCTGCGGACGAAGGCGATCGAGATTGGCATCGCGTAGTTGATGGCCGTGAAATGCGGCAGGAAGTCCCACAATTTGCGTCCCGCGCCGCCGTCGCCGGAGGTGAGGAAGGCATTCAGCCGGTGTTCCCTCAGTCCGGCGAGCGCCGCATCCATCGGCAGGAATTGCGCGTTCGCGCCGGCTGCGCGCATGACCTCGGTGGAATTGGCATCGTAGGTTCGCAGGTTCAGTTTCGGCAGGTCGTCAGCACCGTCGAGCGACTGCTCCGACCAGAGGCCCGTGGCCGGCCAGATCGTCACATAGAGCAGCTTGAGGCCGCGCGCAGCCAGCGCCTTCTCATAGAGCGGTCGCGCCCGCAGATTGGTGGCCCGGGCGAGATCCACCGATTGCACGAGAAAAGGCAGGGTGGACAATCCGAGCACAGGGTCGAGGCCCGAGAGCGCGCCCGCGAAGGCATCGCCGCCCGCGATCCGGCCGTCCAGCGCCGCGCGCGGCATCTCGCCCGAGTTGATCTTGAGCTGGTTGTCGAAGGCGTTAGTCACGGTCACGAAGCCGTGGGTACGGTCGGAGACGCGGCTGGCGAAAGTCGCCAGCCCAATCCCGGAGATGTTATTCTCAGGGTATTCCGTGGTCATCCGCCAATTGACTTGAGACGCGACTTGAGACGTCACCTGCGCGGCGGCTGGCGCGACGCTCAGGATGAGCGCGGCGAGGACAAGGATCGCGCGGATCCGTTTGGCGGGGTAACGCATTGGGAGAAGCAGGTCAGGCAGCATAATATTGGCGACCCTCGAACCATGGCACGATGCCACAACATTGTTGATCACACTGTCGCATGCCGCGCCGAGGCGCGCTACCGCCGTGCCTGCGCGCGATGGGTGCAGATTGCGATGTGCATCATCTCCGCGCTGCTTGTCTCGTCGACCCAGGCCGCGGCATGGGACAGTTCGCCCGCCAAGACCGACGTTGCCATCCCCAGCGTCGAAGAACTCGCTGTGCAGCCGGAGAAGCCCGGTGCGCGGGAGAGCGACACGCGGGAATCGATCTGCCTGATCATCGAGGCCGCGGCGCGCGATGCCAATCTTCCGCTGGAGTTCTTCGCCCGCGTGATCTGGCAGGAAAGCCACTTCCAGACCGATGCGGTCGGGCCGGTGACGCGCAGCGGCGAGCGGGCGCAGGGGATCGCGCAATTCATGCCGGGCACCGCGAGCGAGCGCGGGCTGCTCAATCCCTTCAATCCGGTGCAGGCGCTGCCGAAGTCGGCGGAATTCCTGAACGAGCTGCGCAACCAGTTCGGCAATCTCGGGCTGGCGGCGGCCGCCTACAATGCCGGGCCGCGCCGGGTGCAGGAATGGCTCGCCGGCACCGGCGGCATGCCCGAGCAGACCCGCAATTACGTTCTTGCGATCACCGGCACGAGCGTCGATGCGTGGGCCAAGGCAGGCGCGACCGGCAAGGGGCCGCCGAGCGCGCCACCGACAAGCTGCCGCGATCTGATGGCACTTTTGAAGCGCGCGCCGAATGCCTTCGTCGCCGAGCTCGAGCAGCATGTGGAGCTTGCGGCTGCAAAGATCTGGGGCGTGCAGCTCGCCGCGGGCTTTGACCGCAACCGGGCGCTGGCAATGTACTCCCGCGCGGTCACGCGGCTGAGCGCCGCGATCGGCGAACGTGATCCGAGCCTGCTCAGCTCGGTGATGCGCAGCCGCGGCACGCGCGCCTTCTACCAGGTGCGCATCGGCGCCGATACGCGGAGCGAGGCGGATGAACTCTGCGGTCGCATCCGCAAGGCCGGCGGGGCGTGCTTCGTGCTGAAGAATCGCGGTGTGAGCGGGTAGGGCATCTGTCCCAGCGTGCATGCCAGCCCCGCCGTGCGCTTTCTTGACGCGAGGCGCCGCATTGCCCGTTATGCGGGCACGATTCCTCATCCGGCCAAGACTCCCCGTGGCGCTTCCTCCGCTCGATTCACCTCAATGGCAAAGTCCCTGGCGCGCCTTTGCGTGGGGGCTGCGCTCGATCACGCAGACCATCCTCACGCTCGTGCTGTTCGTGACCTATCTCGGCATCGGCGCGCTCGCCCACGACACACATTTCAGCCTGCTCTGGGCGCTCTGCTCGACGCTGTTCGTCTGGGCAGGTCCGGCGCAGATCATCCTGATCACCACGCTTGGCTCCGGCGCGACGATCGTCCAGTCCGCGATCGCGGTCACCGTCAGTGCGATCCGGCTGTTTCCGATGGTGGTCTCGGTGCTGCCGTTGATGCGCACGCCGACGACGAAACGGCGCGAGCTGTTTTTCGCGGCGCATCTCACCGCGGTGACACTGTGGGTCGAATGCCATCGCTTCCTGCCGCAGGTACCGCGTGAACGCCGGATCGCCTTCGTCAACGGACTTGGCTTCGGTCTTGTCTCGGTGTGTCTCACCGCCAATGCGGTCGGCTATTTCCTTGCCGCCAATCTGACTCAGACGCTTGGCGCGGCGATCCTTTTGCTGACGCCGCTGTCCTTCCTGTTCTCGACCGCACGCAACAGCCGCGAGGTCGCCGATGTCGTCGCCCTCGCGCTGGGCATATTGCTGTATCCACTGGCCGCGAAGATCAATTCCGGCCTCGACATCCTCGTCAGCGGGCTCGTAGCGGGCACGATTGCCTATGGCGTGCATTGGTGGCGGGAGGTGCGGGCATGAACTTTGCGCAGCTCATCGGCGACTGGCACGCGCTGGCGGTGCTGTTCGTCGCCGGCGTTGTTCCCAACCAGATATGGCGCATGCTGGGCCTGTGGTTCGGCGGCGGCATCGACGAGGGCTCCGAGCTTCTGGTCTGGGTACGGGCGGTCGCCACGGCGATCCTGGCCGGCGTCATCGCCCAGATCGTGGTCGAGCCCCCCGGGGCGCTTGCGAGCGTGCCGGACGCCCTGCGCTACGGTGCGGTCGGCGCCGGCCTCGTCGTCTTCCTGCTGGCCCGCCGCTCGATCTTCGCGGGCGTGGTCGCGGGCGAAGTCTTCATGCTGGCCGGCAAGTGGTGGTTGGGCTAAAACCGCCGGCGAACAGCAGGGAATTGGACACATGGTTCGCGAAAACCAGCTCCGCGAGGGTGAAGTCTCCATCGAGCTGCCGCCGACGCAAGATGCCGGCCTCGTCTTCATCGGCCGCATCCGCACGCCCTGGAGCTCGCGGATGGAGACCCCGCGGCAGGGCCGGACAGACGGCCCGATATGTCGGCTCGAGATCTTCGAGCCGTTCGTGCCGGCGATCAAGGGCGTCGATTTCTACAGCAATCTCGAAGTGCTTTACTGGCTCGACAAGTCGCGCCGCGACATCGTCCTGCAAAGCCCTAAGAACAACGAGAAGACCCGCGGCACGTTTTCGCTGCGCTCGCCGGTACGCCCTAATCCGATCGGCACGTCGATCGTGAAGCTGGTCGGCATCGAACGCAACGCGATTCTGGTGCGCGGGCTCGATTGCCTCGACAACACGCCGCTGATCGACATCAAACCAGATCGTTGCGAGTTCACGCCGCTGGCCGCCCCGCAGCCGGGAGATTTTCAGACGGAGTGAAGTGTCTCCTCCGTCATTTCGAGGAGCTCTTGCGACGAAGCAATCCAGACTGTAGCCGCGGAGGCAGTCTGGATTGCTTCGCTGCGCTCGGAATGACGAGTGGAGAGCGTCAGCCCGCCTTCAACGCCGCGATCAGCTTGGTCGCGTTCTCTTCCAGCACCTTGACGTCTTCCTTGCGGCTGGCGGGCGGAAGCATCGCCACGCCGTCGTGGCGCGGCATCACGTGCATGTGGAGATGAAACACCACCTGTCCGCCGGCCGCCTCGTTGAACTGCTGCACGGTGATGCCGTCGGCCTTGAACGCCGTCATCGCTGCGGCAGCGATTTTGTGTGCGCCGCGGGCGACGTGGGCGTAGTCGTCCGGCTTGATGTCGAGGATGTTGCGGGCAGGAGCTTTTGGAATCACCAGCGTGTGGCCCGGTACCCGCGGCATGATGTCGAGAAAGGCGAGCACGTGCTCATCCTCGTAAACCTTGTGGCAGGGGAATTCACCGCGGAGGATCTTCGCGAAGATGTTGTCGGGGTCGTAGGCGGTCATGGCGGCGGCTCCCTGGAATTTTGCGCTTACTGTCACCAGCCGCAACGAACCGTCAAGGCGCCTCGTCGGCGCCTTTGCGGAACGGGCCGAGCTCGGCCAGCTCCCGTCCGGCTTCCGCAACATAGGCGCGCTCGCGCTTGAGGTAATCGTCGATGGCGCGGCGCAAGCCGGGATCGGCGATGAAGTGAGCGGAGTGGGTGGTCCGCGGCAGGTAGCCGCGTGCGATCTTGTGCTCGCCCTGCGCGCCGGCTTCGACATTCGCCAAACCGCGTTTGATGGCGAAGTCGATCGCCTGGTAATAGCAGACCTCGAAATGCAGGAAGGGATGATGCTCGACCGCACCCCAGTTGCGGCCGAACAGCGTGTCCGAGCCGATGAAGTTGATCGCGCCTGCGATCCAGCGATCGTTGCGGCGTGCCATGACCAGCAGCACGTCCTGGCTCATGGTTTCGCCGATCAGCGAGAAGAATTCCCGCGTCAGATAAGGGCGGCCCCATTTGCGCGAGCCGGTCTCCATGTAGAATTGAAAGAAGGCGTCCCAGGCATCTTCGGTGATGTCCTTGCCCGTGAGGCAGCGGATGGTGACCCCGGCAGCCAGCGCATCGCGCCGTTCGCGCTTGATCGATTTGCGGTGGCGGGAGTTCAGCGTCGCCAGGAAATCGTCGAAACTCGCAAAGCCTTCGTTGTGCCAATGGAACTGCTGGTCGGTGCGCTGGAGGAAGCCGTGCTCGGCGAGCAGCTTCCACTCCGCCTCGCGGGCGAAAGTGACGTGCACCGAGGAAGCCTTGCTGACACCGCACAGCGCCACCAGCCCGCTCGCCAGCGCTTCCATGATGTGCTCGCGGTCAACGCCGTCGCGGACCAGCAGCCGCGGTCCCGTCGCCGGCGTGAAGGGAACCGAAACCTGCAGCTTCGGATAGTACCGCCCGCCGGCGCGCTCATAGGCATCGGCCCAGCCGCGGTCGAAGACATATTCGCCTTGCGAGTGCGATTTCAGATAGCAGGGCACGACGCCGGCGACGCGACCGTCGACCTTCGCCACGAGATGCCGCGGTCCCCAGCCGGTGCGGATCGTGGCCGAACCCGATTTCTCAACGGCCGATAAAAACGCGTGGGAGACGAAGGGGTTATAGCCGGGCTTTGAGAGGCCGAGGGAATCCCCTGGAAGTCCGGATGAGGTTCCCTTGCCATGCCCATTACAAGACTTGCCGCCGGGATTAGCGCAGGCGTCCCAGTCGTCCGGCGATACTTCGCCAATGGAAGGTACGGCCTCAAGGGTGATTTCGGATGGTGCCATCGTGCCCAAGATCGTGCATTGCAGCAGCGACTTCAAGAGTGGGAAACATCAAGCCTAGGGTACGAAGCCCTCGAAGATCATCTGATCCGCATATTGCGCGACCCGCGTCCGCTGCTCGGTCGTACGCACGGTCCAGCCCAGTAGAGCGCAGCCGAACACATTGCGGGCGATCCAGGGGGCGGGGGCGGGCAGGTCGTCGACCCTGAAGGCGACGAACTGCGGCTGGGTCTGAAAGCCGTGGCGCAGGTACAGCATGCTGTCGCGCTGCTGCTGCGTCAGGTGAGCCCAGTAGTCGTCCTGATAGCTCCGTTGCGCGACGATGCCGCGGGGGCGGGATGGCAGCAGCTCGCGCAGCGCCAGCACCTGGTCCGGGTCGAACGACATGCCGACCGCTGGGCCATCATAGGACGCGAGCACCTCGGCCATCCGCTTCACCAGCTTGCGGTCGCGGTCAAAACGGCTCTTAACCTCGATCACCAGCGGCACGCGGCCGCCAACAAGGGCGCAGAGGTCGCTGAGCGACATCATCCGCTCGGCCGTGTCCTTGAACGTGAGCGCCTTCAGTTCAGTGGCGGTTTTCTCGACCAGCGGGCCGGTGGCCTCGGTCAGGCGGCCGAGCGCATGGTCGTGATGCACCATGGCCTCGCCGTCGGCGGCGAGTTGGATGTCGACCTCGATGGAGAAATTGCCCGCAATTGCAGCCTGGACCGCGCCCGGCATGTTCTCGACGATGCCGCGGGAAATGTCGTGCAGGCCGCGATGGGCGACCGGGCGGGCTGTCAGCCAATCAGGAGCGCGCATTCGCCTCAGGCGACCTCAAACACGCCTTCGACCTCGACCGCCGCATCCGCGGGCAGGGAGGCGACGCCGACAGTGGTGCGGGCATGACGGCCCTTGTCGCCAAAGGCGGCGACCATCAGGTCGGAGGCGCCGTTGAGGACCTTCGGGCCATCCAGGAAGTCCGGCGCCGAGTTGATGAAGCCGCCGAGGCGCACCACGCGCACGACCTTGTCGAGGTCGCCCAGCGCCGCCTTGACCTGGGCCAGCAGGTTGACGGCGCAGCCGCGGGCAGCCGCGGCGCCGTCTTCGACGGTCACGCCGGCGCCGAGCTTGCCCTTGGCGATCAGCTTGCCGGCGGGATCGAAGCAAACCTGGCCCGAGACGAACAGCAGATTACCGGTGCGCACGAACGGGACGTAATTGGCCACGGGGGTGGGGGCCTCGTGCAGTTTGATGCCCTGTTCCGCCAGCTTCTGCTCGACCGTGCCCGCCATGTCCGACCTCATTGTCCAAAAATCCATCCGCCGGGCAATCCGTCGCAGCCTGGCGGGCCCTGTTTCGCCCATCGTGCCGCCACATGCAAGCAACCGTCGGGGGTGGCATTTTGTTGAGGCAGGGCAGGAGGTTCAACGCAAAGGCCGCAACTTTACGTGAAACGGCCTCAGTTGCGACGCAATGGAACGGTCATTAAAATGTCGAATCTGCGCTTTCCTCAGGAACCAGACATGCTGCACCTTTTCCGGACTTCGCTCGGTGTGACGGTGCTCGCGGCGGCCGCTCTCGGCCCCGGAGGCGGGGCGTTGGCCGCGAACGGTCCGTTTCTCGCGCATCAGGCACTCTATGATTTGAGCTTGGTGAAATCGCGCTCCAATTCGATCAACAGCGCGCGCGGCCGCATCCTCTACAATTTCACCGGAAGTTCGTGCGAGGGCTACACCTCCGAATTCCGCCAGGTTTCCGAGCTCGACAGCGGCGAGGGCAAGGTCACGCTCAGCGACCTCCGCTCCAATTCCTGGGAGGACGCCGGCGGCAAAAGCTACCGCTTCAAGATCGAGACGCGGATGAACGAGGCGGATGCCGGCCGGGTCGACGGCTCGGCTGAGCGCGACGGCGACCACATCAACGTCAAGCTGAAGCTGCCCGCCCCGAAGAGCTTTACGCTCGACGGCAAGATCGTATTCCCGACCGAACAGATCCAGCGCATCATTGCCGCCGCCAAGGACGGCAAGTCGCTGCTCGAACTCTCCGTCTATGACGGCTCCGACGATGGCCAAAAGGTCTACAACACGCTGACCGTGATCGGCCAGCCGATCCCCGCCGAACGCGAAGGCTCGCCCGATCCCTCGACGTCCGACGAGCACATGAAGTCGCTCAAGCGCTGGCCCGTCACCGTCAGCTATTTCGACCGCGAGGCCCAGCAGAAAGAAGGCGAGCAGACGCCGGTCTATGCGATGGCGTTCGAGCTCTACGAGAACGGCGTCTCGCGCCAGCTCGTGTTGGACTACAACGATTTTGTGATTTCGGGCGCGATGGGCAAGTTCGACGCGAAGGACAGCAAGCCCTGCAATTGAGGGCTGGCCTGCAACGCGGTCTCTGGCTACGCTCCTCCCACACAAACATCCGGGAGGCTCGTCATGCCCAAGCTCGATCATCTCCGTCCCAGCGGCCTGCATCACAATCCCGCCTATTCGCATGTCGTCACCGCCACGGGGGCGCGGACGATCTACATCTCCGGCCAGGTGTCGGTGGACGAGGAGGGGCGGATTGTCGGCGAGGGCGATCTCGCGGCGCAGACCACGCAGGTGATGCAGAATCTCGGGCATGCGCTGAAGGCGGCCGGCGCGAGCTACGCCAATATCGTGAAGATCACGACCTTCGTCGTGAACTACAAGCCGGAGCTGCGCCCGATCATCGGCAAGGCCCGCTCGGCCTTCTTCGAAGGTATGGAGCCGCCGGCGAGCACGCTGGTCGGCGTCTCGGCGCTCGCCGCGCCGGAATGGATGATCGAGATCGAAGCGGTGGCTGTCGCGGATTGATCCTCCATCCGGCTACACTTCCCTCGTGCGCGACATCTCCTGCAGAAGAACCATCGCGTTGTCCGCCCTGTCAGCCGGCACAAACAGATGATCGTGGTGGAACGCCGACACGGCGTTCACGCTGATGCCGGCTGCGGCGAGACGTGCCGTGATCGCCGCCAGGAAGCCGACCGCATCGAGTGCGGAGTGAACGGTCAGGGTGATCAGGCACGATGCAAATGCGTGGCGTAGTCCTGCCGCTTCGGCCTCTTCGCGCAGGAGCACCAGCGTCGTTCCTTCCTGCTCGCAAAACGTCAGCAGTGGACTGAGCGCTGCGGGAACTGGCTCGTTCGTCGGGATCGTGCAGAACACGAAGATGCCCGGCCGCATCTCCGGCTTCATGTGTCTCAGCAGTGCGTGGAGGTCGCGTTCGCCTGTCATCACTCCTGCGCCTTTTCCGGCCCCTCATACGCGATGCCGCGGATCACTGCGGCGCTGCCGAATTTCTTGCGCAAGCTGTCCACCGCGCGCTCGGCATGGGCGGCGCGGCGGTCGAGCATGTCGGTGTCGTCGGCGACTGAACCCTCGCGCAGGGCGCTGACGCCGGCGCCCATCAGGCGGAAGGCGGTGCCGTCGATCTCTTTCGCCAGCATCTCGCGGCAGATCGCGAAGATCTTCGCGGCAAGCTGCGTCGGGGCCGTGATCGACTGCGA
This sequence comes from Bradyrhizobium sp. MI1.4, assembly GCF_055811315.1. Classification (NCBI taxonomy): domain Bacteria; kingdom Pseudomonadati; phylum Pseudomonadota; class Alphaproteobacteria; order Hyphomicrobiales; family Nitrobacteraceae; genus Bradyrhizobium; species Bradyrhizobium sp. MI1.4. The sequence goes on along the minus strand of NZ_JBVVPP010000014.1, from coordinate 8,063 downwards.
GCGGGTGCGCTGGCGGAAATCGGCGGTCTTCAGCTTCAACGTGACGGTCAGGCCGGCGAGCTCGCTGCTCTTAAGGCGAGACGACGTCTTTTCGCACAGCCGCCACAAAATCTTCTCCAGCGTCGCGAAGTCCCGGATGTCGGTCTCGAACGTCGTCTCGCTCGAAATCGTCTTGGCGCCCCGATCGGGCTCGACGCGGCGGTCGTCGATGCCGCGCGCGAGTCGCCACAGCCTGCGGCCGTCATTCGGAAACTGCCGCATCACCTCGATCTCGTCGGCCTTCTGCAGGTCCGCGATGATGCGGAAGCCGCGTTGCACCAGACGCTCCTGCGTCGCGGGTCCAACGCCGAAAATGAAGCCGACCGGCTTTTCCGCCAGCATCAAGCGCGCCTCCTCCTGGTCGAGCGCGGCAAAGCCGCGCGGCTTGTCGAGGTCGGAGGCGATCTTCGCCAGGAACTTGTTGCAGGAGAGGCCGACCGAGACGCTGATGCCGATGTCGCGTTCGATGTTGCGTGCGAACCGCGCCAGCACCTTGGCCGGGATCATGCCGTGCACCCGCTCGGTGCCGGAGAGATCGAGGAACGCCTCGTCGATCGAAAGCGGCTCGACCAGCGGCGTCAGCGCCTGCATGGCCTGGCGCACCTCGCGCCCGACCCGGACATATTTCGCCATGTCCGGCGGGATCACGGCGGCATGCGGGCAGGCTTCCAACGCCTTGTACATCGGCATGGCCGAGCGCACGCCGTAGGTGCGGGCGATGTAGCAGGCGGCCGACACCACGCCGCGCTTGCCCCCGCCGATGATGACGGGCTTGTCGGCGATGTCGGGATTGTCGCGCTTCTCGACGGTCGCGTAGAAGGCGTCGCAGTCGATATGGGCGATGGTCAGGCTTGCGAGCGCGCGGTGGCGGGCGAGGCGGGGGGAACCGCAGGCGGAACAGCGCCGCACGCCCATATCCAGATCGGCCGAACAATCCCGGCAGAAGCAGCGGGGCCCGGCCCTCTCCAGGGAGGTCACGGCACGTCGCGCTCCCAATTGGGGTCGCCGAGCGCGTCGCCGAGAACCTGCCGCGCTGCGGCAACGTTGGTCGGATGCAGTTCCGCAGCGCTGGCAAAGGCCTGCACGGTGGCGTCGTCGCGCATCACGAAATCGAGCACGCTCAGCAGGAAATTGGGGTCCGAGGCGGCATTGCGCAGCATCTCCGGGCCGACCCCTGTCTCGGCCAGGAACAGGCCCAGCCGCTCGGGTTCGCCCGCGACGAAAGACAGCGCCTGAAGCGCAACGATTTCAGCGACTTCGCGCGGGTTGTGAACAGGCTTTTTCACGTGGCCGGTTTGCCTTTCCGTTAACTTTCGGTGTCTACTTTGGGGCCACCATGCCCGAGTCTCGTTCCCAAGTCTCTTGCCCAAGTCTTGCGACCCCCGACAAGCAACTGGAAACCACATCGCAGAAAGTCGGCCCTCGGGTTTAACGAAACTCAAGCGAATTCGAGGCTAGTTTGAATCCAGTTTTCGAAGCGCCGGCGACCGGCGCCTGAGGCGTCATATGCATCGGTCTGCGGACCAATCAGGAGGGCGGGATGGCTAAGACCGTCCTCATCGTGGAAGACAACGAGCTCAACATGAAGCTCTTCCGCGACCTGTTGGAGGCGCACGGCTACCAGACCACCGGCACCAGCAACGGCTACGAGGCGCTCGACCTCGTTCGCAAGATGCGGCCCGACCTCGTGCTGATGGATATCCAATTGCCGCAGGTCTCGGGCCTGGAGGTGACGCGCTGGATCAAGGACGATCCGGAGCTGCGCAGCATTCCCGTCGTCGCCGTCACGGCGTTCGCGATGAAGGGCGACGAAGAGCGCATCCGCGAGGGCGGCTGCGAGGCCTATTTGTCCAAGCCGATCTCGGTCGGCAAATTCATTGAGACGGTCCGACGTTTCATCGGATAGGAAGTGAGTTCACAGTGTCCGCGCGTATTCTCGTCGTCGATGACGTCCCTGCCAACGTCAAGCTGCTCGAAGCCCGCCTGTCCGCCGAATATTTCGACGTGATGACCGCCGCGAACGGCACCGAGGCGCTGGCGATCTGCGCCCGCGCCGAATGCGACATCATCCTGCTCGACGTCATGATGCCGGACATGGACGGTTTCGAGGTCTGCCGCCGCCTCAAGACCGATCCGGCCACGCATCACATTCCCGTCGTGATGGTCACCGCGCTCGACAGCCCGTCCGACCGCAACCGCGGGCTGGAAGCGGGCGCCGACGATTTCCTGACAAAACCCGTCTCCGATGTCGTGCTGATCGCGCGCGTGCGCTCGCTGACCCGGCTGAAGATGATGACGGACGAGCTGCGCATGCGCGCAATCACCTCGCTCGAGATCGGCATGCAGGCGCCCGAGCGCAGTGCGATCTCCGACACCGGCAAGGGCGGCCGTATCCTGCTGGTCGACGACCGCCAGTCCTCCTATGAGCGGCTGGCGACGATCCTCGCCGCCGAGCACACCATCGACGTCGAGCCGAACCCGACGGAGGCGCTGTTCCACGCCGCCGAGGGCAACTACGATCTGCTGATCGTCTCGCTCGACCTCAACAATTTCGACGGCCTGCGGCTGTGCAGCCAGGCGCGCTCGCTGGAGCGCACGCGGCATGTGCCGATCCTGGCGATCGCCGACCCCGAGAACGCGACGCGGCTGCTGCGCGGGCTCGAGATCGGCGTCAATGACTATCTCCTGCGTCCCATCGACCAGATCGAGCTGCTGGCACGTGCCCGCACCCAGATCCGCCGCCGCCGCTACACCGACCATTTGCGCGACAACGTGCAGAATTCGATCGAGATGGCGATCACGGACGCGCTCACGGGGCTGCACAATCGCCGCTACATGGAGAGCCATCTCGCGACGCTGGCCGAGCAGGCCGCGACCCGCGGCAAGCCGCTGGCGCTGATGATCCTGGACATCGACTACTTCAAGTCGATCAACGACAATTACGGCCACGACGCCGGCGACGACGTGCTGCGCGAATTCGCCGTGCGGGTGCGCAAGTCGATCCGCGGCATCGACCTGGCCTGTCGCTACGGCGGCGAGGAATTCGTCATCGTGATGCCGGAGACCGATCTCCACGTCGCCGGCATGGTCGCCGAGCGCCTGCGCCGCTCGATCGCCGGCGAGCCCTTTGCGATCCACAAGGGCACCAAGCGCATCGAGGTCACGATCTCGATCGGCCTGACCACGCTGGAGCAGAAGGGCGAGGCGGTTGGCGACGTGCTCAAGCGCGCCGACACCGCGCTCTACCGCGCCAAGCACGACGGCCGCAATCGCGTGGTGTCGCACGCGGCGTGAGGCCGCTCGCACCGGCCGACGCAAAAAAAACGCGAAAACAACCCCATGCACAGTAGCCGACACTAGTCGGATCAATGACTTACGCGGTTGTAAAACGGCTGATGCGCACAGCATTGCCCTTTGACTCGGCGGGCAAAACAGGAGCATCCTGCTAGCATCCCGAATATCCACAAACTCTGCTGTCATCCCGCAAGCGAGGAATCCGCACACCACGACGGACAAGCGGGCGTCCACCTTCGCGTCAGGGAGGATACGGTTCCGACCATTCTGCCTTGGCCAGGGCCGCGCCGGTGCTGGACTTTGCGATGATCTCGTAAGTGTACAGGCCGGAATTGCAGGGGCCCCAGGTTCGTAAGCTCTCCGGCTTCACGATGTTATCTGAGGGAAATGGGATCTCCTGGCCGCCCATCTCGTAGTTCTTCTCACTGCGAAACTTGACGACGATCGTGCGCGTGCCGGGCGGAACACTCTTCATCTTGATTTCGGGATTGGGAAAGACCGTGGTGCAGGGCCGCGGAGGTCCAAACGTGAATTGGATCTTCATCTCGTCGGCCCAGGCCGGGGTGCAGATGATCAGAAATGAAATTGGCAGCAACGACGAAAATCTAATCATGGGCACGCCCCAAAAAGAAACCAGTGTATCGGCAGGGCCGCCTGATGCCAAGTTTACCCCATGTCTCGCCCTCGCAGCCCTAGGCCTCGTCCACTCCCTTCACGACGTCACCGAAAGGCCCGCCGTAGCGGGCCTTGTGGAGATGGAGAAAGTCCGGGTCACTTCTGATCGACGTTGCTGGTCCCCGAACCGGGCGTGCCGATCGGCAAGCCGTTCGCCGCATGACCGACGCCAACGCCCGGCGCACTGACGGCTCCTGGAGTTTGATCCTGTGGCAGCGTCTTGATCCCCGTTCTTGCTTGCTCCGCGGGGCTCATCTGGCCCTTGTTGTCGCTGTTGGCGCCGTTGGTGGCCGTGATACCGGACCTGTCGGTCCCGTTTGGCGTGCCCGCCTGTGTCGATCCTAACGCGGTGTTGCCCGCGCCGGTGGTGGTCGGTGTGCTCGCAGTATTCCCGTTCGGCGTCGGGGGCTGAACGTTCGGGTTGGTTGGAGAGCTGTTGGTGTGAGCGCCGGTTGAGGTTCCGTTTGTGCCCATGCCGGATGGCGCCGAGGGGCCTCCATTGGCGGCGCCAGACGTGCCAGTGCCTGCGCCTGAGCTGGCGGATGATCCGGACGCGCCGCCGCTCGCAGCTGCGCCACCCGCGCCTCCGCCGGCACCGCCGCCACCACCTCCGCCGCCGCCTTGTGCGAAGACGGGAGCGGCAACAGCGAAGGACAGTGCGGCTGTAAGAAGAAGCGATTTTCGATTCATGACCTTCTCCGGTGTAAAGAAGGTCAACTACGCCGAAATGACGATGGTTCCTCTCAGTCCACTCGCTTCAAGAGATCGAAGGTGAAGCACGGCAAACGGACCTTGCGGTGCGTGCTTTCCGATCCGGGCTTCTTGCGGCGAGCGGCGGGTTCTGATGTTGCAGCTGCTTCAGGGATGCCGGGCCGGCCGCTTGCCTCGCTTCACCGTAGTCTGATCTCCCACCGGCACCCCCGCATTCCGCAGCAGCACCGTCGCCGCTTCCTTCGCGGCGCGGGCCATTGCGGGGTCGTCGCGGACGAGGTCCTGCGCGATCGAGCCGTCGACCAGCAGCACGAGCTGCGTTGCGAGCGCCTCCGCGTTCGCAACGCCGAGCTCGTTGAGGCGGTCGCGAAACCAGATGCGGCGGCTTTCCTTGAAGGCGATTGCGATCTTCTTCACGGCGCGGTCGGCCGGGCCAAGCTCGGCGACCGCATTCACGAACGGGCAGCCGCGAAAGTCTTTTGCGGCGAAGCGGCGCTCCAGCGAATCGAAGGTGGCAAGGATTTGCTCGGCCGCGGGTTTGTCCGAGGGGCGGGGCTGCACGAAGCGGCGCTCCAGATAGGCCGCGATCAGCGCGTCCTTGGAGGGGAAATGGTTGTAGAGCGTGCGCTTGGAGATGCCGATCTCGGCCGCGATGGTGTCGACGCCGATGGCGCGAATGCCCTGCAGATAGAATAGCTTGTCGGCGGTCTCGAGAATCCGCTCTTTCATCGTCTGTGGGGCGGGCGGGGGAGCCATGCGGCGGTGAATGTCCTGTTTGCTTGACAGCGCACGCTATTCATAGCCTAAGTACACAGGTCTGTGTAACCAAAATCAACTGATATTGCAGACGACGGCGCTCGCGCCGCGCCGATGAGGGAGACAAAAATGCCCCTGTTGCAGGTCCTGCGCCCGACATTGCCCATCCTGATCGGCGCCTCGATCATGCTGACGCTGAGCATGGGGCTGCGGCAGAGCCTCGGCATCTTCATGCAGCCGCTGACCCACGACATCCATCTGTCGATCTCCGATTTCACGCTGGCGCTGGCCGTGCAAAACCTCGCCTGGGGCTTTCTCCAGCCGCTCGCAGGCGCGATGACCACGCGCTACGGCTTCCGTCCCATCATGATCGCAGGCTCGTTCATGTACATCGCGGGCCTGGTGCTGATGGCAACCGCGAACGGCCTCGTCGCCATCATGATCGGCGCTGGCGTGCTGATCGGCACCTCGCTCGCCTGCACCGCGGCTGCGATCGCGATGTCGGTGGCGGCGCGCGCGGTACCCGCGACGGTGCGTTCTACCGTGCTCGGCATCGTCTCCGGCGCGGGCTCGCTCGGCGCGCTGCTGTCGGCACCGATCGGGCAGATGCTCAACGAGGGCTTTGGCTGGCGCATCGGGCTCGCCGGCTTCGTGGTGATGTCGGTGCTGATGATCCCTGCGGCCTGGTATGCCGGGCGCGTCGACGCGGTCCCGCTGCCGAAGCCCGCGAGTGACGAAATCGTCGATGCCACGGCGATGATTGCAGCGAAGACCGCCTTCGGCAATGCGTCCTTCGTGGTGATGACCTGCGCCTATCTCGTCTGCGGCATGCAGCTCGTGTTCCTCACCACGCACCTGCCGTCCTATCTCGCGATCTGCGGCCTCGATCCGATGCTGAGCGCGCAGACGCTCGGGATGATCGGCGGCTTCAACGTGCTCGGCTCGCTGTTCTTCGGCTGGGCCGGCCAGCGCTGGAACAAGCTGGCGCTGCTCGGCGGCATCTACGTCCTGCGCTCGCTGGCGCTGGCCTGGTACTTCATGCTGCCGGCGACGCCTGCCTCGACCTTGCTGTTCGGCGCCATCATGGGCTTCCTGTGGATGGGTGTCGGACCGCTGGTCGCGGGCGCGGTCGCCGAAATGTTCGGCCTGCGCTGGCAGGCGATGATCCAGGGCCTCGCCTTCATGAGCCACCAGATCGGCAGCTTCCTCGGTGCGTACGGAGGCGGGCTGCTCTACGACGCGCTCGGCTCGTACACGATGGCCTGGCGCATCGGCGTCGCATTGGGGCTGGCCGGCGGCATCATCCAGGTCGCATTCGCGCTGATCCGGCCGTCGCAGCCGCCGGCGCCGGTGTTGCGGACGGCGTAGGCGAGGCGTCCGGCGGGTCGAGCAACGTGCTGTGTCGCACGCGGAGCAAATGGGCCAACGGGAGGTCACCGGGGATAACATGATGGTTGTTATCTTCGCCGAGCGGCTAAGCCCCGTAGTGCGGCGACTCTGTAGTCAGAACATGACTGCTGAGGATGCAGCGAACTTCGTGGAGCGCGGCATCATCAAACGGAGTGGTACCACTGCGCCCTGATCAGTGCCCAGCGCCGCGCCCAATTTGGGGACTTCCGTAATTGGTCCGCAGCGGACCTTCACGGTAATGCCCGCTGGGGGCCGCTTGGACCCATGGCTGACTCTAGAGAGAAGCTGAGCAAAACCAATGAGCGGCATCTCCGCCTCCGATGCGGGCGGCAGGCGTTGTTCGCTGCAAGGCTCATCAATCAAAACCGCCTGAACTTCGCTGGACGGTTTCCAGCGAAGCTCAATGCTAGTATTGGAAGATCGATCCGACAGCATCCAACGAGGGTCGCCGATCAATTCAGCTGACACTCACGATTGGAAAATTCCGGCGCGTCGTCTGGCGTTATAGGCCACCTCGCGCTTCCCAGTAAGTGGGTGTCCCATAATACCGGTGGGTTCGCGTTTCCCAATCTCGATCCTGCCAGGAGTCATCGCTGAACTCCGGCGCATCCCTGAGCTGTTGCTCTGTGATATTGGTTCGGAAGCCCTCGATCGACGTATCATACGTCAGAGCGCTCCATGGAATGGGGTAGTGGCTGTGACCCAAGCCAACAAATCCGCCGAAGCTCATGACTGCATAAGCTACGCGGCCTGACACCTTGTCGATGATGAGGTGATCAATCTCACCGATATTCTTTCCATCTGCTCCATACACCTCGGTTCCCTGAATGTCTTCGCTCGAGATGCAGTGATGATCCGGGTGGGCTGTTGCGCGGGCCATGACTTTGTCTCCCTCACAGGTGATTTTGGCGGCTCAACTTGGCAGCTACGAGGACGTTCCTGCGTTGAGCGCCCGTCGCAGCGCCAAATCGACGCGATTGGCCCGTAGCTGACCTGCGGAGCGCGGCCGGTCGAGGACCGCTAGTGTGAAGGGTTTCGGATGCCGGCCGCATGATTGACGGCGCGGCACATTCCGGGCGGCCGGCGTCCGAAAGCCTCCAAGGGAGATGCTATGGGGCGGCGGCGAGGATATTGCATCCATCGTCGCTGATGTGAACCGATGGAGCATCCCATGCAGA
>NZ_JBVVPP010000013.1:169504-173976 GCF_055811315.1 Bradyrhizobium sp. MI1.4 | reverse complement strand
ACGCTGCCGCGTCCACCGCAAGCCCGGCTCGCGAACATGACGACCACAAGATCGCCCCTCAAGGATGAGCCGGGATGCGCGACACATACGCTAAAACCGAATTTCGGTAAAGCGGAATATTTTTGTGAGAGCGGATTGACACGGGGGCGACACAGCAAGGTCCCGTAGCCCGGATGAGCGAAGCGACATCCGGGGTCTTGCCACAAGCGACAGCGGTCCCGGGTGTCGCTGCGCTCACCCGGGCTACGAGAGCTCACCGCTTCGTTCGCACCGGCGTTCCGTCCGCCATGAGTGTCACTCCCTTCCGTTCGACAATCATCCCGTAGGCGTGCGGCTGACGGTGAACGTCGAAATTGAAAGTGGTGCGCTTGTAGGAGTTGCAGAGATCGAGATCGCAACGGGCGAGCGCGATCTCGTCGCCCTTGGTCGTGCATCGCGCGATGATCTCGCCGGAGGGCGCGATGACGCAGCTACCGCCGATGTGGTCGACGCCCTCCTCGACACCGGCCTTGGCGACGCCCACCACAAAGGTGCCGTTCTGGTAGGCGCCAGCCTGCATCACCAGATGATTGTGAAACAGCGAGAGATCGTCATGCTCGGGCGCCGGCGGATTGTGCACCGGCGTGTTGTAGCCGATCATCACCATCTCGACGCCCTGCAGGCCCATCACCCGGTAGGTCTCGCTCCAGCGGCGGTCATTGCAGATCGCCATCCCCATCACGCCGCCAAAGGCCTCGGTCACGCCAAAGCCATCGCCTGGATCGAAATAGCGCTTTTCCAGATGCTGGAATTCGCGCCAGGGCTCATGCTCGGCATGCCCGGGCAGATGAACCTTGCGATATCTGGCGACGATGGCGCCACTCTTCTCGACCAGGATGGAGGTATTGTAGCGCCTCACAATTCCGGCCTCGACCGTCAGCTCGGCATAGCCAAGGTAAAATCCGATACCAGTTTCGCGCGCGAGATCGAACAAGGCTCTCGTCTCCGGCCCTGGCATCTCGCGCTCGAAGAAGCTGTCGATCTCCGTCTGATCCTCGAAATACCAGCGCGGAAAGAACGTGGTCAGCGCGAGCTCGGGATAGACGATCAGGTCGCAGCCGTTGGCGTGCGCCTGGCGCATCAGGGCCATCAGGCGCGCCACGACCGCGGTTCTGGTCTCGGTTCGCGCGATAGGGCCAAGCTGGCCGGCCGCGATCGTCACAAATCTCGTCACGAATCTTTCCCTCGTCCGCTTCCTGGGTCAGGTCGCGGCAGAGACTATCGCGCGATGCGCCGCGCGCACAGCCTCGCTGTCCGGCACGGTGCCCAACCGAGAGGCAGCCCGACCGTCGCGTGGAAAGTACCGAGAACAGATAATCTCGCAAACCTCCGCTCGTGCTGCTCAGGCGATCGCGCATAGGCAGCTACACGCCTACCGGGGGGAAGATGCATCTCACGGAGCCCGACTTACCAACCCGCCGATGCAGGTTCGTTGAAGAACATCGTCTGATCGCGCGCCGCCATGCGCGAGGGCTGGCGTCGACGGTGCCTCTCCGCACTGCGCTTGTTCGAAACGGTCCGAGCTGCTTGCTTCGGCGTCGCATCAGGCTGCGCCACCATTGCAAAAGCTTGGCGGGGCCTCTCCTGCGTGGGAAGCGCGTCGGCGACGGCAGGCGCGGGAGTCGGCGGAACCGACTCGGCTTTGGACAGCGATATTTGCCGTACGCTGGTGTCGAGGACGATCTTCTCAGGCCAGGTTTGCGCGGAATGAACGCGCACAATCGACCGATCTGGCTCGGCCGGCGCGGCGGCGCTCACGGGGGCGGTCATGTACCGGTCGGCGAGGAAAAGGAGGGCGAGCAGAGCGCCGCCGGTGAAGACGAAATAGCGGATGAGCGGCATGGGTCCCTCGATCGCCTCGTTGTCGAGGCCCCTGCAGCAACGGGAAAGAGTGGCAATCGTTCCGGTGCGCTGTCGAGCAATCGTGGGAGACGCTCAGCCGCCCACTGGCATTCCGCTTGCTGCACGGGAGTCAAATCCCTCAGACCCGCAGTGGGTCTGTCTCATCGTGAGGCGATCATGCACCCGACGTCCCGTTTCGAAGCGACCATGCCGACACAGCTCCACGCATTGATCTCCGATCTGCGTTGGCGCTTGCAAATGATCGACGCCGACATTCTGGAGGAAGAACGGAAGGCCGGAATCTCCGATCCCCAAAACCTCGCCTACCCCATGCTAGCGCAGAACCTGCGGGCCCGGCGCGACAATATCCGGGTGAGCATCGCGATTCTCGAAAGCCGCCTCGAAAAGCGATCGACGGAGCGGCCGCGCGCGGCCTAATGCGGCGACGGCGATTGGCTCCCGTCGCACCCAGGTTAACGCGAAGGAACTCCCGTTGCCGATCTGCAACGGTTCCCGTCCGTCTGAAGCCGGACAAAAGAAACTCCCATTGCGGCCACGAACCCCTCTCACAACGCCGTGAGACGAGCAGGGGAACGACGATGCGTGCGCAAAGAGTCTGGGTGGTGAATGGGGCCGCCAGCGTCGAACAGTTGCAAACCAGATTGGACGATCTGAACAAGCGGCTCGGTCAACTCGAGACTCAGCACCCCGAGAGCTGGAAGGTCGAAGAGCTCAGATCGACTGCGCTCAGCCTGTCGCGCGAGATCGACGACATCCGCTGCGCCGAGGCGACGGCGGCGCTGAGCGAGCTCCTGCGGAAATAGCCGGCGTTCGCGATTCGCCCGTCGCGCAGGAACCAACGCCGCCTCCTCGCCATTGCCATGCCGAGCATGGAGCAAAATCATGACCAGGCACCTGACGCGGGCCGATCTCGCGCGCGGCGTGGCCGGCGCGGTATCCACGCTGGTCCTGTGCGCGACGATGGCATTCACCATCGCGCGCCACTTCGCTTTGTAAGGCATTTGGCGCTGTGAGGTATTTTCGATGACGTCCGACCCCGAGGAATCGGTCAGGCTGCAAGGCTACGGCGAGATGACCCTGCGTACGGCCGTCACGACGATGATGTTGCTTGCGCCGCGCGAGCGCGCGGATGCCGCCATCTTCCGCGTCCGCGACGGCGTCCGGCTTGCCTCAAGCGAGATTGCCGAACTCGCCTCCGAATGGGGCATCACGCCAACGCCGGAGATCAGGTCTCCGAACCTCGTCCCGGAGCAGCACTGGACCCACGTCGTTCGCGGCATGGTGCGTGAGGCGCCGCTGCCGGCGCTGATGATTGCGTTTATGGTCGGCGTGCTGGTGGCGAGGCGGTAGTCCTCTGACCTAGCTTGCAACGCCGAGTTATCGAAACAGGAAATGCCGAGCCATGCCACCGCGACAGACCGCCCTGTCCGGCCAAATCGGCCGTGGACCCGCCCTGAAAATCGTTGCAAGAAGACGCTCCCGGGCGCCGGCGGCTGGTCCGCCAAGCTTGGGAACGAGCCTCTAGAAAAACGTCGCCTTTTGGAAGAATGGTCGGAGTGGCAGGATTCGAACCTGCGACCCCTGCGTCCCGAACGCAGTGCTCTACCGGGCTGAGCCACACTCCGACAAGAGGCCGGCTTATAGCGTCGGGTTTGGCGCACCGCAAGCGGCCGAGCTGAGGAATCTTATCCCTGTGAAAACGGGTCTTGAAACGCTGATTTTACCGGCCGGCGAGGCCGGCGCGGAAGCTGCCGCCCGGACATTGGCAGCCGGCGGGCTGGTCGCGTTCCCGACCGAGACGGTCTACGGGCTCGGGGCGGACGCCGGAAATGCCAGTGCCATCGCCCATCTTTACGCCGCCAAGGGGCGGCCGGCCTTCAATCCGCTGATCGCGCATGTCGCCGACCTCGCGGCCGCGCGCAGGATCGGACGATTCGACGCCTGCGCCTCGCGCCTTGCGGAGGCGTTCTGGCCGGGGCCGCTGACGCTGGTGGTGCCGAAGACGGAAAACTGCCCGGTGGCCGAGCTTGCCACCGCGGGCCTCGACACGGTCGCGATCCGCATTCCGGCCCATCCGGTGGCGCAGGCGATCCTGCGCGCCTTTGGCGGGGCGGTGGTGGCGCCGTCCGCCAACATCTCCGGCCACGTCTCGCCGACGCTGGCGGCCCATGTCGAGAGCGACCTTGCGGGGCGGATCGACCTGATCGTCGACGGCGGGCCTGTTACGGTCGGCGTCGAATCGACGATCGTCGGCTGTTTTGCGGCGCCGATGCTGCTGCGGCCCGGCGGGCTGTCTCGCGAGCGGATCGAGGCCGTGCTTGGTGCAGCGCTGGCGCGACTGCCCGCGGAGACCGACAGCGAAGACAGCCAGCCGCTGGCGCCGGGCATGCTGGCCTCGCATTACGCGCCACACGCCCATGTGCGGCTCAATGCGCTGGACGTGGGGCGGGGGGCGGCGCCGGCGGGGGGGGGGGCGGGGCGCCGGGGGGGGGGGGGGGGCGCCCCGGGGGGGGGGGGTTTTTTGGCCACCCGCCCGCTGGATGAAGCCCCCCCCCAAAAGTTGGGGTATA
>NZ_JBVVPP010000013.1:132960-169494 GCF_055811315.1 Bradyrhizobium sp. MI1.4 | reverse complement strand
GATCCGGACGTGCGTCTCGCGCTGGATCGCGAACAGGTCCTGATGCGCCAAACCCGCCTTGGGGGGGGGGGGGGGGCCCCCCCCCCCCGCCTGCCTGGTCTGGAGGCCGCCGTCGCCGTCATGAATTTGTCGCCCACCGGCGATCTCGATGAAGCCGCCGCCAATCTGTTCGGCTATCTTCGCGCCCTCGATGCTGGGGGGCCGCGGGCGATCGCCGTGATGGCGATCCCCGAAGAGGATCTGGGCGAAGCGATCAACGACCGGCTGCGCCGGGCGGCTGTGGCGCGATAAGAGCGAAGCAAGAGACAAGACAATGAACATTAATCATCCCGCCACCCCTCCGCTTGCGCCCGAGCTGATCGAACAATTCCGCAAGATCGTCGGCGAGAGGCACGCCATCACCGATGTAGCCGACATCGAGGCCTACGTCACCGAAGAGCGCAATCTATTCCACGGCCGCTCGCCGCTGGTGCTGCGCCCGGGCTCGACCGCGCAAGTCGCCGCAATCTGCAAGCTCGCCTCCGAGCACAAGATCGCGCTGGTGCCACAGGGCGGCAACACCGGGCTCGTCGGCGGCCAGACCCCGCACAATGGCGAGGTGGTGGTGTCGCTGCGCCGGCTCGACAAGATCCGCGAGATCGACACCGCCTCCAACACTATGACCTGCGAGGCCGGCGTCGTGCTGCAGATCGCGCAGCAGAAGGCCGCGGACGTGGACCGGCTGTTTCCGCTGTCGCTGGGGGCGGAGGGCAGCTGCACCATCGGCGGCAATCTCTCGACCAATGCCGGCGGCACGGCCGCGCTGGCCTATGGCGTCGCGCGCGAGATGGCGCTGGGGCTCGAGGTGGTGCTGGCGGACGGTCGCGTGCTCAACGTGCTGTCGAAGCTGAAGAAGGACAACACCGGCTACAATCTGCACAACCTGTTCATCGGCGCCGAAGGCACGCTCGGCATCATCACGGCGGCGACGCTGAAGCTGTTTCCGAAGCCGCGGTCGATCGAGACCGCCTTCGTCGGGCTGAAGTCGCCGGACGCCGCGCTGAAGCTGCTGGCGATCGCGCAAAGCGAGGCCGCCAATGCGCTGACGAGCTTCGAGCTGCTCTCGGAGATGGCGGTCGATTTCTCGATCCGCCACGGCATCGACGTGCGCGATCCGCTCGCGCAAAAGCATGCCTGGTACGTGCTGATGGAATTGTCGTCGCCCGGCGATGACGCCCGGACGCCGCTGGAAACGATCCTTGGCCGCGCCATGGAGGACGAGATCGTCGACGACGCGGTGATCGCGGCCAATCTGACCCAGCGCGCCGGCTTCTGGAAGCTGCGCGACGAAATGTCGTCAGCACAAAAGCCGGAGGGCGGCTCGATCAAGCACGACATCTCCGTGCCGGTGGCCACCGTGCCGGCCTTCATCGCCGAGGCCAATGAAGCCGTGGTGAAGCTGATTCCCGGCGCGCGGCCGGTGCCGTTCGGCCATCTCGGCGACGGCAATCTGCACTACAATGTCAGCCAGCCCATCGGCGCCAACACCGCGGACTATCTGGCGCGCTGGCACGAGATGAACGCGGTCGTGTTCGCCATCGTGCTGCGTATGGGCGGCTCGATCTCGGCGGAGCACGGCATCGGCGTGCTCAAGCGCGACGAGTTGCCCGACGTGAAGGACAAGACCGCAATTGAGTTGATGCGACAGCTCAAGGCGATGCTCGATCCGCTTGGAATCATGAACCCGGGAAAAGTGCTGTGAGTGGGCTCAAGATCGACGCGATCACCGAGGCCGATGTCGAGCCCGTGGTCGCGCTGTGGCAGCGCTGCGGGCTGACGCGGCCGTGGAACGATCCGCATGCCGACATCGCGCTGGCGCGACGGCGCGACAATTCCACCATCCTGCTCGGCCGCGACAACGGCGCCATCGTCGCCACCGTCATGGTGGGCCATGACGGCCATCGCGGCTGGGTCTATTACGTTGCGGTCGATCCGGATAGCCAGAAGCGTGGCTACGGCCGAGTGATCATGGCCGCGGCCGAAGACTGGCTGCGCGCGGCTGGAATTTTGAAGCTCCAGCTGCTGGTCCGGCGCGGCAATGAGCAGGCCAATGCGTTCTACCAGTCGCTGGGTTTCGAGGAATCGACCTCGGTGATGTTCCAGAAGTGGATCGACGGCCGCACCACAACGCCAAGCAACTGAGATCGAAGCATGACCATATCCGACCGCGTTCGCATCAAGGACGTCCGCGTGCTCTCGGACGGCTGGACCCCCCTCAAGACCACCACGTTCGAGTACCGGCGCGCCAATGGCGAATGGCAGACGCAGCACCGCGAGACCTATGAGCGCGACAACGCCGCCGCCGTGCTGCCCTACAACCGAGCGCGGCGCACGGTGATCCTGGTGAAGCAATTCCGCTTGCCGGCCTTCATCCGCGGTTACGACGATCTCCTGATCGAAGCCGCCGCCGGGGTGCTCGACGACGCCTCGCCCGAGGTGCGCATCCGCGCCGAGGCCGAGGAGGAAACCGGCTATCGCCTGCACCACGTCCACAAGGTGTTCGAAGCGTTTATGAGCCCCGGCGCCATCACCGAGAAGCTGCATTTCTTCGTCGCCGAGTACGAGCCGGAGATGCGGGTCAGCGACGGCGGCGGCCTCGAACACGAAGGCGAGGACATCGAGGTGCTGGAGCTCGGCATTGACGAGGCGCTGGCGATGATCGCGGACGGGCGTATCATCGACGCCAAGGCGATCATGCTGCTGCAGCATGTGGCGCTGCATGTGTTTCGGTAGGTTGTCTTCCTTCCTTCTCCCCTTGCAGGAGAAGGTGGCGCGAAGCGGCGGATGAGGGGTTTCTGTCCGCGCGCGCATCTCATGCAGTTGAGCACGCGAGAGACCCCTCACCCGTCTCGCCGCTTCGCGGCAAGCCACCCTCGCCCGCAAGGGGAGAGGGGAAAAAGCGGACCTGGCTCTATCAGTGCAATTCTGACCTGCATTGCCCCGCCCCCCGTTGAGCTCACCCCCGACTATCTCTAGTCTGTCGCCAACAAGAACCAGGAGACGCGCCCCATGTCCGCTTCGCGCGACGACGAATTCGGCTTTGCGCCCGACTATGACGCCCCCGTTCCCTATATGCAGCGCACGCGGGACTATTACGCCGCGATTGGCTACACCACGGCGTATCGCTGGGCTCACTACACCGAGGCGCCGTTCCAGCCGCTAAAGAAGCCGTTGTCGCAATCAAGCGTCACCATCATCACGACCGCCGCGCCATACGACCCCACCAAGGGCGACCAGGGACCGAGCGCGGCGTATAATGGCGGCGCGAAATTCTACCAGGTCTATGAGGGCGACACGGCGAAGCCCCACGACCTTCGCATCTCGCATATCGGCTACGACCGCAAGCACACCACGGCCACCGACAACGGCACCTGGTTTCCGCTGCCGCAACTCTTGAAGGCGAGCGCGGCGGAGCGCATCGGCGAGGTGGCGCCGCGCTTCTTCGGCGCGCCGACCAACCGCAGTCATCGCGTCACCCTCGACACCGACGCGCCGGAAATTCTGGCGCGCTGCCTTGCCGACAAGGTCGATGTCGCCGTGCTGGTGCCGAACTGTCCGGTCTGCCACCAGACCACAGCGCTGGTGGCCCGGCATCTCGAGGCGAACGGCATTCCGACCGTGATCATGGGCTGCGCCAAGGACATCATCGAGCACGCCGCCGTGCCGCGCTTCCTGTTCTCGGATTTCCCGCTCGGCAATTCCGCCGGCAAGCCGCACGACATCGCCTCGCAGGCGCAGACGCTCGAGCTGGCGCTCAGACTGCTGGAGACCGCGAGCGGCCCGCAGACCACGATGCAGTCGCCGCTGCGCTGGAGCGAGGACGCTTCCTGGAAGCTCGACTACAACAACGTCGCGCAGCTCTCAGCCGAAGAGCTGGCGCGCCGCCGTGCCGAATTTGACAAGCAGAAGGAGATCGCGCGCGGCAATCGCGCGGCCTGACGTCCTCCGACAACCAAAACAAACAGGGAGAGCGACGTGACGCGACCGTTCGAGGGCGTGAAGATCCTGGACTTCACGCAAGTGCTGGCCGGCCCCTATGCGAGCTACCAGCTCGCGCTGCTGGGCGCCGACGTCATCAAGGTCGAGCGGCGCGAGGGCGAGGACATGCGCCGCACGCCGCTGTCACGCGAATGGGCGGAGCGCGGGCTCGCGCCCGCGTTCCAGGCCATCAACGGCAACAAGCGCAGCCTGACGCTCGACCTGCAAAAGCCCGATGCGATCGCGATCGTGAAGAAGCTCGCCGCGCAAGTCGACGTCGTCATGGAGAATTTCCGCCCCGGCGTGATGGACAAGCTCGGCATCGGCTACGAGGCGCTGTCCGCGATCAATCCGAAGCTGATCTACTGCGCGGTGTCCGGCTTCGGCCAGACCGGTCCGGACCGGCTGCGCCCCGGCTATGACGGCAAGATGCAGGCGCTGTCCGGCATCATGGCGATCACGGGTCATCCCGAGACTGGGCCGACCCGCGCCGGCTTTGCGGTGTGCGACGTGCTGTCGGGCGCCACCGCTGCGTTCGGCGTGTCGAGCGCGCTTTACCAGCGCGACCGCACCGGCAAGGGCCAGCTCATCGACGTCTCCATGCTGGAGGCGACGATGGCGTTCCTGTCGGGGCAGATCGCGGACTGGTCGGTCGCGGGCCATCGCCAGCAGCTGTCGGGGAATCAGGCCGTCAGCCGCAGGACCACGGCGAATTTGTTTAGATGCGGCGACGGTCACATCCTGCTCGCCGTCAACAACGAGAAGCAATATCGCGCACTGATGTCTGCGCTCGGCCGCGAGGACACGCTCAGCGATCCGCGCTTTGCCGACTGGTTTGCGCGCAACGAGAACGAGCCGGCGCTGCGCGCCATCATCGAAGAGGCGCTCGCGGCAAGGCCTGCGCGCGAATGGGAGACCATTCTGGAAGACGCCGGCGCGCCCTGCGCCAGCATCTGGAAGGTCGAGGAAGTCATCGACCATCCGCAGATCAAGGCGCGCGGCGCGATCCAGGAACTCGATACGCCCTACGGCCGGCTTCGTTTCGCCGGCAGCGGATTCAAGCTCGCGCATGGCGGCGGCAGGCTCGACCGGATGGCGCCGGAGCTCGGCGCGGATACGGATGCGGTGCTGGGCGAGCTGGGATTTGACGCAGCGGAGATCGCAGCACTACGGGCGCGGGAGATCGTGTAAGGGCGAAGCCGCTTAAAACAACGACCCCTGCCCGTCATCAGCCGGCCCGGCCGCCGCTTTCCGCACCACCTTCTTCTTCGGCGCCTCCGCCTCCATGTCCTCCGCGCTGATCGGCAGGAGCAACTGGTCGTCGTCATTGGCGACGCGGTTGACGCGGGTGGAGACCGGGTGCCAGGCGAATTCGCCGATGCGCGGGGCGGTCATCAGCGGCAACACCGCATCGAGGTCATCGCTGCGGCTGTCGAGCCAGCGCTCGAAATCGCGCGGGCTGATGGTGACGGGCACGCGATCATGGAGCGTGGCGAGATCCTCGCTCGCCGCCGCCGTGACGATCGCGACCGTGTCGAGCTCCTCGCCGTTCGGCCCGACCCAGGTCTCGAACACCGCTGCAAAGCCGAGCGGCGCGCCGCCGGCGCGATGGATGAAGAACGGCTGCTTGCGCCCACCCTCCGCCTTCCATTCGTAATAGCCGTCGGCCGGAATCAGGCCGCGGCGCCGGCGAATCGCGTTCTTGAAAGCGGGCTTCTCCAGCACGGTCTCGGAACGGGCATTGATCAGGAGCGAAAATCCCTTGGGATCCTTGACCCAACCCGGCAGCAAACCCCAGCGCATCAGGCGAAAATGGCGCGCGCCGTTCTCGGCCAGCACGACCGGAATCGGTTGTGTCGGGGCCACATTGAACCGGGGCGGGAAGTTCGGCTGCTCAATGTAGCCGAACAGTTGCCGCAAAGCCGCGGGGGCCGAAGTTATGACGAAGCGTCCACACATCCTTGAGGGCCTATATAGGGTCCGTTCAGGTCCTTTTAACCCCGAACGTTAACACTGCGGCAGATGAGCTCAACGGTCTCCCAGCCGGCGCGAATGCATGGACAGACGGGGCCCGAGGCTGCAGCCTGGGCCGAGCGGCTGCGCGTGGCCAACATCAACCCGCGGACCGGGCTTGCCACCGACTATCTCAACCATTTCAATGAAGCCGTGATGCTGCTGGAAATGGTCCCCGACATGCCGGAATGCGCGGAAGATTTTCTGACCTGGTCGCCGCTGTCCTATGCCGAGCATTTCACCGCCTCGAACTTCAAGGCCCGGGATCTGGCGATCGAGGCCTATGAAAAGGCCGACCCGAACGTGCGCGCCCAGTTCGACCACCTCACCGACACCATGACCTCGATCCTGACGGCGGTCGGCTCGGCCATGCGCGAGGTCGAGAAGGACACGACCCGCGTTCGCCTCGCCGAGCAGGCCGCCCACTGGGTCAAGCCGCTGATCGCGGCCTGCGGCGGCATCATCAATGGCGGCGCGGAAGCCGACGTCGACAACATCATGGCGAACTGAGCCCGAGCAGGTGAAGTCATGGCTGCGATCGTTCAGCCCACCCGTCCCCAGATCGCGGTCAGTGCCGCGATTTTTCGTGACGGCAAGGTGCTTCTGACCCGTCGCGCACGCTCGCCGGCAAAGGGGTTCTATTCGCTGCCGGGCGGCCGGGTCGAGTTCGGCGAATCGCTGCACCAGGCGCTGGCGCGCGAGATCGACGAGGAGACCGGGCTAGATATTGAAATCATTGGCCTCGCGGGCTGGCGCGAAGTGCTGCCGGCCGCGGCCGGCGCCGGCCACTACCTGATCATGTCCTTTGCCGCCCGCTGGGTGGCCCGGGAGCCGGTTCTCAACGACGAGCTCGACGACTACCGCTGGATCGCCCCAAAGGCCCTGGCGAGCCTTGGCGACCTCAAGCTGACCGGCGGGCTGGAAGAGGTCATCCAGTCCGCTCACCGGCTGATGGGCCCCTGACGGCCCCGCCTTGCGTCTATCGCCCCGAGGAGGCATACACCCGGCCGATGTCGACGCGATTTCTGGCCATTTTTGCCCTGATTCTCGCCTGCGCCTCGGTGCCCACGAGGGCTCAGGACGGGGCAGCGCCGTTTGACGGCGATTTGCAGCGACTGGCGGAGATCCTCGGCGGGCTGCACTATCTGCGCGGCATCTGCGGGTCCAACGAGGGCAACAAATGGCGCAGCGAGATGCAGGCGCTGATCGATGCCGAAACCCCCGCCGGCGAACGCCGCACCCGCATGATCGCCGGCTTCAACCGCGGCTATAACGGTTTTCAGCAGACCTACCGGAGCTGCACGCCGGCCGCGACGGTGGCGATCCGCCGCTATATCGAGGAAGGCGCCAAGATCTCGCGCGATCTCACGGCGCGTTACGCGAACTGAGACAGCGGCGGGAACCCTGTCATCGACTTTGTACACAGCCGTTAACCGTTCCTAAAGATGTGGCCTAGCGGGCGTTAACGTGCGTGCTACACCTCTCGCACAGCGCATCGCCGTGGATTGCGCCCCAGCCCCGACGAGTTTCATGAGCCATCCAGTGTCCTACGCTCCCGCACGCGCGCCGCTGCCCGATCACGAGCAGAAGCAGGCCGCACTGAGTTATCTCAACGAGGCCTGGGCCGAAGCGCGCCATGATGGCGTCGACGGCGACTGCCTGGCGCAGGCGAGCCTGTTTGCGGCCCTTGCCGAGCTCGTCGGCACCTATGGCGAGGACGCGGTGGCGAAGTTCGTCGAAGGCTTTCCCGGCCGCATCCGCAACGGCGAATTCTCGGTCGACATTTCCAGACAGTAAGTCTTTCTCCAGGCAGTAAGCCTTGCCGAAAATGACCCCGCCACGTAGGCGGGGCCAGCTTCGGTCGGGAATACGCTCCGAGCCCGTTACGGCTCGATCTTGAGCGTCGCTTTCATGTTGGGATGAAAGCGACAGTAATAATCGATCGTGCCCGCCTTCTTCAGAACCAACGTCCCTGATTTTTTCGCCGGCAGGTTGACGTCGAAATCGCCGTTCCTGGCTGTCGCGGTGTGGACGAAGACGTCCTTGTTGATCCATTCAATGGTGTCGCCGACCTTGGCCGAAGCGTCTTTCGGCGACACTTCGAGATTCTCCATCGTGATCTCGATGGTCGCAGCGTGCGCCGGGACGGCCACCGCCACGAGCAGGACCGCTGTCGCGATCGCGGACAATCGTCCCAGCATCATCGCCTCCCTATTTCAGCTCCGCCGCGACGTGCTCGGCGTGCTGCTGATGGCCCTGGAAGATTTTCAGGCCGGTCTGCAGCAGGCTCTTCAGTTCGGCATTGCTGGCGGACGGAATGAGCTGGGTTTCCAGCGCGCCGTTGACCGTCTTGTGGTAGGCGACCTCGTTCGCGACATAGGCCTTGTCGAAGGCCGCACCGCTCAGCTTGTCCAGTTCGGCGAGCTTCTCGCTCGCCTGCTTTGACAGCGCTTTGCTGGTGTCGTTGTCTTCAGGCGTGACGTTCAGCTTCTTGACCAGCGCGAGCGCCTGCTTGTTGACGGCCTCGTGGTCGCGCAGCATGTCCTCGGCAAACGCCTTCACGTCCTTATTCTTGGCTTTCTTCTGCGCCTGCTTGGCTGCGTTGATGTCGATCACGCCCGCGGTGTAGGCGATATGGGCGATCTGCGGATCGGTCAGCTTGTCGGCTGCTCTGGCGCCTTGCAGCAGCGCGGGGCTCGACAACAAAATTGCAGCGGCGATCGCCGTGGTCCAACGAACGAACATGGTTTGACACTCCTGTGGTGCCGGACGTTTTGCCGGCGCGTTGCTTCACAGGCGTTGGATGGAATTCTCGCGCAAACGTTCCCGAAAAATTCAGCCGCCGATGCCAAGCCGCTTCAGCACTGACACGGTCAGCCGCTCGCAGCGCCACCCGGCGAACGGGAACGCATCCATCACCACCGGACCGATCTCCTTTTCGACGTTCTCGCGCAGCATGGTCCGCGCACGGTGCAGCCGCGTCTTCACGGTCTCGGGCCTGACGCCGAGCAGCTCGGCGGTCTCCTCGATGTTCATCCCTTCCATGACGCGGGCGACGAAGACCATGCGGAAGACATCCGGTAATTCATCGATGGCGCGCTCGACGACGCGCTGGATTTCACGTTGGGCCATGGTCCTTTCCGGATCGCCTGGGGGAGAAGCGGGAAATTTGATGATCTGCGCCTCGAGCGTCGCTTCGGGCACCGAGCCGAGCTCGACCTGCGGCCTGGCGCTTCGCGCCCGGCCAAGTGCCTCGTTGATGGCGATGCGCGACAGCCACGTCGACAGTCCGGATTCGCCGCGGAATCCGTCGAGATGGGTGAAAGCGCGGACATAGGTTTCCTGAACGACATCCTCGGCTTCGCTGTCGCTGCGCAGAATTCCGCGCGCCAGACGATAGAGCCTGCGGTTGTTGGCCTGCATGATCTCGCGCAGCGCGGCCTCGTCACGGCCCCGCGCCCGCTCGACCAGTTCGGCTTCCAATGTCCTGATTTCTGAAGTCTTGGCGCCGGCGGACAGGCCGGCTGCGATCCGTGGCATGGCGGTCACCTGCTCGTTTGGCTTCGTTCCGGACATTGGATGCCGCCCCAAGGGAAAGGTTCCCAACTTTCTGTCCCTCCCCTGGGGAGGGGCCAAGGAATGTCCTAATCCGTCTCGATCGGCAGCGCCGGATCCTTCGCCCACTCCCCCATCGAGGCATCGTACAGCGTCAGCTTGTCGTAGCCGAGCTGCGTCAGCAGCAGCAGGTCGATCGTCGCCGAGATGCCGCCGCCGCAATAGCAGATCACGTTCTTGTCGCGGGTGACGCCTGCCGCGGCGAATTTGGCTTCGGCATCGGCGAGCGTCGTCAGCGTCTTGTCGGCATTGGTGAGAACTGCCGCTGATACGTTGACGCTGCCGGGAATGCGGCCGGGCCGCCCGTAGCGACTCGGCTCGAGGCCGCGATGAAATTGGGGACCGAGCGCGTTGACGATAACAGTCGCGGGATCGCCCAGCCGCGCCTTCACTGCATTCTTGTCGACGAAGAAGCCTGCGCGCGGTGTGGCCTTGAAGGTCGTGGCCGGATAGCCCTTCGGGGCGCCTGTTACGACTGGGCGTCCCTCGTCCTTCCATTTGTCGAGGCCGCCGTCGAGCACCCGCGCGTCGACGCCGAGCGAGCGCAGCATCCACCAGACCCGCGTCGACCACATCATGGTGCCGATGCTGTAGAGCACGACGGACTTGGATGCATCGAGGCCGTGGCGGCCGAAGGCGGCCTCCAGCTGGGCCACATCAGGCATCATGAAGAATTGCTGCGCAGAGGCGTCGGAGAACTCGCCTTGCAGGTCGAGAAAATCGGCCCCCGGAATATGGCCGGCCTCGAACGTCTTATCGCCCGGCACGGCGCGATAGGGCACATCGCTGCCTGGCGGCACCGGCTCGTTGTAGGTCGTGCAGTCGTAGAGGCGCAGGTTGGGATCGCCGAGCTGGGCTGCAAGTTGCTCGGTGGTGATGAGGGGTGTCGGTTCGGTCATTCACTCCTCCCTCAGCGTCTCCAGAAACCGCACCGGCTCACCTTGCGCGGCCGTCACGAGCTCGCCCTGCCACATCACGCGGCGGCCGCGGATGAAGGTGCCTACGGGCCAGCCGGTGACGCGCAACCCGTCATAGGGGGTCCAGCCGGCCTTGGACGCGACCCATTTGTTGGTGATGGTCTCGCTGCGCTTGAGATCGACGACGGTGAAGTCGGCGTCATAGCCGGCGGCGATCCGCCCCTTGCAGGCCATGTTGTAGAGGCGCGCGGGGCCGGCGCTGGTGAGATCGACGAAACGCGCCAGCGACAGCCGACCCGCATTGACGTGGTCGAGCATGAGCGGCACCAGCGTCTGCACGCCGGTCATGCCGGAGGGCGAGGCCGGATAGGTCTTCTGTTTCTCTTCCAGCGTATGCGGGGCGTGGTCCGAGCCGAGCACGTCGATGATGCCCTGCTCGATGCCGCGCCAGATCCCGGCGCGGTGATCGGCGCCGCGCACCGGCGGGTTCATCTGGGCCAGCGTGCCGAGCCGCTCGTAGCATTCGGGCGCAACCAGCGTGAGATGATGCGGCGTCGCCTCGCAGGAGGCGACGTCCTTGTGGTCGCGCAAAAATTCGATCTCTTCCTTGGTCGAGATATGCAGCACGTGGATGCGCTTGCCGGTCTCGTGTGCGAGCTTCACCAGCCGCTGCGTCGCCATCAGCGCGGCGGTCTCGTCGCGCCACACCGGGTGCGAGCGCGTGTCGCCCTCGATACGCAGCGATTTGCGGTCGTTGAGGCGGTATTCGTCCTCGGCGTGGAACGCCGCGCGGCGCCGGATCACCTGGAAGATGCGGCGCAGGCTTTCGTCATCCTCCACCAAGAGCGCGCCGGTCGAGGAGCCGATGAACACCTTGACGCCGGCGCAGCCGGGCGCACGCTCCAGCACCGGCAGGTCCTGCACATTCTCGCGGGTGCCGCCGATGAAGAAGGCGAAGTCGCAATGCATGCGGTGATGGGCGCGCTTCACCTTGTCGGTGAAGGTGGCCTCCGTCACGGTCAACGGCGCGGTGTTTGGCATCTCGAACACGGCGGTGACGCCGCCCATTACGGCGCTGCGCGAGCCGGTCTCGAGATCTTCCTTCTGCTCCAGCCCGGGCTCGCGGAAATGCACCTGCGTATCCATCACGCCGGGCAGGATGTGCAGGCCCTTGCAGTCGATCACTTCCGCGGCGGAAGCCTGCGACAGCGCGCCGATCTCGGCAATGCGACCGTTGACGACGCCGACATCGCGGGTCCCCTCGCCGTCCTGGTTGACGACAGTGCCGCCCTTGAGGATCACGTCGAAACGCTGGGTCATGGCTGAAGGCCTCTCTCGTCCCCAAGCGCGGGGCTTGAGGTCTTGTCGTTTTTGCCTTGCGGGCTTACGTTCCGGAGCAACATGTCGCAAGAGATTTTCGTATGAAATCAGCGTTTCTTCCGGACCGGGGCGTGATCAAGGTCGCGGGCGAGGATGCGCGCAACTTCCTCAATGGCCTCGTCACGACCGATGTCGACAAGCTGAAGCCGGGCCTGGGCCGATTCGGCGCGCTGCTGACGCCGCAGGGCAAGATCATCGTGGATTTCCTGATCACGGAAGCGCCTGCCGGCCATGGCGGCGGGTTCCTGATCGATTGCCCGAAGCCGCTTGCCGACGGCCTCGCCACCAAGCTGAAATTCTACAAGCTGCGCGCCAAGGTCACGGTGGAAAACCTGTCCGAGGATCTCGGCGTGCTCGCGGCCTGGGACGGCAAGCCTGCGGCCCAGCCCGACCTCGCCTTCGCCGATCCGCGCAATGAAGACCTCGGCTATCGCATCCTGATCCCTCAAGACCTCCAACAGAAGCTGTCCGATCTGATCGGCGCCGAACTCGTCGACGCCGCCGCATACGAGGCCCACCGCATCGCGCTCGGCGTGCCGCGAGGCGGGCTCGATTTCACCTACAGCGATGCGTTCCCGCACGAGACCAACATGGACCGCCTTTCCGGCGTCGATTTCGACAAGGGCTGCTATGTCGGCCAGGAGGTCGTCTCGCGCATGCAGCATCGGGGCACCGCGCGCACCCGCAGCGTGAAGGTGCTGCTCGAGGATTTCTCGCCTGAGCCCGGCGTCAGCGTCATGGCCGGCGATAAGCCGGTCGGCACGATGGGCTCGTCGGCGAAAGGAAAGGGTATCGCGCTGGTGCGCATCGACCGCGTCGCCGATGCGCTCGATGCGGGACAGGCGCTGACTGCCGGTGGGCTCGCTGTGAGGCTTGCGGAACCAGACGTCGTGCGCATTCCAACGAAGCAACCCATCGCATGAGCCGTGCCCCTCGCCTGCATCCCGACGGAAAGACGCGTTGCCCCTGGCCCGGCGAAGATCCGCTTTACGTCGCCTATCACGATACTGAATGGGGCGTGCCGGAATATGACGACCGCGCGCTCTATGAGAAGCTGATCCTCGACGGTTTCCAGGCCGGCTTGTCCTGGATCACGATCCTGCGCAAGCGCGACAATTTTCGCAAAGCCTTCGACGATTTCCAGCCGGAAAAGATCGCACGCTACAACGAGAAGAAGGTTCACGCGCTGATGAACGATGCCGGCATCGTGCGCAACAAGGCCAAGATCGACGGCGCGATATCAAGCGCGAAATCCTATCTCGCCATCATGGAGAAGGGCCCCGGCTTCTCGAAATTCCTGTGGGACTTCATGGACGGAAGGCCCAAGGTCAATCATTTCAAGACCACCGCGAGCGTGCCTGCCTCGACGCCGCTCTCCATGCAGATCTCCAAGGAGCTGGCCTCGCGCGGCTTCAAATTCGTCGGCCCGACCATCGTCTATGCCTTCATGGAGGCGACCGGCATGGTCAACGATCATCTCGTCGACTGCCATTGTCACGCGAGCTGCGGCAAGTCGCAGCGCAAGCCGCGCCTCAAGGCCAAATGAGCGCGAAGAAGACGGACCGCGGCGCCGACACCCGCGCCTGGCAACGCATGCTGTCGGGCCGGCGGCTCGATTTGCTCGATCCCTCCCCGCTCGATATCGAGATCGCCGACGTCGCGCATGGGCTGGCGCGTGTTGCCCGCTGGAACGGCCAGACCATCGGCGCACACATCTTCTCTGTCGCGCAGCATACGCTGCTGGTCGAAACCGTGATGCGGCACGAGAATCCCCGCGTGGATCAGCGCATGCGGCTTGCCGCGCTGCTGCATGACGCGCCCGAATATGTGATCGGCGACATGATCTCGCCGTTCAAGGCCGTGCTCGACGGTCATTACAAGGCGGTCGAGAAACGTCTGCTCGGCGCGATTCACATCCGCTTTGGCCTGCCGCCGGTACTGCCGGACGAGATCACGCTGGCGATCAAGGCCGCCGATCGCGGCGCGGCCTATCTGGAGGCAACGACGCTTGCCGGCTTCAGCGAGAGCGAGGCCAAGCGCCTGTTCGGCAAGGATCCCGGCCTGTCCGACAGCGTCCGGCGCGACTATCTCACCCCCTGGACGGCTGCCCGGGCCGAGAAGCAGTTTCTGGAGCGGTTTGGCGCCGTGTTTGCGTGATCGTTGTCGTGGGTTAGAGTCCTGCAGGGCGGGCAAAGGGGCCCTTGCCGCCCACTGTTTTGCGCAATGAGACGAAAGTGGTGGGTACGCTTCGCTTTGCCCACCCCGCCAACGCTCGCTATAATCTGCGGAAAAAGGTCCGCCATGATCCACGTCTGCTCCCTCGCCGCCCTTCCCGAAACCGTCCGCCTCACCAAGGCCAGCCACGTGCTGACCGTGATGGCCAATGTCGAACAGGTGGCGCGGCCGGTGTCGGTGCTGCCGGCCAACCATCTCAAGGTGTCGATGGACGACATCACCGAGGAGATGGACGGCTTCGTCGCGCCGTCGGAAACGCATATCGAGCAGGTGCTGAACTTCGTGCGCGGCTGGGACCGCGACGCGCCGCTGGTGGTGCATTGCTATGCCGGCATCAGCCGCTCCACCGCGAGCGCCTTTGCCGCCGTGTGCGCACTCAATCCGAATCGCGACGAGACCGAGATCGCGAAGAAGATCCGGGCGGCGTCCCCGATCGCCTCACCGAACCGCCGCATCGTCGGCCTTGCCGACCGTGCGCTGGGGCGCAACGGCCGCATGCTGCGCGCACTCGACGAGATGGGCCCGGGCGCGATGATGGTCGAGGGCCGCCCCTTCGTGATCGAGCTCGAATGACAGTTGCGCACCACAGCACAGGTGTGCCCCCTCTCCCGCTTGCGAGCAGAGCAATCGCATGCGAGCCTTTACGCAGACGCCTCCACATCGTCATGGCCGGGCTTGTCCCGGCCATCCACGACCTTTGCTGCGGCACGAAGAACGTGGATGCCCGGGACAAGCCCGGGCATGACCAGTTCACGGCCGCACCGGCGATCGCCATCGCATGAGCGAAAAGCTGCTGACGCCGATCGAGATCGGCCTGACCGCCGCGATCGTCGCGATCGAGGATCACGAACCGCTGATCCTCACCGCGCGCGACAGTGACGGCCTGGCCGGCCTGCCGTTCGGCCCGTTCGATGCGCCTAGCCATCGCACTTTCGAGATCGGGCTGCGGGCGTGGGTCGAGGAACAGACGGGCCTGCGGCTCGGCTATGTCGAGCAGCTCTACACGTTCGGCGATCGCGGCCGGCATGCCGAGGCTGGCGACACCGGCGCGCACATGGTGTCGATCGGCTATCTCGCACTGACGCGCGCCTTCGGCGGCGAACTGGCAGCCACGAGTGCGAGCTTCGCGCCGTGGTATCGCTTCCTGCCTTGGGAGGACTGGCGCGAGGGGCCGCCCGCGATCATCGCGGACGACATCATCCCGGCATTGACCGGCTGGGCCGAAGAGGAGACGCCGGAGACGACGCGCGCATTGCCGCGCAAGGATCGGATGCGGTTCTATTTCGGTCTCGACGGCGCGTCCTGGGACGAGGAGCGCGTGCTCGACCGCTACGAGCTCCTGTACGAGGCAGGGCTGGTCGAGGAAGCGCGGCGCGATGGTCGCCCTGCGGCATTAGCGCGCAAGGCGCTGTCCGCGCTCGGCACATCCATGCGCTTCGACCACCGCCGGATTCTTGCGACAGCGGTCGCGCGACTGCGTGCAAAACTGAAGTATCGTCCTGTGGTCTTTGAACTTTTGCCCGCCGAGTTCACACTTACCGAATTGCAGTATACGGTGGAGGCGATCTCCGGCCGACACCTGCACAAACAAAATTTCCGCCGCCTGGTCGAAATGGAAGCCCTGGTCGAACCGACCGGGGTGATGTCGACACAGACGGGCGGACGTCCGGCGGCGCTCTACCGCTTCCGTCGCGACGTGCTTCAGGAGCGACCCGCGCCGGGCTTGCGCGTACGCTCCCGGCGCTAACCCGAGATATGCGTGATCGGCCCCTGCCCGCCGGTTGCCTGGAGGCTTTATGTCTGACGGCCCGTTTGACGTCTTCGCGCTGATCATTGCGATCATCGCCTTCATCATCGCGATCAAGGCTTCCAGCCAGGCGGCTGAACTGCGACGACGGCTAAGCTCGCTCGAAGAGATGTTCCGCGCGCAACGGCCCGTGCAGCCGCCGCTGATCCCCGCAGATGTGTGGGCTGACGCGCCCCCCACAACTTCCGCAGCGCCGCCGCCGCTTGTGCCCCAAGCCGAAGCCAGAGCCGAGGCGCCGCCCCCGCTCGTCACCGAAGATATTTCACCGCCTCCGCGCGAAGCGAGCACCGAGGCCGACGCGACGCCGCCGCTGCCCGCACCCGCGCCCGGGTTCGAGGAACGGCTCGGCACGCGCTGGGTAGTCTGGATCGGCGGCCTGGCGCTCGCGCTCGGCGGCTTCTTCATGGTGCGCTATTCGATCGAGGCTGGCCTCCTTGGCCCCGGCGTGCGCGTGTTCCTTGGCGGCGTGTTCGCGCTGGCGCTGCTGGGCGCCGGCGAATGGTCACGGCGCAAGGAGAGCATCTCCAACATCGCCGCGCTGCCGATCGCCAACATTCCCGCTATCCTCACCGCAGCCGGTACGGCGGTGGCATTTGCGACCATCTACGCGGCGTACGCGCTCTATGGCTTCCTCGTGCCCGCGACCGCCTTCGTGCTGCTCGGCCTCGTCGCGCTCGGCACGCTGGCTGCCGCGCTCCTGCACGGGCCCGCGCTCGCCGGCCTCGGCGTGGTCGGCGCCTTCGTGACGCCGATCCTCGTCTCCAGCGGCAAGCCGGACTATTGGGCCCTCTACATCTATCTCGCCGTCGTCACCGCCGCGAGCTTCGGCCTTGCCCGTATCCGGCTGTGGCGTTGGCTTGCGGTCACGACAATCGCCTTCGCCGTGCTCTGGATCTTTCCGGGGCTCGATACCGGCGACCTGCAGGTCGCGCCGCACGCTTTCCATGTGATCGCAGGATTCGTTCTTGCCGCTCTTCTCGTGGTCTGCGGCTTCATGTTCGGCCCGACGATCGAGGACGGTGAGATCGAGCCGGTCTCGTCGGGCTCACTCGGTGCCTATCTGTTCGGCGCGATGCTGATCGTGCTGTCGAGCGCCCATGCGGACCTGGCGCTGATGGCCTTCACGCTGCTGGTCGGCGCGACGCTGCTTGTCGCCTGGCGCGCGCCGGCGGCCACCGGCGCGCTCGGCGCAGCCGCCGCGACCGTCTTCGTCGTGTTCGCCGAATGGGCGGTGCGCGCCAATCCTGACATGCTCGTGCTGCCGGGCGGTCCCATGGCCGACATCGCACCGACGGCGATCGATAGCGCGGTGACGCTGCATCTGGTGATGGCGGCGATCTTCGCCGCCGGCTTCGGCATCGCGGGCTTCCTCGCGCAGGGACGTTCGAACTCGGCGATCATTCCGGTGGTGTGGTCGGTCGCGGGGGTCGCGACGCCGATCGCGATCCTGGTCGCGCTCTACGCACGCATCGCGCATCTCGATCGCTCGATCCCGTTCGCCATCCTCGCGGTGCTGCTCGCCGCCGCCTTCGGCGCGGCCACCGAAGCGCTTGCACGCCGCGAGACCCGGCCGGGCGCCATGATCTCCACGGCCTTGTTTGCGACCGGCACGCTCGGTGCACTGGCGCTGGCGCTGACGTTTGCGCTGGAGAAGGGCTGGCTCACGATCGCACTGGCGCTGATGTCGCTCGGCACCGCCTGGATCTCGATGCAGCGGCCGATCCCGTTCCTGCGCTGGCTCGCCGCGATCTTCGCCGGCCTCGTCACCGCTCGGATCGGCTATGATCCGCGCATCGTCGGCGACGCCGTCGGAACCACGCCGATCTTCAACTGGCTGTTGTGGGGTTACGGCCTGCCGGCGGCATCGTTCTGGGCGGCGAGCCTGTTCCTGCGCCGCCGCGCCGACGACGCCCCGCTGCGCATGCTCGAGAGCGCCGCGATCCTGTTCACCGCGCTGCTCGCCTTCATGGAGATCCGCCATTTTGCGACCGGCGGCAACATGACGTCAGCACCCTCTCTGCTCGAATTCGCCCTCCAGGTCTGCATCACGCTCGCCCTGGCGATCGGGCTGGAGCGCCTGCGACTGCGCAGCCGCAGCGTCGTGCACAATGTCGGCGCGGTCGTGCTCACGGTGATCGGCGGGCTCGTCGGCGTGTTCGGCCTCCTGCTCCTGGAGAACCCGCTGCTATGGCGCACCGACGTCGGTGGCGCCGTGTTCAACCTGCTGCTGCTCGGCTACGCGCTGCCGGCGGTGCTGATGCTGCTCTTGTCCTATGCCGTGGCCGGCGAACGCGGCAAGGCCTACGCCAACACGATTGCAGGCGGCGCGCTGCTGTTCGCGCTGACCTATGTCACGCTGGAGATCCGCCGCTTCTATCACGGCCCGATCCTCTCCTCCGGGGCGACGACGGGCGCCGAGCAATATACCTATTCGATCGGCTGGCTCGGCTTCGGCGTGGTGCTGCTCGGCGTCGGCATTCTCGTCAATTCGGAGCGGGCGCGGCTGGCATCGGCCGTCGTGATCGCGTTGACGATCCTGAAAGCATTCGTCATCGACATGTCGACGCTGACGGGCGTCTACCGCGCGCTATCGTTCATGTGCCTCGGCATCGTGCTGGTCGCGATCGGCTGGCTCTACCAGCGTATCCTGTTCCGGCGGCAGATCGCACCGCCGCCGGCTCCGCAGACGAGCACGTGAGCGTCAGGCCGCGCGAACCGATTCCAGGAACTGCGCGACCTCGACCTTGAGACGGGTGCTGTCGGTCGCCAGCGATTTCGCCGCCGACAATACCTCGGTCGAAGCCTCGCCGGTCTCGATCGCACCGCGCTGCACGTTGGTGATGTTCGACGAGACCTCCTGCGTGCCGACCGAGGCCTGCTGCACGTTACGCGAGATTTCCTGCGTGGCCGCGCCCTGCTCCTCGACGGCGGCGGCAATGGCCGCAGCCACCTCGGAGAGCCGCTCGATGGTGCCGCCGATCTCCTGGATGGCACTGACCGATTCCTGCGTCGCCGCCTGGATACCCGAGACCTGCGCCCCGATCTCACCGGTCGCTTTCGCGGTCTGCTCGGCCAGCGCCTTGACCTCGGAGGCGACGACCGCGAATCCGCGGCCCGCATCGCCGGCACGCGCGGCCTCGATGGTCGCGTTCAGCGCCAGCAGATTGGTCTGGCCCGCGATGGTGTTGATGAGCTCGACGACGTCGCCGATGCGGGACGCCGCGTGCGACAGCGCATTGACACGGTCGTTGGTCCGCGCCGCTTGCTCGACGGCCTCCGCCGCCATCCGCGCCGAATCCTGCACGCGGCGGCTGATCTCGGTGATGGAGGACGACAGCTCCTCCGAAGCGGATGCCACCGCCTGGACGTTGGTCGAGGCTTCCTCGGAGGCGGCTGCGACGACGGTCGCGAGTTCCTGTCCGCGCTGCGCGGTGTTGGTCAGCGTCGAGGCGGAGGCCTCGAGCTCGGTCGAGGCCGAGGAGACGGTCCCGACCACCTCGCCGATCATGGCTTCGAACTTGCGGGTGATGGCATCGACGCGGCGACCGCGTTCGATCTTGACTTCGGCGTCGCGCGCAGCGGCCTCGTCGGCGGCCTTCTTGGCGATCAGCGCCTCCTTGAAGATCTGCAGCGCATCTGCCATCGAACCGATTTCGGTCTTCTCGCCGCGATGCGGAACGTCGGCCGAGAGGTCGCCCTCGCCGAGCGACTGCATCGGGCGGATGATTGAGGCAATGCCGCGAGAAACGTCGCGCACGAGATAATAGGCGGCGCCGATCGCGATTACGACCGAGAGCACGATGATGCCGACCAGCACGCGGAAGATCATGGCGTAGCTGTCGGCGGCCTGCTTCGTCTCAAGCTCGGCACCGCGGTTGTTGAGCTCGATGCCCTTTTGGAGCAGGGGATCGGCGGCCTGGGCCATCTTCGCAACCTTGGTCTGCAGCAGCTCGTTGGCGTCGACCGGGAAACGGCCAACGCCCTTGCGCGACAGTGCCATCACGTCCTGCACGCCGTTCAGATACTCGGCCCACGCCGTGCTCCATTGCCCATAGAGCGAGCGCTCCTCGGCGGAAGTGATCAGCGGCTCGTAGACCTTGCGGGTCTGGTCGATGCGCGCGCGCAGCGAGGCCAAGCGCTTCTCGGCGGCGTCCTTGCCCTCAACGCTGTCCTGCATCAGATGCAGACGGAGCGCGACGCGCAGCTCGTTGATGTCGGCGCGAAGCGAGCCGAGCGCGCGCACGCTGGGCAGCCAACTCTCCGCGATCTCGACCGTATGGGAATTGATGTTCTGCATGGTGCCGATCGCCGTCACGCCAACGCCGGCGAGCGAAAGGACCAGGACCGACAACACGGCCAGAAGCTTGAAGACGATCGACAATTTCGACATCACGACAAATCCCGATGTTACCTGGCAACGCGCAAATTGTCCGCGCCGCAAACCGCCACGAAGATGGCGAGACGGAGGTCAGTTCAACAATGCTGGCTGGTTCTTGTCCCGTAAGATTGCACACATAGTCGCAAGCAGGCGTTAACAGGGCCCTACGTAAAATTACGGGACAGCGCTGACGGTCGTTATTTCTCCCGCAACCAACTGTGCAGCTGCACAGCCAACTGATGCTGCGACGCGACCTGTCCACTTGCGACGCAATGTGCGGAAGGCGACGGCTGTCACGCCGCCCGTACCGAATCCAGGAAGCGCGCGACCTCGCTCTTCAGCCGGTGGCTCTCCTGCGACAGCGATTGCGCAGCCGAATGCACCTGCGCCGAGGCCGCCCCGGTTTCGCCTGCGCCACGCTGGACATCGCCGATGTTCGCCGAGACTTCGGAGGTGCCATTCGCGGCGTGCTGGATGTTGCGGGAGATCTCTTGCGTGGCGGAACCCTGTTCCTCGACCGCGGCGGCGATGGTTGACGAGATCTCCGACATCCGCGCGATGGTGTCGCCGATCTCCTTGATCGCACCGGCGGAGTCTTCCGTCGCGGTCTGGATCGCGCCGATGTGCTGGCCGATCTCGCCCGTGGCCTTCGCAGTCTGCTCGGCGAGCGCCTTCACTTCGGAAGCGACCACGGCAAAGCCGCGGCCGGCCTCGCCGGCACGCGCCGCCTCGATCGTCGCGTTGAGCGCCAGCAGGTTGGTCTGGGCGGCGATGGTGTTGATCAGTTCGACCACGTCGCCGATGCGGGCGGCGGCCTTCGACAGTTCGGCGACGCGTGCATTGGTGCGCTGGGCCTGCCCGACCGCCACGTCGGCGACACGGGCCGATTCCTGCACCTGACGGCTGATCTCGGAGATCGAGGAGGTCATTTCCTCGCTCGCTGCAGACACCGACTGCACGTTCGCGGAGGCCTCTTCGGAGGCGGCCGCCACGACCGTGGCAAGCCCGTTGCCGCGCTCGGCAGCCTGCGTCAGCGTATTTGACGAGGCCTCCAGCTCGGTTGCCGCCGACGAAACAGTATCGATGATCTCGCCGACCGCGCCTTCGAAAGTATCGGCGAGCCGGTGCATGTCGGCCTTGCGCTGCTGGCGCCCGCGCGCCTCAGCTTCGACCTGCTCGGTGCGCAGCCGCTCGGCCTCCGCCATATTGGTCCTGAACACCTCGACGGCACCGGCCATCTCGCCGATCTCGTCTTTGCGCCCGATGCCCGGAACGGATATCGAAAGCTCGCCGCGCGCAAGCCGCGTCATCGCGCCGACCATGCCGGCAAGCGCCTTCGAGATCGAACGTCCCAGAAGGAAGCCCACCGCGGCGAGCACGACGACGGCAATGGCGAAGGCGACCATCATCCACATGCGCACGGCATCGCGGGTCGCAGCTTCCGCAACGTCGGCCTTCCTGTAGAGGTCTTCGACTGTGTTGCGCACCTCGATCATGCTCGGTTCCAACCCACGGAACGTTTTCATCATGCTGGCGTCGAGGGCCGCAGTTTGCTGCGCCGTCTCCACCCACGCCGTGAACTCGGATTGATATTTCTGCAGCTTGGCTGTGATGTCGTTCATCACTGCCGTAGGGATTGCGACGACCTCTATCGCCTTGGAGAATTCGACCGCGGCCTTCTTCATCTCGGCGATGTATTTTGGGTCGCGCCGCAGCATGAAGTCCTTCTCGTGCCGGCGCATCATCAGCATCCAGCTCGTGGACCTGGGATCGTCGATCTCCTTGAGCTTGGCCTCAATGTCGTGCACGGCGGCGCGGAGCGAGCCGGAGAGGCCCAGAGTCTCGTTTAGGCCGAGCCGGGTCTCCGCGGCCACCAATGCGCCGAAGTCCGACGCGTATCGCTTGAAGCCGTCCTGGGCCTGCTTCATCCGGTCGGACAGCGCGCCCAAGCCGCCGGCCGACATCAGCCGCTCCACCTCGTCGAAGTCGCGATTGATCGGCCCGATCAATTCGGCATGTGCCTTGGCGTAGCTCTCGTTGCGGCGCTGCTGAAAGTTCTTCTCGTTGCGGCGGGCCTCCAGCATCTCGATCGAGAGCTGTTTGTCGAGGTCAGCGATCGCACGAGCGCGGTTAGCAATCTCGCGGGAGGCGTCCTGGGAGAGACTGCCGATCTCGTAGATCGCGCCGAAGGCGACGAGACCCAACAATCCGAACAGTCCGATCGCCATGACCTTATGGGTGAGACGAATGGAAGGGCCACTCATGGAATGTGCTCCAATACGATTGATACGCAATACGAGGAGGGCGACTCGGCACCCGGAATATTACGGAGATCATGACCGCATCGGTTTTCCGGAAGGTTAACCGTGCGGCTCATCGCGCCGCGACATCCAACTGCGAACGCATGCGAACCACCGCGCGTCTTCGCGCGTCGGTTGTAGTCGATCGATGATTGGTGACGGCGACCGCGTCATGCTGCGCGCACGGTATCGAGGAAGTTGCCGACCTCGAGCTTGAGGCGGTTGCTGTCGCCAGAGAGCGACTGGGCCGCCGCCAGCACCTGCGACGACGCCGAGCCGGTCTCGTTCGCGCCGCGCTGCACATCGGTGATGTTGGCCGAGACCTGATGGGTGCCTTCCGCCGCCTGCTGCACGTTGCGGGAGATTTCCTGTGTCGCCGCGCCCTGCTCTTCCACGGCAGCCGCGATGGTAGAGGAAATCTCCGAGAGCTTCTCGATAGTGCCGCTGATGTCCTTGATTGCGCCGACCGAATGCTCGGTCGCGGTCTGGATGCTGGCGATCTGCTGCCCGATCTCGCCAGTGGCCTTCGCGGTCTGTTCGGCGAGTGCCTTGACCTCGGAGGCCACAACCGCAAAGCCGCGACCGGCTTCGCCGGCGCGCGCGGCCTCGATGGTCGCGTTGAGCGCCAGGAGATTGGTCTGACCCGCGATGGTGTTGATCAGCTCGACCACGTCGCCGATCCGCGTCGCCGCCCTGGACAATTCGCTGACGCGCTCAGTGGTGACACGCGCCTGGCCGACAGCTTCGTTGGCCACGCGGGCCGATTCCTGCACCTGCCTGCTGATCTCGGTGATAGAAGACGACAGCTCCTCGGTGGCCGACGCCACCGCTTGCACGTTGGTGGACGCCTCCTCGGAGGCCGCAGCAACCATGGTCGTGAGCTGCTGCCCACGCTCCGCGGTCGATGTGAGGGTCGACGCCGAGGCTTCGAGCTCGGTCGCTGCCGAGGAGACGGTGTCGACGATCTCCCCGATCGCGGCTTCGAAGCCGTCGGCCAGCTTCCGCATCTCCGCCTTGCGCTGCTCGGCTGCCCGGCTCTCGGCCGCAGCGTGATCGCCCCGCATGCGTTCGACTTCGAGCCCGTTTTGCTTGAAGACTTCAACGGTCCGCGCCATCTCGCCGACCTCGTCACCTCGGCAGGTGCCAGGCACGACCGTCGTGAAGTCGCCATTGGCGAGCCCACCCATCGCAACCGAAATGGCTGAAAGCGGCTTGAGGATCCGGCCAAAGGTGATCCAGAAACTGAGGCCAGCGAGCATCACCGAGGCGCAGAGCAACACGACCGTGAAAACAACATTACGAGTGCTGACCTCTGCCTGCATCGTGGCTTCGCGGTCAGCGGCCGCGCCAATGGCTTCACCGAGCTTCAGCACTGCATTGATGCCGGCGGTGGCCCGCGTGAAGTACTCGGGTCCCGTGATTCTGTAGTCCCCGCCTTCGCCACCGGCGAGCACAGTCACCCGCGTTTCACCGTAGGCACCAAAATAGGATTTCTCGACCTCCGTCATCGCCTCGCCGATCTGCAGGGCGAGGTCCGAACGCAGCCGCACCGGCAATACCGTGTCCCATGCGAGTTCGACCTTGGCCCGCAGCGCCGAAAGGCGCTCATAGCCCTCCATCCCGAGCTTCGCGCGCGCACCGACGACCCCAGCCAGCAGGGCCCGCTCCCTTCCGGCATTCTCGGCCATCTGAGCTGTCAGATGTCGCAAGCCGATGAGCTGGGCCAGCCTTGCCACGGGCGGGCTGGTGAGTGTTTCGAGCGTCAGCCGCAAGCGGTTGCTCGCGACGTCGATCACCTCCGTAATCGTTGGCGCGAAGCCATCTACGAGGTCAGGCTCGCGTTCAACGCGCGAGCGCGACATTCCCGCGTCGGCTTTCTCACGCAGGAGACGCAGCGCCTCGAATTTCGTCGCTGCGTCCGCAATCTGTCTTTGCCCCGCCGTCATTTCGGGAATCGCGCTGATATCGAGGACGGCTTGGCGAAAGGCCTCGTCGGCCGTCGCGCGCGCCTTTGCGATTTCCGCACGGCGCTCGGCACTGACGACATCAGGAGACTTCAGCACGGCGTTGGTCAGCCCGCGTTCAATCGCCCAATGTCCTGCGCTGCGCAGCAGCAGTTGGGCAACTGCATTGACCTTCAGGAATGCCTCGGACTCTCGCCTCTTGAGGACGGCCTCATAGGCGATGAATCCGGCCGAGGCCAACCCAAGCAAGACCAGGGCAGAGATGATGATCGGCAAGATCGTGCCGATCCGAACATGTCCGAGCCGACTCCACGCGCTGGCGGACTGAGTTCGGACCTGCTGATGATGAGCAGGGCTCAACATGGTACGTTTCCCCCAAAGGAAACACGCAGCCAAGTCCTTGCCGGCTGCATGGACGTTGATCGCCCTTGCCGGAGAATCTATTCCTTGGGGTTACTCATTCTGGTTAACGGGAGGGCTCGGAGAAATACTGAGATTTCAACCCAAACAGTTGAAATGGAAGAGATAATCTCGCCAGAAAGTTGTAAATTTCAGCTTGAGGTCGCCACTGTTTGCTTTTGCAGCCGACGTTCGCCGAAGTCATGCGCGAGACGTTCGCGGCGAAGATCAGGATGCAAAAACGCCCGCCTGAGGAGGCAGGGCGTCTTCCGAACTGTCTGGAACGAGGTTCTTAGGCGGCGCGCACGGTGTCGAGGAACTTGCCGACCTCGAGCTTGAGGCGGTTGCTGTCGCCGGACAATGACCGCGCGGCTGCCAGCACCTGCGACGATGCCGAGCCGGTTTCGCCTGCACCGCGCTGCACGTCGGTGATGTTGGACGAGACCTGATGGGTGCCTTCGGCCGCCTGCTGCACGTTGCGCGAGATCTCCTGCGTCGCCGCGCCCTGCTCCTCGACGGCCGCCGCGATCGTGGACGATATCTCGGACAGCTTTTCAATGGTGTTGCTGATGGCGCTGATGGCGGCGACGGAGTCCTGCGTCGCGGCCTGAATGCCGGAAATCTGCTGGCCGATCTCGCCGGTCGCCTTCGCGGTCTGCTCGGCAAGCGCCTTCACTTCGGAAGCCACCACCGCAAAACCGCGACCGGCCTCGCCGGCGCGTGCCGCCTCGATGGTGGCATTAAGCGCCAGCAGGTTGGTCTGGCCGGCGATGGTGTTGATCAGCTCGACCACGTCGCCAATGCGAGCCGCCGCCTTGGACAATTCTCCGACACGGTCGGTCGTGGTTCGGGCTTGGGTAACCGCCTCGCTCGCGACCCGCGCCGATTCCTGCACTTGGCGGCTAATCTCCGTAATTGAAGACGACAGCTCTTCCGTGGCCGACGCCACCGATTGCACGTTGGTCGACGCCTCCTCGGAGGCCGCAGCCACAACTATCGTCAGTTCCTGTGCCCGCTCCGCCGTCGAGGTCAACGTCGAGGCCGAAGCCTCGAGCTCCGTCGCGGCCGACGACACCGTATCGACGATCTCGCCGACGGCGCCTTCGAAACTATCAGCAAGCTTGCGCATATCGGCCTTGCGCTGCTCGGCCGCCACCTGGTCCTGCCGCATCTTGGCTTCCGCTTCCTGGCGCGCCTTCTGCTCCGACACGACCTTGAATTTCTCGACGGCCGCGGCGACACCGCCGACCTCGTCCTTGCGGCCGAGACCCGGCAGGACAACAGAGAAGTCACCACCAGCGAGCTTGTCCATGGCAACCGTGAGCGCGCGGATCGGCCGCGCGATGGTCAGGAAGGACATCAGCCACGAACCGATGAGGACGAGCACGGCGCACGCACCGACCACCATGCCGAGACGCTCGCTCACGGCCATCTCCTGGCTCGCGGCAGCGATTTCTTCATCGCTCTTGTGCTTGGCGAAATCGGCAATCTCGCTGGTCAAATTGTCCAGCTGTGTGGCAAGCGGCAGCGTCACCTCGCGGATCTGGCGCGCGCCTTCCTCGGAAATCTTGGCGGCGCGGACGGGGTCCGTGGCCGCAACCGCAATGGCCTCGCTGCGAACAGAGGCGTTCTGCTGCGCGCCCTTCAGGTAATCGGCCGACGTAGACTTGAGCTTCTCCATCCGCGCGCGGTTTTCCGGGGCGTGCGACAACCTGAGCATGGAATCGACAACGCCGTTCAGTGCTTTCGACCGCTCCAGCAGAAGCTCGCTCGCCTTTTGCAAGTCACCCTGATTGTTGGCGAGACGCATGTCCCGTACGGCGAGTTGCAAGCCGCGTATCCCAAGCTTGGCTTCGGTAGCCTCGCGCACCAATTCCTGCTGCGCAAGCGCGGCCTGGTTGGAATGCCGCACGTTGTTGTTGCCGATGACCTGGCTCGCGATCATGGCGCCGACGAGAACAACGCCGAACGCCGAAGCGAGCGCGAGCTTGGTACCGATTTGCAGATTCTGGATGAGTCTCGACATGAGGGCGTTTCCCGGGTTGCGCGGCCAAGTCATTGTCGGCCGCCCTCGGCGTTGATCGCCCTTGCCTAAAAACTGAGCTTCAGGTGTGGTGATCTGGTTAACGATCGCCCCCGGACAAATACCGGACTTACCGGAAAATCCCTTGAAAACAGCACGGTCCGCGCGCTTAACAGGTTAACCACACGCGGCGGTAGGATGCCCGATTTCTAGCCCGTGCGACCAAGGGCCTTTTGGCTCTCGCCAATCAAGCTGATCCGGAACACCGGCTCCTTGTTCTCGTCGAGCAGCTCCATGCGCCATTCGGCGTCCTGTTTCAGGCCGCGCGAGATGCCGCCGAGCAAATTGGCACAGACTTCGGTCATCTCGGTCCAGGCCGCGGCGCGGTCCTCGAACTCATATGGCTGGTCGGCAGCACCGGAATAGCGGCCCGTGCTGATACGGAAGAAGTACAGCGACATCGTTGAACCCTTTTATCGGGCCGCGCCCCCGGCCGTACGCAAACTGGGCGCGAACAGCTACCAACGCATGAAAGCCGCCGTCCGTATGACTACGGCGCGGCGGCTTCGTGTTTGATGGCAGCTCTCAACGAGCAAGTGCGCGGACGCGCGCAGCCAACTCACTGGGTCGAGCGGCGCAGCTCCAGCGGGGCGTCGTCCCTGGCGGGCTCCGATTTAACTTGCGGCTTCACCGGCTCGAGCCGGCTACTCTCGACGCGCGGGGTCTCGACACGCGCGGCGACTTCGGTGTTGGGCGTGCCGACCGAACCCGTGTGTTCCGAGGTGCGCAGCGAGCGCGGCCGCGCGACGGCCCGCGCCATCAGCATCTGGTTGCCGCCCTGGTGATGGAAGTCGCAATAGGCGAAGCCCATCCCCGATACCGAGCCGCGGAAACTGCGATCGTCGGTCTTTTCAAGGTTGAAACAGGGCTCGAACGGAATGCCCTTGATCGAGGCGCAGACGTTCTGGCCGCGGATCTGCAGCGTGTTGCCGGGCAGGCGGAGATGTTTCACCGGACCTGCACCCGAGAACTGCACGGCGCCGGCGGCGCCGAGGTCGTCCATGATGCGGCCCGCGCCCCGGGTGCCGTCAAAGCAGGTGAAAGCAAACACCTTCCCGGCGACGAAGCGGCGCGCCTCATCGGCGTTCATGCTTCCAGCAATGGCCGGCGTAAGCGTCGCTACCGCCGTGACCGCCCCCAACACAATACGCGCAAGCATGCTCAACTCCGAACCAACCCCGCAGCGGGCTATGCCTTATCTCTTTACCTGCTGCTTACCATACTAACCATGGCGACATTGAAGCAGCATGGTTGGTAAAGTCTGAACGCCGTTAGACAATTTTTACAACGGTGCGACCGCGGACCTGGCCGGCGAGGATTTTCGCGCCCCACTCCGGAACTTCAGAAAGCGGAATTTCGTGAGTAATTTCAGCTAGTTTTGACCGGTCCAGATCGGACGCCAGGCGTTGCCAGGCAGCTTTCCGCGGCTCGATCGGGCACATCACGGAATCGATGCCGAGAAGGCACACCCCGCGCAAAATGAAGGGTGCGACGGAAGACGGCAGGTCCATGCCGGCAGCCAAGCCGCAGGCCGCGATCGCGCCGCCGTACTTCGTCATCGACAGCAGGTTTGCGAGCGTGGTCGAGCCGACGCTGTCGACGCCACCCGCCCAGCGCTCCTTGGCGATGGGCTTGGCGGCCGCCGACAATTCGTTGCGGTCGATCACCTCAGCCGCGCCGATCTCTTTCAGATAGTCCGCTTCGGACGCACGTCCGGTGGAGGCGATGACGTGATAGCCGAGCTTCGAGAGCACGGCGGTCGCAACCGAGCCGACGCCGCCTGCAGCCCCCGTCACCACGACCGGACCGCTGTTCGGCGACACTCCGTGCTTCTCCAGCGCCAGCACGGACAGCATCGCGGTGAAGCCGGCAGTGCCGATCGCCATGGCGTCGCGCGCCGATAGGCCCTGCGGAAGAGCGACCAGCCAGTCGCCTTTCACCCGCGCCTTCTCGGCATAGGCGCCAAGATGGGTCTCGCCCATGCCCCAGCCGGTGCAGACAACCTTATCGCCCGCCTTCCATTGCGGATGCGAGGACTGCTCGACGGTGCCGGCGAAGTCGATGCCGGCAATCATCGGGAAGCGGCGCACCACCGGCGCCTTGCCGGTGAGCGCAAGGCCGTCCTTGTAGTTCAACGTCGACCATTCCACGCGGACGGTGACGTCGCCCTCCATCAGTTCGGCTTCGTCGAACTGCGTGAGCTGCGCGGTGGTGCCCTTGTCCGCCTTGTCGATCCGGATCGCCTTGAACGTCGCCACAGCAAAACTCCCTGACTTGTTTCAGGGGATGTTTAGCCGATCAGGCAGGCTGCGCAACCGTCCGCTGGACCGGTTTCTCCACGATCGGAAGATTGATCAGCGCCGAGAGCACGCCGAACAGGATCGAGAGCCACCAGATCGGCGTGTAGGAACCGAACCGCTCGAACACGATGCCGCCGAGCCAGACGCCGAGGAAGCCGCCGACCTGATGGCTGACGAAGGCGAAGCCATAGAGCGTGGCGAACCAGCGCGTGCCGAACATGATCGCGACCAGTGCCGAGGTCGGTGGCACGGTCGACAGCCAGGTCAGGCCGGAGACCGCGCCGAACGCAATCGCCGAGAACGGCGTGATCGGAAACGAGATGAAGGCAAGCGTCGCAAGCGCGCGGGTGAAATAGATGGTCGAGAGGATGTAGCGCTTGGGCAGGCTGTTCTGGAGATAGCCGACGCTGAGCGATCCCATGATGTTGAACAGGCCGATCGCCGCGATCACCCAGCCGCCGATCTGCGTGGAGATGCCGCTATCGACCAGGAAGGCCGGCAGATGCACCGTGATGAAGGCAAGCTGGAAGCCGCAGGTGAAGAAGCCGAGGACAAGCAGCACGTAGGAGCGATGGCCGAAGGCTTCCGCGAGCGCTTTGGTGAAGGTCTGCTGGTCCGCAGGCGCCGCATTTGCCGCGCTTGCGACCGGCGGCGTCGAGAGCGCCAGCGACAACGGGATGATCAGCAGCATCAGGAAGCCGAACACGGTGAGCGCCTGCTGCCAGCCGAAATTGTCGATTAGGGCCACACCGATCGGCGCGAACAGGAATTGCCCGAACGATCCCGCCGCAGTGCCGGCGCCGAGCGCAAGGCCGCGCTTCTCGGCCGGCAAGAGCTTGGTGAAGGCCGAGAGCACCAGATTGAACGAGCAGCCGGCGAGACCGAAGCCGACCATGACACCAGCGCCGATGTTGAGCGACAGCGGCGTCGATGAGTAGCGCATCAGGAGCAAGCCCCCGGCATAGAGCAGAGCGCCGACGCACATCACCCGGAACAGGCCGAAGCGATCGGCGACCGCGCCGGCGACGGGCTGGCCCAGTCCCCACAGCAAATTCTGAAACGCGATCGCGAGGCCGAACACGTCGCGGCCCCAGGCATATTCATGGCTCATCGGCTGTACGAAGAAGCCCAGCGCCGAGCGCGGGCCGAACCCGAGCATCCCGATCGCGCAGCCGCAGAGAATGATGATCGCCGGCGTGCGCCAGGAGGAGGAACGGGAGACCGAACCGAGCTCACCCATCTGTATCGACATGCTGTTCCTCGTGCGTGGTCGCGGATTCGCAAATGGCGGCCGCGAGCCAGCTCGTTTAATGCATCTGCATGGAAACCCCAAGTCAAAAACGATTGCATTCCGCGAAGAGCTGGCGCGGGAGCATTGCATTTCCTCGCGGCCTCAGCCGACGCGCCGGGCGCGACTTAACGGAAACGTGTGCGGCAAGATCTGGCGGCTCCCAACACGACGTGTTATTTTATATTTGCTCATATCGAGCATATCGAATGATCCCCCGGCCTGTCGGCCGGATTTCTCAGGCTTTATATATGCTCAAAATGAGTACAAATGACATGCACGGGAGGCTTGGATGCCGCTAACTGGAATTTACGGCCCCGACGACTTTGCCAACCGGCCGCAGGGCCACGTCATCACCCCGGCACAGGCCAAGCAGTCGCGAACCGAACCTTCGCTGCCGATGCCTTCACTGGAATGGACGCCGGAGGTCGAGCGAGCCACCGCACCGCTTTACGAGCGCGTGAAACGTGTCATCCCGCCGATCGAATGGCCGCTGATGGCCCCGACGATCAAGGCGATCAACGAGCTGAAGCAGGCCCGGGGCGCGGTGATCCTCGCGCACAATTACCAGACGCCGGAGATCTTCCACTGCGTCGCCGACATCGGCGGTGATTCGCTCCAGCTCGCGGTCGAAGCCACCAGGGTGAAGGCCGGCATCATCGTCCAGTGCGGCGTGCACTTCATGGCGGAGACGTCGAAACTGCTCAATCCGGACAAGACGGTGCTTATTCCTGATACGCGCGCCGGCTGCTCGCTCGCTGCCAGCATCACCGGCGCCGACGTCCGCCTGCTCCGCGAAAAATTCCCCGG
This sequence comes from Bradyrhizobium sp. MI1.4, assembly GCF_055811315.1. Classification (NCBI taxonomy): domain Bacteria; kingdom Pseudomonadati; phylum Pseudomonadota; class Alphaproteobacteria; order Hyphomicrobiales; family Nitrobacteraceae; genus Bradyrhizobium; species Bradyrhizobium sp. MI1.4. Next base: position 137,988 of record NZ_JBVVPP010000013.1, on the reverse strand, counting down.
CGTGCCTGTCGTTGCCTATGTCAACACCTCCGCGGAGGTGAAGGCCGAGGTCGATATCTGCTGCACCTCGTCGAACGCGGTGCAGGTGGTCGAAAGCCTCGGCGCACCAACCGTGATCTTCCTGCCCGACCGCTATCTCGCCACTTACGTGGCCTCGAAGACCGACGTGAAGATCATTGCCTGGAAGGGCGCCTGCGAGGTGCACGAGCGTTTCACTGGCGCCGAGCTGCGCAGCTACCGCGAGGCCGATCCCTCCGTGCAGATCATCGCTCATCCCGAATGCCCGCCGGACGTGCTGGCCGAGGCCGATTTCACGGGCTCGACCGCGCACATGATCAACTGGGTGCGCGAGCGGCGGCCGCGGCGGCTGGTGATGATCACGGAATGCTCGATGGCCGACAATGTCCGCGCCGAGCTGCCCGATGTGGAGATGCTGCGCCCCTGCAACATCTGCCCGCACATGAAGCGCATCACGCTCGCCAACATTCTGGAGAGCCTGCTGACGCTTCGCGAAGAAGTGACGATCGATCCCGCGCTCGCGGACCGCGCAAGGCGCTCGGTCGAGCGGATGATCAATTTGAAGAACTGAGATAAAGCCATGACAAACAACATCAACACCCTCCCCCGCTCCGACGACGTCGTCATCGTCGGCGGCGGCCTTGCCGGATTGTTCTGCGCGCTCAAGCTCGCGCCGCGGCCGGTAATATTGATCTCGGCGGCGCCGCTCGGACAGGGCGCGTCGTCCGCATGGGCGCAAGGCGGCATCGCCGCGGCAATGGCTGAAGGGGATACGCCGGAAGCGCACGCCGCGGACACGGTTGCAGTTGGCTGCGGCATCGTCGACGAAGCTGTCGCACTCGGGATCGCGCGCGAGGCCGCACCGCGGATTCACGACCTTCTCGCCTATGGCGTGCCGTTCGACCGCGATCTCGAAGGCAGGCTCGCAGTCGGGCGCGAGGCCGCACACTCGGCGCGGCGTATCGTACATGTGCGTGGCGATGGCGCGGGCGCCGCCATCATCGCGGCGCTGAGCGAAGCCGTGCGGCGCACGCCGTCGATCCGGCTGATCGAAGGTTTCGTCGCCGAAGCGCTGTTGACCGAGGACGGCGCGGTCGCCGGCCTACGATTGCGCGAAGCTGGCGACGCGGCAGCACAGCCGATCCTGCTCGCCGCGCGGATGGTGGTGCTCGCGACGGGCGGCATCGGCCATCTCTATGCCGTCACCACCAATCCGCGCGAGGCCAGCGGATCCGGCCTTGCGATCGCCGCACGCGCCGGCGCGGTGATTGCAGATCCCGAGTTCGTGCAATTTCACCCGACCGCCATCATGGTCGGTCGCGATCCCGCGCCGCTCGCCACCGAAGCGCTGCGCGGTGAAGGCGCGACGCTGATCAACGGCCGTGGCGAGCATTTCATGGCGGCGCGCCATCCGCTCGCCGAGCTCGCTCCGCGCGACATCGTGGCCCGCGGCGTGTTCGCGGAGATCTCGGCCGGGCGCGGCGCCTTTCTCGATGCGCGGCAAGCGCTGGGCGCACGTTTTGGCGACAGATTCCCGACGGTTCATGCAAGCTGCATGGCCGCTGGCATCGATCCCGCCACGCAGGCCATCCCGATCGCACCGGCGGCGCACTACCACATGGGCGGCATCGCGGTCGACCATCGCGGCCGCAGCTCGATCGACGGGCTGTGGGCCGGCGGCGAGGTGTCGTCCACCGGCGCGCATGGCGCGAACCGGCTTGCGTCGAATTCGCTGCTCGAGGCCGTGGTCTACGCCGCACGCATCGCCGATGACATCGCCGGCCGCACCAGCCCCTCGCCCGCCCGCCTTGCGGACGCGGCGACGCCGCGCGGCGGCGCACCGGATGCTGCGGCCGTGAAGCGGCTGCGGATGCTGATGAGCGCGCATGTCGGCGTGATCCGCGACGGTTACGGGCTTGCGGACGCGGTTCGCAGCTTCGCCGCGCTGGAACGAGAGGCCACGAGCATCGCGGTCCGCAACATGGCAACGGCAGCCCTGCTCGTGGCGGCGTCGGCCTGGAACCGGCGCGAGAGCCGCGGCGCGCATTTCCGCTCCGACCATGCCGCGGACGTACCCGCCCTCGCGCAGCGCACGATGACGACGCTCGCAGCAGTACGCGAGGTCGCGGACAGCCTGAGCGAACGCCCGACACCGCGCACCGCACAACCCATGATCGCCTGACGGAGTCTGCCATGATCACCCCGACCTCTCTGCTCTATCCCGACGCCTTTCTCTCCCCGCTCGCGATCGACGAGGCCGTGCTCCGCGCGCTCGATGAGGATCTCGGCCGCGCCGGCGACATTACCTCGCTTGCGACGATCCCCGAGGCAACGAAGGCGCAAGCGATCCTGGTCGCACGGCAGTCCGGCGTGATCGCCGGCTTGCCGCTGGCGCTCGCCACCTTGCAAAAGCTTTCGCCCGACATCGAGGTACGCGCACATGTTCGCGACGCCGCGCGCGTCGCCCGCGGGCAGCAGGTGCTGACGATCTCGGGGCCGGCACGCGCCATCCTCACGGCGGAGCGGACCGCGCTGAATTTCGTCGGCCGGCTGTCGGGCGTCGCGACGCTCACGGCGGACTACGTTGCGCGCGCCGAGGGCACCCGGATGAGAATCTGCTGCACGCGAAAGACCACGCCCGGGCTGCGCGCCTTGGAGAAATACGCGGTACGCTGCGGCGGCGGCTTCAATCACCGCTTCGGGCTCGACGACGCGATCCTGATCAAGGACAACCACATCGCGGTCGCCGGCGGCATCCGTCCCGTGCTGGAGCGCGCCCGCGCCCAGGCCGGCCATCTCGTCAAGATCGAGATCGAGGTCGACACGCTTCCGCAGTTGCGCGAGGTGCTCGACACCGGCCTTGCCGACGCCGTGCTGCTCGACAACATGGATATTGCGACGCTGCGCGAAGCCGTCAGGCTCAACGAGGGACGCCTCAAGCTGGAGGCATCCGGCGGTGTCACCCTGGACTCGATCCCAGCCATCGCTGCGACCGGCGTCGACTACGCCTCATCCGGCGCGCTGACGCATTCGGCGCCAAATTTCGACTGCGCGCTGGATATCGAGGCGTGAGGCGCTACCGCCGCTCGGTCGCGCCCATCTCGGCGGAGCTCTTGGCTTGCTGAGTGAGCTCGGCGGAGAGCGCGGCGGTCTGCGCCGGGGTGCCCCAGCTCGGCTCTTCGCTGCCATCGCCCCAGGCGCGTGGGCGATAGAAGGTGTGGACGCCGGTCTTGTACATCTTCTTCATCTCGGCGACCCAGGACGGGCGCACCCAATAGGCGTGGTAGTGCGTGGACTTGCCGACCTCGGGCAGCCAGATCTGGCCGTCGAGCATGGCCTTCGAGATCTTTTTCGCACGGTCCCACATCTCGGGCTCGCGGATCACGTCGGCATTGTTGTCGCAGGCAAAGGTGAACTGGCAAGCGAGATGGCGGTGCTTGTTCTGATAGACGGCGCCGCACACAGTGTCCGGGTATTTGCCGGAGAACACGCGGTTCATCACCACCTGCGCAACCGCCATCTGACCGCGCACGGCCTCGCCGCGGGACTCGAAATAGACGGCCTCCGCGAGGCATTTTTCGGACTTCGCGCGCGACTTGTCGTCGAGCGCGAGCCGTTCCGCCGGCGATCTGGCGCGCTGATTGTCGACGTTGACCTCACCCTTCGGCGCGACGCTCTCGCCGCTTTCGATATCCTTCGCAATATCCTCCGACGGCGGCGATAGCGACGCCGTCACCTTCATGTCGGGGTCGGGCATCACGATCAGCGGCTCCGCACCGGGTTGCCAGCTCTCGATGCTCTCGACGTTGCCTCCGAGCGAGGAGCTGCCGAAGAACAGGCTCGAGGTCTTGACCCGGAACGGATCGCGCGGCGGTGCAGCCGGAATGGTGGCCTGCTTCAGCGCTTCGAGCGGCTGGAGCGCGAGCGAGCGCGCAGCGTCGCTGGCTTGTGGCGCATTGGTGTATTGCGGCAGCGGCGGCGCACGCAGCGCCTCCGCGAGTTCGGGATCCAGCGCGGCCGCGGATTCCGGCGACATCGCCTGCGGCAGCGCGACGGTCTTGGCGCCGAACACCGAGCTGTTCGACGTCGCGGGATCCTCCTGCGTCGGCGCTGCCGTCGGCGCGCCCGCTTCGGGAGCCTGCGTCGGTGTGACCGTTGCGAGGCGGTCACCCTTCATGGAGCGATCGACCTTGGGAAAATCGGCGGCCTGGTAGCGGGGCGGCGCCTGCAGCGCCGGATTGCGGCTGATCGCGCCGGTGACGTCGAGGCTCGCGAGACGAACCATCGCGCTCTGCGGAGCCGAAGTGCCGATCGGCCGGGAAAAACTGTAAGTGGCCAGTTGTATGGAGGACGCAGCAGAGAATACCTGCTTCTGCCAACGCTCCGCGACGCCGGGTTGGCGCGCCAGCAGCGAGGCAATGTCCTGATAGCCGGTCTCTCTCGGCATCAATGCGAAGATGCAGAGACCGATGCCGAAGGACGCGAACCGCGCGCCCTTCGGATGGGTACGCAACAAAAACATCGATACGCTCACGCTACGCTTACGCTAGAAAAATCGAGCCGCAGTACATCCGTGCAATTCGATCTTTATCGTGAGTATCTAATTTAGGTTGCTGGGGCGTTAATCGGCGTTGCGCATGCGGCACACGCAAGCAATCGCAGGTGTTTTCACGGGGCGATGATGCGCCTTGGTAAATGCGCCCTCGCGCGAAGGGGTAAACAACTGGTCAACGCGAATGGTGAAGGAACTCTTGCGCGCACGTGTCTTTACGGGACGCGCGCGGTTCCATCGCCACTTCGACCACAGCCGCCGTGCCCCGCGAAGGCGGGGCATCCAGTACGCCGCGGCTCCTTCCCTATCACGTCACCGCCTCTGGAATACTGGATCGGGGGGCGGGGGGGGGGGGGGGGGGGTTTTTTTTGGGGGGGGGAGGCGCCAAAAAAAAAAAAGCGAGGGTTTTGGGCGCCCCCGTTGGGGGGGAAAAAAAAAAAAACACCAGGAAATCGAAA
>NZ_JBVVPP010000013.1:0-132950 GCF_055811315.1 Bradyrhizobium sp. MI1.4 | reverse complement strand
CAACTCCCCCCCCGCCCGCCGCCCCCCCCTACGGGGGGCAATCCCGACCGCGGCGCCCCCACCCAAACCACCACCCCGCCTCTCAAATCGGGCACCCCCCGTTCCCGGGGGCCATGACACTGAATGTGTGGCAAGAACGTCGCCTCAAAAGAAAGAGGCGGGGTTTTGGCCCCGCCTCTTTCGCTCTCAACATTCAACTCGCCGCTTACCTTACGCTTGGCTCGCGATCGCCTTGCCTAGCGCGGCTTGCGCGGCGGCGAGGCGGGCGATCGGGACGCGGTAGGGCGAGCAGGAGACGTAGTCGAGGCCGATCGCGTGACAGAAGGCGACGGAGGCGGGATCGCCGCCGTGCTCGCCGCAGATGCCGACCTTGAGCGAGGGGCGCGTCTTGCGACCGCGTGCGACGCCGATCTTGACGAGCTCGCCGACGCCTTCCTGGTCGAGCGCGACAAAGGGATCGATCGGCAGGATGCCCTTGGACACGTAGGTGCCGAGGAAGCTTGCGGCATCGTCACGGCTGATGCCGTACGTCGTCTGCGTGAGGTCATTGGTACCGAATGAGAAGAACTCGGCGCTCTCCGCGATCTCGGCCGCGAGCAGGCAGGCGCGCGGCAGCTCGATCATTGTGCCGACCTGATAGGTCAGCTTGGTGTTGGTGTCGCGCATCACCGCCTTCGCGGTGGAATCGATGCGCGCCTTGACGAGGTCGAGCTCCATCTTGGTGGCGATCAGCGGCACCATCACCTCGAGGCCGACGGCCTTGCCGGTGCGCTTCTCGGCCTCGACCGCCGCTTCGAAGATCGCACGTGCCTGCATCTCGGCGATCTCGGGATAGGCTATCGCGATACGGCAGCCGCGGAAGCCGAGCATCGGATTGAACTCCGACAGCTCCCGCGCGCGGTCGGCCAGGCGCCGCGGGTCGGTGTTCATGGCGCGCGCCACTTCCTCGACCTCGGCATGGGTGTGCGGCAGGAACTCGTGCAGCGGCGGATCAAGCAAGCGGATCGTGACGGGCAGGCCCTTCATGATCTCGAACAACTCGACGAAGTCGGCGCGCTGCATCGGCAGCAGTTTTGCCAGCGCAGCGCGGCGCGACTGCTCGTCCTCGGAGAGGATCATCTCGCGCACCGTGCGGATGCGCGTCTCCTCGAAGAACATGTGCTCGGTACGGCAGAGGCCGATGCCTTCCGCGCCGAACTTGATCGCAGTGTGCGCGTCCTCCGGCGTGTCGGCGTTGACGCGCACGCCGATCTTGCGGACCTGGTCGGCCCATTTCATCAGCGTGCCGAACTCGCCGGACAGCTCGGGCTCGATCATCGGCATGCGGCCGGCGAGCACCTGGCCGAGCGAGCCGTCGATGGTGATGACGTCGCCGGTCTTGAAGGTGCGTGAGCCGATGCTCATGGTGCCGCGGCCGTAATCGACGCGGATGGTGCCGCAGCCGGAGACGCAGGGCTTGCCCATGCCGCGCGCGACCACCGCAGCATGCGAGGTCATGCCACCGCGGGTGGTCAAAATGCCTTCGGCGGCGTGCATGCCGTGGATGTCTTCGGGGCTGGTCTCGATCCGGACCAGAATCACCTTGCGTCCGTCGGCCTGAAGCTTGGCCGCTTCGTCCGAGGAGAACACGATCTCGCCGGAGGCCGCACCCGGCGAGGCCGGCAGGCCGGTCGCGATCACGTCGCGCTTGGCGTTGGGGTCGATGGTCGGATGCAGCAGCTGGTCGAGCGAGGCGGGGTCGATCCGCGTCACCGCTTCCTTCTTGGTGATCAGGCCTTCATTGGCGAGTTCGACCGCGATGCGCAGCGCCGCCTTGGCAGTACGCTTGCCGCCGCGGGTCTGGAGCATCCAGAGCTTGCCCTGCTCGACCGTGAACTCCATGTCCTGCATGTCGCGGTAGTGCTTCTCGAGCAGCGTGTAGATCCGCGTCAGCTCCTTGAACGCCTCCGGCATCGCCGATTCCATCGACGCCTTGTCGGAGCCGGAGTCCTTGCGCGCTTCCTCGGTGATGTCCTGGGGCGTGCGGATGCCCGCGACCACGTCCTCGCCTTGCGCGTTGATCAGGAACTCGCCGTAGAGCTTGCTCTCGCCGGTCGAGGGATTGCGCGTGAAGGCAACGCCGGTCGCCGAGGTCTCGCCCATGTTGCCGAACACCATGGCCTGCACGTTGACCGCGGTGCCCCAGGATTCCGGAATGTCGTGCAGCCTGCGGTAGGTCACCGCGCGGGCGTTCATCCAGGATGAAAACACCGCGCCAATCGCGCCCCAGAGCTGGTCGTGCGGATCCTGCGGAAAATCCTTGCCGGTTTCGCGCGCGACCGCGTCCTTGTACTTGCCGACCAGATCGACCCAGTCGTCGGCGGTGAGATCCGTGTCGAGCGTGTAGCCCTGGCTGTCCTTGAAGGTGTCGAGGATTTCCTCGAAATGATGATGCTCGAACCCGAGCACCACGTCCGAATACATGGTGATGAAGCGGCGATAGCTGTCATAAGCGAAGCGGCGATCGCCTGACAGTTCCGACAGCGCTTCCACGGTCTCGTCATTGAGGCCGAGATTGAGCACGGTATCCATCATGCCCGGCATCGAGGCGCGGCCGCCGGAGCGCACGGAAACGAGCAGCGGATTCCTGGAATCGCCGAAGATCTTGCCGGTCAACTTGCCGACATGGTCGAGCGCCTTCTCAACCTGCGACTTCAATTCCTTCGGGTAGGATTTGTCATGCGCGTAGAAATAGGTGCAGACCGAGGTCGGGATGGTGAAGCCCGGAGGCACCGGCAGGCCGAGATTGGCCATCTCGGCGAGGTTGGCGCCCTTGCCGCCGAGCAAATCGCGCATCTCCGCTTTGCCCTCGGCCTTGCCGTCCCCAAAGGTGAACACCCACTTGCCGGCCTTGGCCGCAACAGGCGCAGCCTTGGTTGAAGCAGTCTTGCTCGGTACCGGCTTCGCGGCGACCTTCGGTGCAACCGGCTTCGTCGGTGCCTTTGCAACAGCCTTGGAAACCGACTTGGCGGCGGGCTTCACAGCCGGCTTGGCCACCGGCTTGGCAGCGCCCTTGGCCATGGGCTTCGGGGCGCGCTTGGCAAGTGACTTGCGGGCCGCCGGCGCGGCTTTCGCCTTGGTCGAGGACTTTGATTTCGCTGGCATTTTCGCTGGAGTTTTCGAGGCGGCTTTGGCCATAGCTTGCACACAACCTGCGAGAGGAATGGGTAATTGCGCGCCTTACACCACTTTGGGCAGGTCCGCGCAAGTCGAAGAGTTCCGTAGAATGAAGGCCTAGAGATGGAGCCACTTCAACAATCCGAGCCCGATCGCACCATTTATAATGAGAAAAATCGCGACGATCAGGTTCAGGAGGCGCGGCATGATCAGGATGAGCACACCCGCAAGCAGCGACAGGATCGGCGAGATGTGGGCGACGGTGATGTGCATGAATTTTCTTTCCGTGGGGTGGGGCGAATCGCAGCGGGATCATAGCGGACTGGGTTCCGCGGGTAGAGACGCACCGGGGGCGCGCGAGTTCCCGGCTCCGCGAAAACTGCCCGAAAATGCCGCGTATGCGGCGGGCGTTTTCCGGAACATCGCGAAGACGCAGGCATTGGCAACCGGTCGCGCCAGTGGCGCTTCCCGAAACTTTCTCGAAGGAGTTGCCCATGCGGAACAGGTTTCTTGCTCTTGCAGCGCTCGCGGCTGCGACCGGCTCGCCCCTTGCGGCGCAGGCGCAAAGCAGCGTCACCGTGGGACGCGCGCCCGTCGTCGTCGAGAGCGGCCCGACCATTGCGGTCGAGCAGCGGCCGGCTTTCCGCGACTATGTCGTCGAACAACGTGTGCCGGCTTTCCGCATCCCGGATCGCGTGGTGGTCGGTGCCACCTTACCTGAAAGCGGCGTCACCTATTATGACGTGCCGCAACGTTTCGGCGCCACCACCTATCGCTACACCGTCGTAAACGGCGAGACCGTGCTGGTTGAGCCGCGCTCGCGGCGCATCGTCGAGGTGATGGACTAACGTTTCCGGTATCAACTAGGTGTCCGGCGCGTCACATCAATCAGGCTGACGCGAGCAGTATAGTCGGACATCAGGCCCCGCCCGGTCCTCCCCCCGCCGGGCGGGGCTTTTTGTGTGGGCACTCTTCGCGCACAGCAATTGCGGCCACCAACTCCGTCGTCATGACCCGGGCTTGTCCCGGCCATCCATGCCTCTCCGCGAGCGAAGAAGGACGTGGATGCCCGGGACAAGCCCGGGCATGACGGTGTCCAGTTGCGCCAAGACGCGCTCAATCCTGGATCTTCGAGAAATCCGCCACCGCACGCGTGGCGCTGCGGATCTCGTTGAGCAGTTTTAGCCGGTTCTCACGCACCTTCGCATCCTCGTCGTTGACGCGAACTTTCTCGAAGAACGCATCGACCGGCGGACGCAGCTTGGCCATCGCACTCATCGCGGCAGCGAAGTCTTCCTTCGCGACAGCAGCGCTTGCCTCCGCCTTCACTTCGCCGATCGCGTTGGCCAGCGCCTTCTCCTCGTCGAGGCCATAGAGCGCAGCATCGGGCGCGCCCTCGAACGCGCGCTTGTCCTTCTTCTCCTCGATGCCGAGGATATTGCTGGCGCGCTTGATGCCGGCGAGCAAATTCTTGCCGTCCTCGGACTCGAGGAATTTTCCAAGCGCCTCGACGCGGCGGACGATCATCAGAAGGTCGTCCTGGCCACCGAGCGCGAACACGGCGTCGACCAGATCGTGCCGCGCGCCCTGCTCGCGGAGCTGCACTTTCAGCCGGTCTGCGAAGAAGGCGAGCAGGTCGCTCGGAAGCTTCTGCGCATCGGCAGGCTTCAAGGACAAGCCGGCGAGTGCGGACGCCGCCATCTTCATGATCGACATACGCAGTGCGTTCTCACCGATCAGCCTGATCACACCCAGCGCCGCGCGGCGCAGCGCATACGGATCCTTCGATCCCGTCGGCTTTTCGTCGATCGCCCAGAAGCCGACAAGCGTGTCGAGCTTGTCCGCGAGCGCGACTGCGACGCTGACCGGATCGGTCGGCACGCGATCGGCAGGCCCTTGCGGCTTATAGTGCTCCTCGCAGGCGGCAGCGACGGAGGCGTCCTCGCCCTGGGCCAGCGCGTAGTACTTGCCCATCAGGCCCTGCACCTCGGGGAATTCGCCGACGACTTCGGTCAGCAAATCCGCCTTCGCCAGATGCGCGGCGCGCGTCGCCTTGGCGACATCGGCGCCGACGAGCGGCGCGATCTCTGCGGCGAGACGCTCGATTCGCTTGATGCGCGCAGCCTGTGTGCCGAGCTTCTCGTGGAACACGATCTGCTCGAACTTCGGCAGCCGGTCTTCCAGCTTCGTCTTCAGGTCCGTCTCGTAGAAGAATTTCGCATCCGACAAGCGCGGACGAATCACACGCTCGTTGCCGGCGACGATGGTCTTGCCGCCGTCAGGCGCCTCGATGTTGGCGGTGAGCACGAACTTGTTGGTCAGCTTGCCCGTCTTGGGATCTTTGACGACGAAGCACTTCTGGTTGTTGCGGATGGTGGCGCGGATCACCTCGTCGGGGATCGCGAGATACTCCGCTTCGAACGATCCCATCATGACGACGGGCCATTCGACGAGACCCGAAACCTCATCGAGCAGCACCTGGTCCTCGACCAGTTCGAACCCTTGCGCAAAGGTCAGCTCCTTGGCGTCGGCAAAGATGATGTCCTTGCGCGCCTGCGGATCGAGGATGACTTTTGCGGCCTTCAGCTTCGCTTCGTAGTCCTCGAAGCGGCGGACGGAAATCGCGCTAGGAGCCATGAAGCGGTGACCGTAAGTGGTCTGGCCGGCCTCGATGCCGTCCACCGAGAATTTGACGACATCGGGCTCTTCGGTCTCGAGCCCGAACGTCGCGGTGATCGCGTGCAGCGGACGCACCCAGTTCAGCGAGCCCGGCTTGCCGGAGCGCGCGCCCCAGCGCATCGATTTCGGCCAAGGGAAAGTGCGGATGATCACGGGGAGGATTTCCGCGAGCACGTCGATGGCGTCGCGGCCGGGCTTCTCGATCAGCGCGATGTAGAAGTCGCCCTTCGGATCGCGCTGGATCTTGGCCTCGTCCAGCGACGTCAAACGCGTCGCTTTCAGAAAACCCTGCACGGCCGCGTCGGCCGCACCGATCTTCGGTCCGCGGCGTTCGGTCTTCAGGTCAGGCTGGCGCGCAGGGATGCCGTGCACGGTAAGCGCAAGGCGGCGCGGCGTCGCGAACGCCTTCGCGCCTTCGTAGACGAGACCCTCGGCGACGAGCTTGTCGGTGACCATGCGGCGCAGATCGTCCGCCGCCTTGGCCTGCATGCGCGCGGGGATTTCTTCCGAGAAAAGTTCAAGCAAAAGATCGGGCATCAGGTCGCTCCGCCCGCTTCAGTATGTATCCAGGCCTCGCCGCAAGCTTTTGCCAGTTCGCGCACGCGAAGAATGTAGCTCTGCCGCTCCGTCACGGAGATCACGCCGCGCGCGTCGAGCAGGTTGAACACATGGCTTGCCTTGATGCACTGGTCATAGGCCGGAAGCGACATCAGATGCGCCTCGCGCTTGCCATCTTTCCAACCCGCATCGAGGTATTTCCGGCAGACGGCTTCCGCCATCTTGAACTGCTCGAACAGCATCGCGGTGTCGGCCACTTCGAAATTGTGCTTCGAATATTCCCGCTCGGCCTGCAGGAAGACGTCGCCATAGGTGACCTTGGCGTCGCCGTCGCGGCCGTTGAAGTTGAGGTCGTAGACCCGGTCGACGCCCTGCACGTACATCGCGAGGCGCTCGAGCCCGTAGGTGAGCTCGCCGGCGACCGGCGCGCATTCGACACCCGCGACCTGCTGGAAATAGGTGAACTGGCTGACTTCCATGCCGTCGCACCAGCACTCCCAGCCGAGGCCCCAGGCGCCTAGCGTCGGGCTCTCCCAATCGTCCTCGACGAAGCGAATGTCGTGCACGGCGGAATCGATGCCGATCGCGGCGAGCGACTGCAGGTACAGCTCCTGAAGGTTCGGCGGCGACGGCTTCATGATCACCTGGAACTGGTAGTAGTGCTGCAGCCGGTTCGGATTCTCGCCGTAGCGGCCGTCCTTGGGCCGCCGCGAGGGCTGCACATAGGCCGCATTCCAGGGCTTTGGCCCGAGCGCGCGCAGCGTGGTTGCCGGATGGAAGGTACCCGCACCCATCTCCATGTCGTAGGGCTGCAGGATCACGCAGCCCTGCTCGGCCCAGAACCGCTGGAGCGCGAGGATAAAGCCCTGGAACGAGCGTTCCGGGCGCATATGGGCGGGCAAGGAGGCGTCCATCGTCAGATCGGGCTCTCGCGGGGGGTTGAATCGCGCGGGACCGTATCGACGGCAGGGGTGGGAATCAAGGTGAAGGGGGTGGATTCGGGCCTAGTTCTCCGTCATGGCCGGGCTTGTCCCGGGCATCCACGTTCTTCGTGCGGTGAGACAAGGCGTGGATGGCCGGGACAAGCCCGGCCATGACGTCTGCAGCAGCTAACCCGGCCGATAGGCTCCGGTGACGGGATCCTGCTTCAGCGTCTGGACGGCCCCCATATGGGCGGCCTCGGCGACGCGCGAGAGGCGCATCTCCTCCAGCTCCTGGTTGATCCTGACGGCGGTCTTGTAGGCCCAGCGGACCACGGCAAGCCCGCCCAGGACGCCCGCGAATGCGACGAACGGCGGCATCGGTCGTTCCTTGTTCACAATGCTCAGCCCCCACGCGCATTCTTGCGCAGACCGGGCCGCGCCGCAATTGGCACGGCTTCAAGTCTCCTTGGGGCCAAATGGCGCGGAGGGGCTCCGTCTAAAACCCGAATTTCGCCCAGATCGCGCGCGTCTCGACCGCCGAGATCAGGTCGTCCGGCAGGCTGGCCATTGATTCCATGGCGGAAAGCTGCCCCGCGCCGGGCGATTTCCGGCCCAAAAGGCCGGAGAGCAGACCGGTCGGCTGGGCAATCACGGGGGTGAGAACCTTCTCGCCATAGCGGGCACGAAGAGTTGAGCGGAGATCGCCGATGCTGTCGGCGAGCCCCAGCGCGATCGAACTCTCGCCGGCCCAGTATTCGCCCGTGAACAGGGTGTCGTCGGAGCCCTTCAACCGCGCGCCGCGGCTCTCCTTCACCAGCGCGATGAAGATCTGGTGGATCTCGCGCTGGAGCGCCTTGAGCTTGGCGACGTCGTCGGGGTTTTCAGGGAGAAACGGATCGAGCATCGCCTTGTGCGCGCCGGCGGTGTAGAGGCGCCGCTCGATGCCGAGCCGCTTGATCGCCTCCTGGAAACCAAAACTGCCGCCGACCACGCCGATCGAGCCGAGGATCGAGGACGGATCGCAGATGATCTCGTCGCCGGCGCAGGCGATCATGTACCCGCCCGAGGCCGCCACGTCCTCGACGAACACCAGCACCGGCAGCTTCTTCTCCGCCGCAAGCTGCTTGATGCGCAGATAGATCTGGCGCGACTGCACCGGCGACCCGCCGGGCGAATTGATCACCAGCGCCACCGCCTTGGCGTTGCGCGTCGAAAACGCCCGCTCCAGCACCCGCGAAACCGTCGCGAGCGTCATGCCCGGGCGCAGCGGCGTCACTGCGCCGATCACACCGGACAGCCGGACCACCGGCACCACGGCAATGCCGGGACGGAAGCGCGCCGGCAGATATTGCATGAGCTTGTCGGCCAGGCCGGAACTCTCACGATCGTTCAATTTTTCGGCCATGCCGTTACCTCTGATTAACCGTTTCTTATCACGCGACTGTCATTGGAAGGGCCCGGAACGTGTTTTGCAGAAACCCCGTTGAGAGGCTGCAATGGGCCAGCGGAGAACACCATGAAAATCTATCTGCTGATGCTGCTGATCGGTGCGCTGTTCATGGCGATCCGCCTGACGACTCCGCAAGAGCAGCAGTCGGAATCGCTTCCGCAATAGCTCAGCACGGTTCCACCAGGGGTAGAACCGCTCTTCCCTCCAGAATATCCATCACCTCTTTTTTCGGCACGCGTGATTCCTCGTTGAGCATGAGGCCCGGCAACAATCGCGCCGGGGCCCTGCCGCCCTTGACCGCGCGCACCAGCACGCGGATCGCGGGCCGTCCGGCTTCACCGTGAACCGGCAGAATCGCGAGACTGCCGAAGCCGCGAGACAGCGCCGCCAAAACCTCCGCGATCCCATCTGCGCGCCAGATCAATGTCAGCGCGCCATGCGATCGGAGGATGCGCCGCGCCGCATGCACCCAGGCATTCAGCGTCTGATCCGTCGCCACATGCGCGATCTGGCGCGCCTGATCGGGCGAACCGCGATGGCGAGCGGGATCGTTGAAGGGCGGGTTCATCAGCACGACGTCGACGCTGTCGGGCGCGAGCCCGCTGGCTGCGAAGGCCTGCGCGTCCGCGGTGACGTCGAGCACGATCGTCTCGGCGGCAATCGCATTCGCGGCCGCATTGGCGCGCGCAAGCTCCGCCAGCTCCGGATCGATCTCGAGCAGGCCGAGCCTGATCCCGGCGACGCGCCGAGCCAACGCAAGGCCCGCCGTGCCGATGCCGGCGCCGAGATCGACGACACGGTCGCCCGCCCTCGCCTCCGTCGCCGCCGCGAGCAGAATGGCGTCGTGCCCGGCGCGATGGCCAGACCGCTTCTGCTTCAGCCGCAATTGCCCGCCGAGAAAGGCGTCCTCGGTGAGGTCTGTCAGTGCTTCACTCATCGCCGCGCAGTTCGTGGCTGAGGCCGGCCTCGGTCAGAAGCTGCCGGGCCTCGATGGCGTCGTCCTCGTGGACCAGGATCCGCCGCGGCAAAATGCCGAGCGAGCCCTCAATGATGCTCATGTTCTGGTCCAGCACCAGATGATGGATGTTGGCGCCGTCGAGCAGCGCGCCGATCGCCGACACCAGCACCATATCGTTGGTCCGAACCAGTTCTCGCAAAACACAGCCTCCTGCCTGACGGGGACTAAGCGCCAAATGTCAATGGTTCCACGGCCCTTGCCGCATCCCCGTCCAGTTTCTATTGTCTTTCCATCAGAATAGCCCTTCCGGGGCAAATATTGGAGACCGGCGTGGCCGTCATCGTACCTTTCGAAACTCCCGGCGCGTCGATCGAAGAGCTGGTTGCCCTTGTCGCCGGTGACATGGAGCGCGTCAACGCCACGATCCTGTCGCGGACCGGTTCGGACGTGACCATGATCCCGGAGGTCGCCAACCATTTGATCTCCTCCGGGGGCAAGCGCCTGCGGCCGATGCTGACGTTGGCCATGGCCAACCTCGCCGGCTACACCGGCGACGGCCATATCAAACTCGCCGCCAGCGTCGAGTTCATGCATACCGCCACGCTGCTCCATGACGACGTCGTCGACGAGAGCGAGATGCGCCGCGGCAAGCTGTCGGCGCGCATGCTCTGGGGCAATGAGGCGAGCGTGCTGGTCGGCGACTTCCTGCTCGGCCAGGCCTTCCGCATGATGGTCGAGGTCGGCTCGCTCCGCGCGCTCGACATTCTCTCCGCGGCCGCCGCCACCATCGCCGAGGGCGAGGTGATGCAGCTTGCCGCCGCCAAGAACACCGCAACCACCGAAGACGAATATCTCGCCGTAATCCGCGGCAAGACCGCCGAGCTGTTCGCGGCCGCCTGCGAGGTCGGGCCCGTGATCGCCAACCGCCCGAAGGCGGAGCAGACCGCCTGCCGCTCGGTCGGCATGAATCTCGGCATCGCCTTCCAGCTCGTCGACGACGTGCTCGACTATGGCGGCAAGAGCGCCAAGCTCGGCAAGAACACCGGCGACGATTTCCGCGAGGGCAAGATCACGCTGCCCGTCGTGCTCGCCTTCCGCCGCGGCAACGACACCGAGCGCGCCTTCTGGATCCGCGCGCTGGAGCGCGGTGAGATCGGCGACACCGACCTCGACCACGCCATCGGGTTGATGAACAAGCATCGCGCGCTCGAAGACACCCGCAGCCGCGCCCAGCACTACGGCGCCATGGCCGTGGACGCGCTGGCGCTGTTCCCGTCCTCGCCGATGAAGAGCGCGCTGGAGCAGGTCGTGGCGTTCTGCCTGGCTCGGTCGCATTAGCTACCTGCATCCTTAGCGCTTGCTGGTAGCCACACCCTCAGTGTCGTCCCGGCGAAGGCCGGGACCCATTACCCCGGTCAGCGTTGTCTTAGCGCCTGTGGCAACCATCGTGCACCACAACAACAGTCGTGGCTATTGGGTCCCGGCCTTCGCCGGGACGACATCGTTGAGATACGCGCCACCACCGCATTAACAGCGTCATTGCGAGCGCAGCGAAGCAATCCAGAATCTTCCCGCAAAGGGACTCTTGATTGTTTCGCTTCGCTCGCAATGACGAGCTAGGTGTGCGAGGGCCGCCTTCCAACTTGCATTCAAATCCTGTGCGCCATCTTGCGGCACACCTCCGTCGGAGTGTTCCAACGGTTCGCCTACTAACTTGCATTTTGCAAGCCACTCTCCTACCTTCCCCTCATGCAGCCCAAATCCCCCTCCATTCAGGAATGTCCGGTCGGCCGCGCTGTGGAGACGGTCGGCGAATGGTGGAGCATTTTGATCCTGCGGGATGCATTCCAGGGCGCAACGAGGTTCGACGAATTTTCGCAAAGCCTCGGGATCGCGCCGAACATCCTGTCGCGGCGGTTGGCCCATCTCACCGAAAGCGGCATGTTCGTCCGTCGCCGCTACAATGAACGGCCGCCGCGCTACGAATATGTGCTGACGGACAAGGCCCGGGACTTCTTCCCCGTGGTCGCAACCCTGCTCGCTTGGGGCAACAAGCATCTCGCACCGATGGGCGAAGCGATCCTGCTCGCGAACCGGCACGATTGTCGTCCGTTCAATCCGGTCGTGGTCGATGCCGCCGACATGCAGCCGATCACGCTCACCAATGCGGTCGTCGTCGCAGGCCCCCGCGCCAGCCGTGTCATGCGTAAACGGCTGACCTCGCTCAAAGCCATGAACCCGGCCGTCGCGCCGGCTGGAGACTGACATGCGTCGTATCGTCGTGACGGGAATGGGCGCGGTGTCGCCGCTTGGCTGCGGTGTCGAACTTTCGTGGCGCCGGCTGCTGGCCGGCCAAAGCGGGCTGCGCCCGCTGCCGGAATGGTCGCAGGCGCTGCCCGCACGTATTGCCGGCCTCGTGCCCGACAAGGCCGATGACGCAGAGGGCGGCTTCGATCCCGCGCAGGCCGCCGCGCCGAAAGACCAGCGCAAGATGGACCGCTTCATCCTGTTCGCGCTGCTCGCCACCGCGGAAGCGGTTGCGCAGGCCGGTTGGACGCCGCAGGACGCGGCGGCGCAGGAACGAACTGCGACGATCATCGCCTCCGGCGTCGGCGGTTTTCCGGCAATGGCGGAGGCGGTGCGCATCACCGAACAGCGCGGCCCGCGCCGGCTGTCGCCGTTCACGATCCCCTCCTTCCTCGCCAATCTCGCCGCCGGCCACGTCTCGATCAAATACGGCTACAAGGGAGCGCTGGGCACACCGGTCACGGCCTGCGCTGCCGGCGTTCAGGCGATCGGCGATGCCGCGCGCATGATCCGCGCGGGCGAGACTGATGTGGCGATCTGCGGCGGCGCGGAAGCCTGCATCGACATCGTCAGCCTCGGCGGCTTTGCCGCGGCCCGCGCACTGTCGAGCGGATTCAATGACGCCCGCGCCTCGCGCCCGTTCGATCGCGACCGCGACGGTTTTGTCATGGGCGAAGGCGCCGGCATCCTGGTGATCGAGGAGCTGGAGCATGCATTGGCGCGCGGCGCGAGGCCGATCGCGGAGATCGTCGGATACGGTACGACCGCGGACGCCTATCACATGACATCGGGTCCGCCTGACGGCGACGGCGCCCGGCGCGCCATGGAGATCGCGCTCCGGCAGGCCAAGCTTGCGCCCGCGGATTTACAGCACCTGAATGCGCATGCGACCTCGACGCCGGCCGGCGACGAGAGCGAGCTTGGCGCGATCGCGGCGCTGTTCGGCCGCCACCGCGGCATCGCGGTGAGCGCGACCAAATCGGCCACCGGGCATCTGCTCGGCGCCGCCGGTGGCCTCGAAGCGGTCTTCACCGTGCTCGCCCTGCGCGACCAGATCGCGCCGCCGACGCTCAATCTCGAAAACCCTGATCCCGCCGCTGACGGCATCGACATCGTCGCCGGTGTGGCGCGACCGATGCCGATGCAGCACGCGATCTCGAACGGGTTCGGCTTCGGCGGGGTGAATGCCAGCGTGATCTTCCGCCGGATGGGCTGAACGACGGGCCTTAGTCGACGGGCCTTGCAATCGCGGCAAGCATCGCTACCAAAGCAGGATGATCAACACGAATTTCTGGCTGTTCCTGGCCGCCGCTTGTCTCATCGCCGCCGTTCCCGGCCCCGGCATTTTCTACGTCGCGGCACGGACCCTATCGGAAGGGCGCGGCAGCGGTTTTGCATCGACCGCGGGCACCGCGCTCGGCGGGCTGGTTCATGTGGTCGCGGGCAGCTTCGGCATCTCCGCGATCATTCTTGCCAGCGCCGAGCTGTTTGCCGCCGTGAAATTCGTCGGCGCACTTTATCTCGTCTGGCTCGGCATCAGGACTTTTCGCAGCGCCAGCCGCGCGCCGTCATTCGACAGCAAGCCCGTCGGCGACAAGCGCGCCTTTCGCGACGGCGTGCTGGTCGAGGCGCTGAACCCGAAGACCGCCGCCTTCTTCCTCGCCTTCATTCCGCAGTTCCTTGACCCGGCGGGATCGAACCCGACACTGCAATTCATCACGTTGGGCGCGCTCTCGGTGACGCTGAACACGCTCGCCGATATCGTGGTGGTGCTGATGGCCTCCGCGACACGTACGCAGTTGATCGGACGCCCGCATCTGATGCGACGTCTCACCCAGGGCTCCGGCGTCTTCATCGCAGGGCTCGGCCTGTCGCTCGCACTGGCGCGGCGGCCCGTGAATGGATAGCGCCACCATGCCCGCCCCGCAAAGCCGCATTTACGAGTCTCACGGCCTGCGGCTGCACTATGCCGACTGGGGCAACGACGGCGCGCCGGTCGCCATCCTGGTTCACGGCGGCCGCGATCACTGCCGGAGCTGGGACGTCATCGCCCGGTCGCTGCAGCCGCATTTTCACGTGCTCGCACCGGACCTGCGCGGTCACGGCGATTCCGACTGGACCAGGGGCGGCAGCTACGCGCTGACGGAGTATGTGTACGATCTGGCCCAGCTCGTCCGTGCCATCGCGGCGCCTCAAGTCACTCTCATCGGCCATTCTATGGGCGGCATGGTCAGCCTGATCTTTACAGGGGCATTCCCCGAACAGGTCTCGAAGCTGGTCGTGCTCGACGGCGTGACGATGTTGCCGGATACACCAAAACCGCCGGTGCATGAGCGGATCGGCAAGTGGGTCGGTCAGCTCGACAAGTTGCACGACCGCGCACCGCGCCGCTATTCGACCCTCGAAGACGCGGCGGCGCAGATGGTCCTTCACAACAAGCGGCTGTCTCGCGAGCTCGCGCTGCATCTCGCCACCCACGGCGCGCGGCAGAACGAGGACGGCACCTATAGCTGGAAGTTCGATCCCTACCAGCGCGCCTCTGCGCCGCACCGGCTCTGGCCGGACGATCACATCGCGCTGTGGTCGCGCATCACCTGTCCGACGCTGCTCTTGAATGCCGGCGAAAGCTTTCTGGCTGGCGCGAGGGCCGCGGGGCTGGAGCGCTACTTTCCGCAGGCGCGCGTCGAGACCATTGCAGGGGCCGGACACTGGCTGCAGCATGACAAGCCGCAGGAGGTGTTGGGTGAGATCCGGCGGTTTCTCGGGCTTGGCGAGGACGCTGCGGGCTAGCTCCGCAACATCCGCGTCATTGCAGATCTAGCTCAGCGTTCCCGAGTGCACCCACCAGCCGGAATGATCCCTGCGGATATTCTCGGCGGCGGCATGCGCCTCGGCAGATGCGCCATAGATCGCAAAGCACGTCGCCCCCGAGCCGGACATGCGGGCGAGCTTGACGCCGGCGGAGCCACGCAAGGCTTCCAGCACGTCGCCAATCACCGGCTTGATGCGCATCGCAGGCGCTTCGAGATCATTGGCGACGGTCTCGAGAGTATCGATCCAGTCGGCGATGGAGGCGCCCTCGCCTGGCCAGGCCGGGCCGTCGAAGACGGACGTGGCGCCGACCAGGAGTTCGCCGTTGCGCAGGCCCAGCTCCTGGAACACGTCCTTTGTCGCGACCGGCACGCGTGGATTGACCATCACGCAGGGCATGCTCGGCAGCATCAAGGGCAGCAGCTGCTCGCCGACACCGGTCATGTCGCAGGCGCGCGAGAACAGACACACCGGCACGTCGGCGCCGGTCGCAAGCGCAACCTTCTGGAGGCGGGCGTCGTCGAGCGACAGATCGTTGAGGCGCGCCAGCAACCGCAGCGCCGCCGCGGCGTCGGCCGAGCCGCCGCCGATGCCGGCGGCGACCGGGAGCACCTTGTCGAGCGCGAAGGCGCCCAGCTTCAGGTTCGGGACGGCTTCGGCCAGGAGCTTGGCCGCCTTGAACACGAGGTTGTCGGCCATATCGCCGCAGGCCGCTGCGAGCGGCCCCGTCGTGGTGAGCTTCAGCTCGCCGCCGGGCTCCAGCGTGAGCCGGTCGGCGCAGTCGGCAAAGGCGACCACGCTTTCGAGATCATGATAGCCGTCAGCACGACGGCCGACCACGCGAAGGCTTAGATTGACCTTCGCGCGCCCTTCTTCAATCAACGCCGGCATAGACGACACGCCCCAACTTCAACTCACTCAGCCGCCCTTGCCGTCGTCCTTCTTCTTCTCCTTCTCCGCCTGCGCAGCCGAGGAGTTCGAATTGTCGTCGGTCATACCGTTTGCAATCTTGGCCTCGATCTTCGGAAGCTCATCCGCTTCGGGCTTGAGATCGCGGGCGTGGGCCCACTGGAACTTGGCTTCCAACGTGCGGCCGACGCGCCAATAGGCGTCGCCGAGGTGATCGTTGATCGTGGGATCCTCGGGCTTGAGGTCAATGGCGCGCTCGAGGTTCTTCACCGCGTCCTCGTAATTGCCGATGCGGTAATAGGCCCAGCCGAGGGAGTCGACGATGTAGCCGTCGTCCGGGCGCTGCTCGACCGCCCGCTTGATCATCTTCATGCCTTCGTCGAGATTGATGCCCTGGTCGATCCAGGAATAGCCGAGATAGTTGAGGACGTGCGGCTGGTCGGGCTGCAGCTCGAGCGCCTTCTTCATGTCGGCTTCGGCCTTGCCCCACTGCTTGGAGCGCTCCTCGCAGATGCCGCGATAATAATACCAGACGCTGTTGGCCTTATCGTTGCCGGCCGGCAGCACGTCGACGCCTTGCGAATAGGTCGCGCCGCATTCGCCGAACTTCTTGCGGCCGCGCTCGATGTTGCCGAGCGCCATGATCGCTTCGAGATCCTTGGGATCCTCAGTGGTGACGCCCTTGAGGATCTTGATCGCCTCGTCGGTGCGGTCGGCGGAATCCAGATCGATGGCGAGCTGGATTTGGGCGTTGCGCTTGAGTGGAGAGGACGACGGCACCCGCTCGTAGACCTTGATCGCCATCTGCGGCCGCTTCACCGATTCATAGAGATCGGCGAGCGAGAGCAGCGCCAGGGGATGGGTGGGCTGCAGGTAGAGCGAGAGCTGGAGGTAGACCAGCGCCAGATCCTCGCCGCCGCGGCGGGTCAGTGTGGCGCCGATGCCGTAGAGTGCTTCTGCGGCGCCGGCTTGCGCGCTATCGACCAGCGGCGGCATCTTCTTGCCGGCCTTGGTGTCGCGCAACCCTTCCACGATCAGCGGATGGCGGGCGAGCTTCTTGTCGAAAGCCTGGTAGACCGTGGTCGCGGCGGCCGAGTCCTTGTTGCGAGATAGCCAGCGCGCATAGGCCTCGGTGACACGCAACATGGAATCGTCGAGCTTGTAGGCACGCTCGAACCGGGTGCCAGCGTCTTTCTCCTTGCCGGCGAGTTCGAGGATCATGCCGGCATGGAGATCCTTGAACAGCGGATACCATTCAGGACCGGCCAGCTTGTCGATGGTGGCGACGCCGCCCTTGGCATCCCCCGCACCATAGGCGGCCCAGCCCGACAGCAGCGTGGCGACGAGATCGGTGATCGGACCGCGGATCGACTGGTTGATGTTGGTCTGCGCGGTCGCGTACTTCTTGAACTTGAGATCGTGCACGCCAACGACGAGCCGTGCAACGCGGTTGGTCTTGTCGATGGTCAGGATGCGCTCGGCGAGCTTGACAGCCTCGTCGATGTCACCGTCGGCGACCGAGGAGATGAAGGCGCGGTCGAGCAGCTCGTTGTTCTTGGGGTCGGTGCGCAGGGCCGAGCGATAGAACGCGGCGGCGGAGGCCGCGTCGCGCTCGACGCTGGCGTGGCGGGCGGCGAGATAGCTGCCGGAGGTGGTCAGCGCCTTCAGATCGTTTCGGGTCGGAAACTGCGCCGCCGTGTCGGACGGATGGTCCGGCGTCTGCGCCCGGACCGCGCCGGGGACCGTCGCCATCGCTGAGCCCATGAGGGCAATGGCGGCAACAGTCCAACGGTTGAAACGATTTGAAAGCATCGGGGCTCGCCTTGAGTTGGTAGTGCCTGGGTTTGCAGAAGGCCGTATCGCAAGCGAACGCGGCCGGTGGCATGGGGACCCGGAACCGTCAGGCCGACAATGCCGCTTTTGGCGCTTCACCGCAAGGATTCGGGCCGGGCGATCCCCTCCGCACGGCACAAATCGGCCAAGTGACCCGTCAAGAGCGCCCCAAGACGCCGCCAGTATGGCCTTATCGTGACCACGGGGACCGCGGCCGGGTTCTCACGCGAACGTGCGTCACAGGGCGAAGATCACGCAACTCTGGTCACATTGGCCTCCGTCACATGGATCGTGACTTGCTGACCCCAGCCTACATGGCCTCGTAGTTCGGACCGCCGCCGCCCTCCGGGGGAACCCAGGTGATGTTGCCGTTGGGGTCCTTCACGTCGCAGGTTTTGCAGTGAACGCAGTTCTGGGCATTGATCTGGAAGCGCGGGCCCGAACCTTCCTCGATCCACTCATAGACGCCGGCCGGGCAATAGCGATTCGAGGGACCGGCAAACACGTCGTGCTCGGAGGTCTTCTGGAGGTTCATGTCCGTGACCTTGAGATGGACCGGCTGGTCCTCCTCATGATTGGTATTGGACAGGAACACCGACGAGAGCTTGTCGAAGGAAATCTTGCCGTCCGGCTTCGGGTAGGTTCTCGGCGCGTGGGTCTTGGCCGGATCGAGCGTCGCGCGATCGGGCTTCGCGTGCGACTGGGTGCCAAATAGCGAGCCGCCGAACAGCGTGTTGCACCACATGTCGAAGATGCCGAGCCCGGCGCCGATGAAGGTGCCGAACTTCGACAACAACGGCTTGGCATTGCGGACAGGATAGAGGTCCTTACCGACGACGGAATCGCGCCAACCGTTCTCGTATTCGACCAGCTCATCATTGGCGCGGCCCGCAGCGAGAGCCACGTTAACATGTTCGGCCGCGAGCATGCCGGTGCCCATGGCATTGTGCACGCCCTTGATCCGGGGCACGTTGACGAAGCCGGCCGCGCAGCCGATTAGCGCACCGCCCGGGAAGCTCAGCCGCGGCACCGACTGGTACCCGCCTTCGGTGATGGCGCGCGCGCCGTAAGCCAGCCGCTTGCCGCCTTCAAGCGTCGCGCGGACGGCCGGATGGTTCTTGACGCGCTGGAATTCGTCGAATGGCGACAAATAGGGGTCGTTGTAGTTGAGATGAACGACGAAACCGATCGACACCAGGTTCTCGTCATAATGGTAGAAGAACAGGCCGCCGCCGGTGTTGTTGTTCAAGGGCCAGCCAACCGCGTGCTGCACGAGGCCCTTCTGATGCTTGGCCGGATCGATCTGCCAGACTTCCTTGAGCCCGATGCCAAATTTCGGCGGCTCACTTTTGGTGTCGAGCGCGTATTTCGAGATCAGCTGCTTGGTCAGGCTGCCGCGCGCACCTTCGGCGAACAGCGTGTACTTGCCGAGCAATTCCATGCCACGGGTAAAGGAGTCCTTCGGCTTGCCGTCCCGGCCGATCCCCATGTCGCCGGTGGCGATGCCGCGCACCGCGCCATTGTCGTCATAGAGCACTTCGGCCGCGGCAAAACCGGGATAGATCTCGACGCCTAGCGCTTCCGCTTTGCGCGCCAGCCAGCGGCAGACATTGCCGAGCGAGCCGATATAGCAGTGATGATTGTCCATCAGCGGCGGCATGATGAAGTTCGGCAGCTTGATCGCGCTGGTCTCGGTGAACCAGAAGAAGCGGTCGTCCTTGACCTGCGTCTTGAGCGGACAATCGGAATCCTCGCGCCAGTCCGGGATCAGCTTGTCGAGCCCGGCCGGGTCGATCACGGCGCCGGAGAGAATATGCGCACCGACCTCGGAGCCCTTCTCCACCACCACGACATTGAGATCGGCATTGATCTGCTTCAGCCGGATCGCCGCAGCCAGGCCCGAGGGACCGGCGCCGACGATGACGACGTCGAATTCCATGGATTCGCGCGGGGGAAGTTCTTCGGTGCTCATCTGATCTCAGCCCTTGAGACGGTCCTTGGTCGATTGCGCCCTCTTGTTTCCGATTTTTCCGGGTAGGACAACCTCGGAAATGCGTTTCGCCGGGGTGCAAGGCGCCCCAAACTGGACTAATAGTCAGACTTTCCGATGATCCCAGAACCCGCACCCACGGTCCGAGAGCTGCTCGCCTTCTATCTGGAGGCCGGAGTCGATTGCACGCTCGCGGAGGAACCGATCGACCGCCTGGCGGAATTGGATGTTCCACCTCCGGCCCCGCGCGCGCCACCTCCAGTCGAGGCCCCACGGCCGGTCGCCGCGCCCGCGGTGATGCGCGGCGAGGCGGCACCTGCGCCCGACATCGCGATCGCCTCGGCGCGCGAGGCCGCACGCACCGCGCCGACCTTGGAGGCGCTGCGCGAGTTGATGCAGAGCTTCGACGGCTGCGCGCTGAAGCACACGGCGACACGGCTGGTTTTCGCCGACGGTAATCCGCAGGCGCGCATCATGTTCGTCGGCGAGGCACCGGGCCGCGACGAGGACATCGAGGGGCTGCCCTTCGTCGGGCGCAGCGGCAAGCTGCTCGACTTGATGATCGGAGCCATAGGCCTCAACCGCACCACCGCCTACATCGCCAACGTGATTCCTTGGCGGCCGCCCGGCAACCGCACGCCGACGCCGCAGGAGACGCAAATCTGCCTGCCATTCATCCAGCGGCACATCGAGCTGGTGAATCCGGACGTGCTGGTGACGCTCGGCAATCCCTCGACGCAGACGCTGCTATCGACCCGCGAAGGCATCATGCGCACCCGCGGCCGCTGGTTCGACTACGAAACGGGCGCGCGCACCATCCGCGCGCTGCCGACCTTCCATCCCGCCTATCTGTTGCGCTCGCCTTCGTACAAGCGGCTGGCTTGGCAGGATCTCCGCGCGATCGCGAAGGTGCTGGCGGGCGCGTGAGGAGGCGTACGACCTCTCGCCGTCATTGCGAGCGCAGCGAAGCAAATCCAGAATCTTTCCGCGGAGGGATACTGGATTGCTTCGTCGCAAGGGCTCCTCGCAATGACGACGAAGAGCGAGCGACTAAGTCCCCTTCGGCCGCACGATGGCCCAGCCGATGCGCAGGAGTTGCTGGCGTCCGGTCACCAGCCACTCGAAGGCGCGCGGGACTTCCGGGACGATGCCGGGAAAGCGCGCGAGAATGTCCGGCGGCGGGGTGCCCGCGGTATCGGAAGCGCGCCAGACCACGACGCCGCCGGTCTCGCTGAATTTGGCCTGATTGATCCAGGGTGTACGCGCGGGCTCGGCATCGATGAAGAGATGCGGCCGGCCGGAATGCAGCGTGATCAAGCTCGCAAGCTGGGTCTCGCCGGCGACCGCGCGCAGGCGATGATTGGTGCGGCGGGCAAAGCTCTCGTCGAAGAAGTCCGAAATCGCGCGGGCCGGCATCGAGGTCGCGATCTCGTTGGCACCGGTCCACGGCAGCAGCAGGACGGCGAGCACGACGCCGATTGCGGGCGCCACGACGGCAGCCGCCCAGACCATCCGCAGCATCCTCGCGCGGCGCAACGCGATGAGATCGCCGGCCCCCACGACCACGGCAAGCCCCGACGACACCAGCACGACGCCGGCGCCGCCGACGACGGCGTCGAGGCCCAGCAGGCCGGAGATCAGCACCGCGCCGAGCGCCGGCGCCAGCGCGAAGAAATAGACGAAATTACGTGCGAGCGGCTCGACCGGCGGGCGGTAGATGATCGGCGCCTCCTCGCTCTTGGGCACGAACAGGCCGGTGTTGAGGACGGTCAGCGCCGGGATCGCCGCCGCACCGAGCAGGAGCCCCCCGAGCAGCCAGGCCGCGTGCAGCGCGCGGGCATTGAGCTGGGCGACCGCAGGCAAGGCCGGCAGGACGAGCGCCTCGGCGCGCATCAGCCAGACGGCATAGGGCAATGCCAGCACGGCGACGACCACCAGCGCAAACAGCGGGTCGAAGGCACGCAACGTGCGGCGGCCGTCCGCGGTTGCGAGCGCGAAGACGACGATCAGCAGCAGCAGGAAGATCGCAGCCGGCGTCGTCAGCAGCAAGAGGCCGGCCTCGATCGACCAGGCAAACCAGGCGTTGCCGCGGCGCTGTCCGATGATCTGCCAGGAATGCAGCAGCAGCAGCGCCCAGAGCGGTCGCGCCAGCACCAGAGGGCCGAAGTCGAGTGTGGGCGAGGAGAAGGCCAGCAGCGTCATGGTCAGCAGCACGGCCAGCACTGCCTGCTGGGGACCGACCACCGCGCGGGACAGATGATCGAGCGTGATCAACGTCGCGATCCCGCAGAGCTCGGCCAGCACGTAGACACCGAACAGGTGGCCGCCGGCAGCGCGATAGGCGATGTCGGCGAGCCAGACCGGCAAGGGCGGCCCGAGATCGGTGCCGACCTGGTATTCGCGGCCGAAGGCCAGCAGGGTCGCGAGACTGCCGGGCGGGCTGCGATAAAACACGAGCGCCACGAACAGCCACATCGCGGCCTGGAGCAGCACGGCGATCCAGACGATCAGCCGCGGCCGCGCGCGAATGAGCTCGATGACCAGGGAGGTAAACCGCATGCAACGTCCGAAAGATGCAGCCAACCCGTGAAGCCGGCCCTATTCGCTCACGACTGTTTTGATAAAGGGCGTGACGCGTCGTGGCAACTGAGTCTCGTCTAGAGATTTGCCGACGCGTCGACTTCCAGGCTCGTGTCCACCTGCAACTCGATCTCGGTCACCGCAAACAGATCCTGCGCCGGCTCGACCGTCCAGGGCATGTGCTTGGCGCGTGCGGCGGCGACGGGGGCGAAGAAGCTGCGGTGGTGGACGGTGGGACCGAGGCGGTTGAGCGCGTCGAGGTGCTCGGGCACGGCGTAGCCCTTATGCTGCTCGAAACCGTAGCCGGGACAGTCCTGCGCCAACGCGCACATCAGGCGGTCCCGCGTTACCTTGGCGATGATCGAGGCCGCTGCGATCGACAGGACGATGCCGTCGCCGCCGATCACGGCTTCGCAATCGCATTCCGTGTCGAGCCGGTCGCGGCCGTCGACGAAGACGTGCCGCGGCTGCTGGGGCAGCGCCACCACGGCGCGCTTCAGCGCCCACAGCGAGGCGCGCAGGATGTTGTCGCGGTCGATGCGGGAGCGCGAGGCGACGGCCACCGAGACCTGGGCGGTCGCGCAGATCTTGTCGAACAGCCTTTCGCGCTCCTCGGCTGTCAGGCGCTTGGAATCGTCGATGCCGCGCGGGATGCGGTCGGGATCGAGAATCACCGCCGCCGCCACCACTGGACCGGCCAGTGGCCCCCGGCCCGCCTCATCGCAGCCCGCTACCGGCCAAACGCCGCACTTGATCAGCGCGCGCTCACGGCGGAAGCTTGGGGCAACGATGATGGCGCTCTTTGTGCCGGCCAGCGCCTTGGCGATTTTTTTGGGCGCAGCTTTCTTGTTCTCAGGCGCAGCCTTCTCGTTCTTAGGCGCAGCCTTTTTGGGCGCGCCTTTGGCCGGCTTCTTGGCGGATTGATCCCGAATCATGGCCGGGATCGTGCGCAAGCGGCATGGCCTGCGCAATCGGGAACCTCGAACAATTCCCGTTATTCAAGCCAGCCGCCCTATTCCGCCAGATGCACCCGCCGGTCCTCGCCGACGTCGATGCCGGGCGCGACCACGACCTCCCAGGGATGGCCGTCAGGATCGGCGAAATAGCCGGAATAGCCGCCGTAGTCGGTCTCATGTGCTGCCTTCAGCAACGCGGCTCCCTTGCTGACGGCGAAGACCAGCACCGCATCCACCTCCTCACGCGCGCGGCAATTCCAGGCGAGCGTCATGCCGCGGAACGTCGATGGCCTCGGATGATCAGGCAATTTGGCGTCGACCGCGAGTTGATCCCAGGGAAACAACGCGAGCACCGGACCGCCGGTGTCATAGAACGCAACGGTCTCGCCGGTTACCTTGAGCCGGCGCGAGAAACCGAGCGCGTCGTAAAAGGCAATGCTGGCGCGGATGTCGTTCACGCCCAGCGTGATGACGGTCAGCCGCGGGATAGGAGCTGGCGGTTCCTTACTCATAGACGCCTCTCTCACTTCGTCCCTCAGAACAGGCTGAGCTGATCGCCGTTCCGCTTCGGCTTGGCAAAATGATCCGTCGTCAGCTTGGCGCGCCGTTTGTTCAGCCCGAGCCTGTCGCAAGCGATCTCGAAGCGGCGGCCGATGGTCCAGGCCATCGGGCCGGTGCCCTTCATGCGCTCGCCCCATTTCGCATCGTAGTCACGGCCGCCGCGCATGTCGCGGATCAGCGTGAAGACGTGGCGATACCGGTCCGGATAGTTCGCCATCAGCCATTCCCGAAAGAGATCGCGCACCTCGAGCGGCAACCGCAGCAACACGTAGGAGGCCTCCTTGACGCCGGCATGGGCGGCGGCATCCAGGATGCGCTCGATCTCGGAATCGTTCAGCGCGGGGATCACGGGCGCGACCATGACGGTGGTCGGAATGCCAGCCTCGGAAAGCTGCTTCAGTGCCTCCAGCCGCTTCGGCGGCGTGGACGCCCGCGGCTCCATGGTGCGCGCTAGTTTCGGATCGAGCGAGGTCACGGAGATCCCGACCTTGGCGAGGTTGCGTTTGGCCATTCGCGCGAGAATGTCGATGTCGCGCACGACCAGCGCCGACTTGGTGACGATCCCGACGGGATGGCCGGCGCGCTCCAGCACCTCCAGAATGCCGCGCATGATTTTGCGCTCGCGCTCGATCGGCTGATAGGGATCGGTGTTGGTGCCGATCGCGATCATCCGCGGCTCGTAGCCCGGCGCCGCAAGCTCCTTCTCGAGCAACGCCGGCGCCTCGGGCTTCACGAACAGCTTCGACTCAAAGTCGAGCCCCGGCGACAGGCCAAGATAGGCATGCGTCGGCCGCGCGAAGCAATAGACGCAGCCGTGCTCGCAACCGCGGTAGGGATTGATCGAACGATCGAAGCCGATGTCGGGAGATTCGTTGCGGGTGATCACCTTGCGCGAGGTGTCGATCCCGACCGTGGTCTTGAACGGGGGCAGTTCTTCAAGGCTCTGCCAGCCATCGTCGAATGCGACGCGCGCCTCGGCCTCAAACCGGCCGCTGGCGTTGGACTGCGCGCCCCGGCCTCGCCTGCGCTGGCGGTCGATGGCGACCGCCAGCTCAGGGAAGTCAGAAGGCGCACCCGCCGGCTCGGAGGGCGCCGTGACCGGCGGGTGCTTGAGAGCATGAGAGGATGCTGGACTCATGAAGCCAAGATAGCATGTCAAAGGAACAAATCAAGAACACAAACAAAAAACGTGAAAACAACCCCATGCACAGTCGAGCTGCCCAAATTTCGGGCGGGGGTTTTTGACTTCACGCAACACCAGCGTGACCACGATTCCGTTTGATCACGGGAGGGATCGATCGTCGCGGAACATGGTTGATGACGATCGTTGGGTGAAGGTCGGCAAGAACATGACAAATCAACAACAATTGGCCGCAGCGAGCAGCAACCTCGATCTGCTCGACCGCTATTGGCGCGCCGCGAACTATCTCTCCGTTGGGCAAATCTATCTCCTCGACAATCCGCTGCTGCGCGAGCCCTTACGGCCCGAGCACATCAAGCCGCGTTTGCTCGGCCATTGGGGCACGACGCCCGGTTTGAACTTCATTTATGCCCATCTCAACCGCGTCATCCGCGCGCTGGACCTGAACGTGATCTATGTCTGCGGTCCCGGGCACGGCGGCCCCGGCATGGTCGCCAACACCTATCTCGAAGGCAGCTACAGCGAGCTCTATCCCGATATCGCGCGCGATACCGAGGGGTTGCGCAAGCTGTTCAGGCAATTCTCCTTCCCCGGCGGCATCCCGAGTCACGCGGCGCCGGAAACGCCGGGCTCGATCCACGAAGGCGGTGAGCTCGGTTACGCGCTGGTGCATGCCTATGGCGCGGCCTTCGACAATCCCGACCTGATCGTCGCCTGTGTCGTCGGTGACGGCGAGGCCGAGACCGGCCCGCTCGCCGCGTCCTGGCACTCCAACAAATTCCTCAATCCTGCGCATGACGGCGCGGTGCTGCCGATCCTGCATCTCAACGGTTACAAGATTGCCAATCCGACCGTGCTCGGCCGGATGCGCGACGACGAGATCCGCGATCTCTTCCGCGGGCTCGGCCACGAGCCGCTGTTCGTCGAGGGCGACGATCCCAAATTGATGCACCGGGCCATGGCAGACGCGCTCGACGTCGCGCTCGTCAGCATCCGGTCGATCCAGCAGCACGCCCGCGACGGCCGCAAGAGCGTCGAACGTCCGCGCTGGCCGATGATCGTGCTGCGCAGCCCGAAGGGCTGGACCGGCCCCAAGGAAGTCGACGGCAAGAAGGTGGAGGGCTTTTGGCGGGCGCATCAGGTGCCCGTCGCGAACTGTCGCGAGAACCCAGCGCATCTGAAGATTCTCGAAGACTGGATGCGCAGCTACGAGCCGGAAAAGCTGTTCGACGCGAACGGCGCGCTCATTGCCGAGCTCCAGGCGCTCGCGCCCGAAGGCAATCGCCGCATGGGCGCCAATCCGCACGCCAATGGCGGCCTTCTGAAGAAGGAGCTGAAGCTGCCGGACTTCCGCAGTTTCGCCGTCGAAGTAGCGCAGCCGGGCGGCGTCGTGGCGGAGGCAACCCGCGAGCTCGGGAAATTCCTGCGCGACGTCATCCGCCTCAACACCGAGGCCCGCAACTTCCGCATCATGGGCCCGGACGAGACTGCGTCGAACCGGCTCGATGCGGTGTTCGAGGCCACCGAACGCGTCTGGATGGAGCCGACAAAACCTTACGACGTGCATCTCGCCCAGGACGGACGCGTGATGGAAGTCCTGAGCGAGCATCTCTGCCAGGGCTGGTTAGAGGGTTACCTGCTCACGGGCCGGCACGGCTTCTTCTCCTGCTACGAGGCGTTCATCCACATCGTGGATTCCATGTTCAACCAGCACGCCAAATGGCTGAAGGTGACCCGGCATCTGCCGTGGCGGCGACCGATCGCCTCGCTCAACTATCTGCTCACCTCGCATGTCTGGCGTCAGGACCACAACGGCTTCAGCCATCAGGATCCCGGTTTCGTCGATCTCGTCGCCAACAAGAAGGCCGACATCGTCCGCATCTACTTCCCGCCGGATGCCAACACGCTGCTGTGGATCGCCGATCACTGCCTGCGCACCTATGACCGCATCAACGTCATCGTCGCCGGCAAGCAGCCGGCGCCGCAATGGCTGTCGATGCAGGAGGCAGCCACGCATTGCGCCGCCGGCATCGGCATCTGGAGCTGGGCCGGCACGGAAGATGCGAATGGCGAGCCCGGTGTCGTGATGGCCTGCGCCGGCGACGTGCCGACACTGGAAACGCTCGCTGCCGTCGACCTGCTGCGCAAGGCGCTGCCCGAGCTGAAGATCCGCGTCGTCAACGTCGTCGACCTCATGACGCTGCAACCCAGGGAGCAGCACCCGCACGGCTTGTCCGACCGCGACTTCGACGGCCTGTTCACGCGCGACAAGCCGGTGATCTTCGCCTATCACGGCTATCCTTATCTGATCCACCGGTTGACCTATAACCGCACCAACCACGCCGGCATGCACGTCCGCGGCTTTGCCGAGGAAGGCACCACGACGACGCCGTTCGACATGGTCGTGCTCAACGAGCTCGACCGCTATCACCTCGCGATCGAGGCGATCGAGCGCGTGCCGGGGCTCGCGACCAGGGCGGCGCAGGTGAAGCAGCAATTCCGCGACAAGCTGATCGAGCATTCGCGCTATGTGCGCGAATACGGCGAGGACATGCCGGAAATCCAGGAATGGGTCTGGCAGAACAGCGCCGGCGGCAACACGCCGGCAGAGGCAGGCGACTGAGGGGAGCCATGTCGAACACGGTTCTCGTTCTCAACTCGGGATCGTCGAGCATCAAATTCGGCCTGTTCGATATCTCGGCGGCCGAGCCCGCCCTGCTCTGCAAGGGCCTGCTTGACGAGCACGAGACGAAGCCGCGGCTCGTCGTGAAGAGTCCCGCGGGCGAAGACCTGTTCGAGAAACGGAGGGAAGCATCGGATGCGGCCAGCGATCATCTGTTCGCCGACGTGCTCGGCTTCATCGAGGGTCGTTTCGGCGACCATCGCTTGCGCGCCGTCGGCCATCGCGTCGTCCATGGCGGTCCGGACTATTCCGCTCCGGTCGAGCTGACGGAGGATGTCACCGCAAAGCTGCAAGCGCTGACGCCGCTGGCGCCCCTGCACCAGCCGCGCTGCCTGGCTCCGGTCCGCACTATCACGGCGATCAGGCCCGACCTGACGCAGATCGCCTGCTTCGATACCGCTTTCCACCACGGCATTGCGCCGCCCGCCAGCCGCTTCGCCATTCCGCGACGTTATGAAGAGCGCGGCATCCGGCGCTACGGATTTCATGGCCTCTCGTTCGAATATGTCGCGGGACGGCTCGCCCGAATCGCGCCGCAGCTCGTGGCGAAGCGCACTGTGATCGCGCATCTCGGCAACGGCGCGAGCCTGTGCGGCTTGCGCGACGGCCGCAGCATCGACACCACGATGGGACTGACGCCGCTCGACGGGCTGGTGATGGGCACGCGCTGCGGCAGGCTCGACCCGGGCGTGCTGCTCTATCTGCAACAGTACGAGAAGATGTCGGTCGAAGATGTCCAGCACCTGCTCTACCACGAATCGGGCCTGCTCGGCGTCTCCGGCATCGCGTCGGATATGCGCATGCTGCTTGCGAGCCGCGAAGCTGCGGCGCGGGAGGCGGTCGAGCTCTTCACCTTCCGCGCCGCGCAGGAGGTGGCGGCGATGGCGACAACGCTTGCAGGGCTAGACTGCCTGGTCTTCACCGGCGGCATCGGCGAGCATGCCAGCGAAATCCGCAGCGCGATCGGTGAGCGTCTCGACTGGCTCGGCGTGCGCATCGATGCCGCTGCGAATGATGCGGCGCGCGAGCGCATCAACGATGGCGATAGCGCAGTCGATGTCTTCGTCATTCCAACGAATGAGGAACTGATGATTGCACGACATTGTGCGGCGGTGCTGCGAACAGCGAGTTGACCGGCGTTCATTCGAAGCCCTCGTCAGCAGCGTGGTTGCACGTTTTCCCGTCCTCGCGCTCGTCCGCTATCGCATCCTCCTCTTGCATGATTGCGAACGGCCGGCGCGCCGCGCAATATTGCGGCTCACCTCCGGATTAATACGGACAGGACAGGCTGGGGCGACACATTCGGCAATATCGCCGCCCCGTACGGGACATATTTGGATGCGAGGGCTGCAGCGGTTTACCATCGTCTGCCGAGGCGCGGCCGGAAAGTTGCACTCGGCAGCGCCATGTTTTATGACGCCCTCATAATGAGCTACGCTTCTCCCGAAGTGTGGACAGTGAAGCTTCCATCATGCTGAGCGTCATCATTCCGACCGAAGGCGTCGAGCAGACGGCCGTCGCAACTCTGGCCGCGCTGGTACCCGGTGCCGCCGCAGGCGTCATCCGGGAAGTGCTCCTGGTCGACGGCACCCGCAATGGCGTCATCGAGCGCGTTGCCGACGTCGCGGGCTGCCGTTTCATCGGCTTCGAAGGATCCACTCAAGGCGCCGCGCTCGCCGCCGGCGCACTCCAGGCCCGTTCGTCCTGGCTGATGTTCCTGCCCGCGGGCGCCGTGCTGGAAACCGGCTGGATCGAGGAAACCACCCAGTTCATCCAGTCCGTCTCGACCAGCGGCCGGGATCGTGCGGCCGTCTTCCGCTATGCGCGCTCGCCCTACGCCGATGCCGGCTTCCGCCACATCCTCCGGGCCCTGATGCGCAAGCTCGTCGGTCCCTTCGGCGATCAGGGACTTTTGATCGCGCGTGATCACTACGACCGCATTGGCGGCTACCCGCCCCAAGCCCGCCACTCCGAGGCACGGCTGCTCCGGCGGCTCGGCCGCTCGTCGCGGATCTTGCTGCGCAGCCGGATCGTCATGGTCGGCTGAGGCACGTCGATACTTGCCAAGGTCAAATAATTATTTGACAATGGCAAATATCGGAGGTGACCCATGTCGTTCAATCCTACCGACGACCACATCGCAGCGGTCCGCGCCTTCAACCGCTTCTACACCCGCAAGCTTGGCGTGCTCGACCAGCACCTTGGCAAGAGCCCGTTCTCGCTCAGCGAGGCCCGCGTGCTCTACGAGCTCGCGCAACGGGACGACCTTGCCGCCAAGGAGATCGGCAACGAGCTTGGCCTCGACCCCGGCTATCTCAGCCGGATCGTGCAAAGCTTCGACGAAAAGGGCCTGATCACCCGCAGGGCCCTGCCCGCGGATCGCAGGCAATACCAGCTCAGCCTCACCGCCAAGGGGCGCCAGGCCTTTGCCAAGCTGAACCTGGGCTCGCAAAATGAGGTCGCCGCAATGCTGGCTCAGCTTTCGACCAGCGATGCAACGCGGCTCACGCAGGCTATGGCGACCATCGAGGCCGTGCTGGAGCATCGAAGCCACCCCGCGGCTTTCATGCTGCGCAGCCATCGCGTCGGCGACATGGGCTGGGTCATCTCCCGGCAGGCCGCCGCCTATGCGGCCGACTACAACTGGGATATCAGCTACGAGGCCCTGGTCGCCGAGATCTGCGCACAGTTCATCAAGAACTATGACGCCGCCCGCGAGCACTGCTGGATTGCGGAAGTGGGCGGAGAGCCGGTCGGCTCTATCTTTCTGGTCAAGGCCACGGACCAGATCGCCAAGCTGCGCCTGTTGCAGGTGGAAAAGAAAGCGCGGGGACTCGGTGTCGGCCGCGCGCTGGTCGACCAATGCATCCAGGGTGCGCGCGAGAGGGGCTACAGCAAGATGACGCTGTGGACGCAAAGCATCCTGGTCGCCGCGCGTGGCATCTATCAAAGCGCAGGCTTCAAGCTCGTGAAGAGCGAGCCGCATCACAGCTTCGGGCAGGATCTGATTGGGGAAACGTGGGAGCGGGATCTGTAGAACTCTCGCAACGAGCGAGAGGCGCATGTATGCGCCCTCGCCCCTTGTGGGAGAGGGCAGCGATGCTGCCAGACGCACACTCACTAGGGCGAGGGGTATGTCTCCGAGCACTCCGTGCCGATAGATACCCAAGCTTCGCTTCGGCATTCTTTAAGGACGGGCGGCCGAAGGCGGCCTATGCCACCTTTCCCGCATCCGCCTTCGCTAAAGCTTCGGCCGACATGAGCGGAGAAGAAATGTCCAACTACACCGTCGCGCCCTGGGCCTTCGGCCGGCGCAGGTGCTCGTCCAGCCGCGGCATGATCTCGACGAAATTGCAGGGGCGCGTGCGGTAGTCGAGCTGGGCTTTGAGGATGCCGTCCCAGCCGTCGCGGCAGGCACCGGGCGAACCTGGGAGGCAGAAGATGTAGGTTGCGCCCGCGACGCCGGCCGTGGCGCGGCTCTGGATCGTCGACGTTCCGATCTTGGCGTGGCTCAGCATGTGGAATGAGATCGAGAAACCGTCCATGCGCTTCTCGAACAAGGGCTCGATCGCCTCCGGCGTGACGTCGCGCCCGGTGAAACCGGTGCCGCCGGTGGTGATGACGACGTCGACACCTGCGTCCGCAATCCAGCGGCGGATGACGGTGCGGATCGCCTCGACGTCATCGGTGACGATCTCGCGCGCGGCGAGATGATGGCCGGCAGCGGTGAGACGGTCGGCCAGGGTCTGGCCGGATTTATCATCCGCCAGCGCGCGCGTGTCCGACACGGTGAGCACCGCGATGTTGAGCGGGACGAACTGTTTTGTTTCGTCGATGGAGGTCATTGCAACGCACCTTCTTCACAGACCACAGACGTCATCCTGAGGTGCGCGCTCTTGCGCCCTCGAAGGATGGGCCACGGGCTCGCCATCCTTCGAGGCTCGCCAATTGGCGAGCACCTCAGGATGACGGATAACCCCTACTGTCCGCCCCCAAACGTGTTGCAGGCCTGGACGGTGCCCTGCTGGTAGCCGGTCATGAACCATTGTTTGCGTTGCGCCGCCGAGCCGTGGGTGAAGGAATCGGGCACGACGCGGCCTGTGGACTGGCGCTGCAGCGTGTCGTCGCCGATCGCGCTCGCCGTGGTGAGTGCGGCGTCGATGTCGCCCGGCTCCAGGAAGTTCGGCCGCTTCTTCGCCTCGCGATTGACCCAGACACCGGACAGGCAGTCGGCCTGCAATTCGACCTTCACCTGCAGCGCATTGGCCTCCGCCTTGCTGCCGGCCTGCTGCTGCAGCCGCGTCACGCGCGGAATGATGCCGAGCAGGTTCTGGATGTGATGGCCGGCCTCATGGGCGATGATGTAGGCGGTGGTGAAGTTACAGGCCGACTTGCCGGAGCAGCCGCGAAAACGCGTCTCGACCTCTCGGAAGAAACCGGTGTCGAGGAAGATGGTCCTGTCGGGCGGACAATAGAACGGTCCCATCGCCGACTCCGCCCGGCCGCAGCGCCCGCCATTGGTGACGTTGCGGAACAGCACGACCTTTGGACCGGTAAAGGACTGGCCGGAGGCCTGGAAGATCTCGCTCCAGCGATCGTCGATCTCGCCGAGGATGCCGGAGATCATGCTGCCCATCTCGTCGGTCGGCGCGCCGCGCTTGGCGTTGGACGACGATTGGCGATCGGTCTGGTAGGACGGCGCCTGGCCGCCGCCGGTGAGTATCTCGGCGCCGCCGATCAGGATGCGCGGATCGATGCCGAAGGCGTAGCCGACCAGGCCGAGCACGATGATGGTACCGATCCCAAGCCCGCCGCCGCCCATGGGGAGGCCGAACCCGCCTCCTCCACCGCCGCCGCCACCATCGTCGCGACGATCCTCGATGTCGTCGCTGCGGCGGAAATCATCGTAGCGCATGGCGGCTTCCCTCGGTCCTAGCTCAATTCGGCGCGAAAGCGCGAAAGCTCAACGCGCCACATACGTTTCCGTTGCGTTAATCAATATCCCGCTCGGCAATTATTGCCTAGTGCGACAGCATGGCAATGCCAGCAATTTTTTCCGGGCATCGAGCAATTTTTTCCGAGAGGAATTTTGAGTCTTTTTGCGCTCCGATCACAGCCGCAACGCGAAGAAACGCGAAATACACTGCAAAACATGGAGAATGCGCGGAGCGAGCCGCGTGCAAGGCGCGATGTGAGGGCTGTTCACGAAAGCCACGGGTTAAGTCGATTTTTACTTTGCCGCTTCAATGTAACGGTCAGTCGGTTGTTTGGTCCCGCGTCGCCGACAGCGTCGCCTGAGTCAGAGTTCTTGAGTCATGGTAGAGTCGCGTCGCGGGGCGTCTGCAAGGGCGCCCCGCACAAATTTTGAGTCTCCTTCGCACAGCATCGTCCTCGGCGATTGCGTCGCCGAGATGTCGAAGCTTCAGGCTGGTTCGGTCGACCTGGTGTTCGCCGATCCACCCTACAATCTCCAGCTTAAGGGCGATCTCAAGCGCCCCGACGAATCTCATGTCGATGCGGTCGACGACGACTGGGACAAGTTCGATTCGTTCTCCGCCTATGACGATTTCACCCGCGCCTGGCTGCTCGCCGCCCGCCGCGCGATGAAGCCGTCGGCGACGATCTGGGTGATCGGCTCCTATCACAACATCTTCCGCGTCGGCGCGATCATGCAGGACCTCGGCTTCTGGCTGCTGAACGACATCGTCTGGCGCAAGACCAACCCGATGCCGAATTTCCGCGGCCGCCGCTTCACCAATGCGCACGAGACCATGATCTGGGCCGCGCGGGACGAGAAGGCCAAGGGCTACACGTTCAACTACGAGGCGCTGAAGGCCGCCAACGAGGACGTGCAGGCACGGTCCGACTGGCTGATCCCGCTTTGCACCGGCGAGGAGCGCCTCAAGGGCGCCGACGGCAAGAAAGTGCACCCGACGCAGAAACCGGAAGGCCTGCTGGCGCGCGTGCTGCTGTCGTCCTCCAAACCCGGCGATCTCGTGATCGATCCCTTCAATGGCACCGGCACCACCGGCGCGGTCGCAAAGCGCCTCGGCCGCTCCTATATCGGCTTCGAGCGCGACAAGACCTATGCGAAAGCGGCCGAAGCGCGCATCGCCGCGATCGAGCCGCTTCCGGAGGCAAGCCTCGCCCCGTTCATGACGGCGCGCGAAGCGCCGCGTGTGGCGTTCTCCGAGCTGATCGAGCGTGGCATGATCATGCCCGGCACCAAGCTGTTCGACGCGAAGAAGAAACTCGGCGCGCTGGTGCGTGCCGACGGCGCCATCATGTTCGGCGACAAGGTCGGCTCCATCCACCGCATGGGCGCAGTGGCGCAGGGCGCGCAAGCCTGCAACGGCTGGACCTTCTGGCACATCGAGACCAAGAAGGGTCTTAAGCTGATCGACGAGCTGCGCGCCGAGATCCGCGCCGGCATGGCGGCGGGGTAGCCTTCCTTTCGTCGTCCCGGAGCGCGCCTCCTGGCGCGGCCCCGGAATGACGAGACTGGTTGAATACAGCGGCCGGCGGGACTAGATTGACCGCCTACGCCCCGTCTTGACCGGTCGAGCCATGCGACGACAGTCCGAGACATTGCTGCTGGTGCCGCTGCTGCCGATCTTTCTGGTCGGCATGTTTCCGATGTTCCTGATCGCGCTGCTGGGATTTTTCGGCCTCGCCTTGTTCGGCGTGCTCGTGGTCTGTGTCGGGCTCGCCAGCAGCAACGAGGCCCACGACAGCTTCAATCACGACGTCATCGTTCACGGCTACGCGCGCGGATCGGAGCGCGCGGCGCGGGCCTCCGACATGCATATCGCTACCCGGCTCGGGTTGCGCCTGGAGGTCGTGGGCGCGGCCATGGTCATTACGGCGGCGATCGGCCTTTGTTACGCCGGCTGATCTGCGTGACGCGCAGACGCCGCCCGGCAAACTCGCCGGTTGCCCTCCCCGATAAGGTTCAGGCAAGACAAGGCAGCTTGCGGACATGTTGCTGACTCCACTCTCAGCAAACAAACACAGGGGAGATGCCCGATGCTCAAATTCTATTTCAACGGTTCGCCGAACCCGACCAAGGTCGCGCTTTATCTCGAAGAGGCCGGCCTGCCCTTCGAGCCGGTGAAGATCGACACCCGCACGGGCGAGCAGTTCACGCCGGACTACCTGAAGATCAATCCGAACGGCAAGGTGCCGGCGATCGACGACAACGGCACCATCGTGTTCGATTCCAACGCCATCCTGCTGTATCTCGCCGAGAAGACCGGCAAATTCCTGCCGGCCGCCAATGTTCGCGGCGAGATGCTGTCATGGCTGATGTTCGTCGCCACCGGCGTCGGGCCGTATTCGGGCCAGGCCGTGCACTTCAAGCATTTTGCGCCGAAAGACCAGAACCACGACTACGCGCATAACCGCTATCAGTTCGAGACCGATCGCCATTACAAGATTCTCGACGGCCACCTCAAAGGCCGCCGCTATATGGTCGGCGACAGCTATTCGATCGTCGACATGGCGCTGTGGGGGTGGGCGCGGATGGTGCCGTTCAAGCTCGGCGACGATGCCTTCGCGCGATACCCGAACGTGAAGCGGCTGGTGGACGAGATCTCGGCGCGGCCTGCGGCGACGCGCGCGATCGCGCTGAAGGACAAGTTCACCTTCAAGGCGGAAATGGACGACGAGGCGCGCAGCAACATGTTCAAGCACATGACGACGAAAGTCGCCTGATCGTCTCAGGTCACAATGCGAGGCCACGCGCATGCGCGTGGCCTTTTGCTTCTTGAGGCTCAGGCGGCGTGGACCGAGCTCAGGAAGTTGGCGACTTCCTGCTTCAAGCGATTGCTGTCGGCCGACAGCGAGCGTGCCGCCGAGAGCACCTGCGAAGACGCCGAGCCGGTCTCGGACGCCCCGCGCTGCACGTCGCCGATGTTGGACGACACGAGTTGCGTGCCTTGGGCCGCCTGCTGGACGTTGCGGGAGATCTCCTGCGTCGCCGCACCCTGCTCCTCCACGGCGGCGGCGACCGTCGACGAGATCTCCGACAGCCGCTCGATGGTGCCGCTGATTTCCCTGATCGAGCCGACCGACTCCTCCGTCGCAGTCTGGATGCCCGAGACCTGCTGAGCGATCTCACCGGTGGCCCTCGCGGTCTGCTCGGCGAGCGCCTTGACCTCCGAGGCGACTACGGCGAAGCCGCGGCCGGCTTCACCCGCGCGCGCCGCCTCGATGGTGGCGTTCAGCGCCAGGAGGTTGGTCTGGCCGGCGATGGTGCTGATCAGCTCGACCACGTCGCCGATGCGGGCTGCAGCCTTGGAGAGCTCGCTGACGCGCGCGTTGGTCTTGCTCACCTGACCGACGGCTTCGCCCGCTATGCGCGCCGATTCCTGCACCTGGCGCGCGATCTCCGTCACCGAGGAGGACAACTCCTCGGTCGCGGAGGCGAGCGCCTGCACATTGGCCGAGGCTTCCTGGGAGGCGGATTGCACTTCGGTGGAGAGATCCTGAGCGCGCCTCGCGGTCGCGGTCAGGGTGCCGGCCGAGCCCTCGAGCTCGTGCGATGCCGAGGATACGGTATCGACGATCTCGCCCACCGCCTGCTCGAACTGGCTGGCGAGCCGGGCCATGTCGGCCTTGCGGCTCTCGGCCTGCCGGGCCTCGGTTGCGGTCTGCTCATGGCGCAGCCGTTCGGTCTCGATCATGTTTGTCTTGAAGACGTCGATCGCCTTGGCCATGTCGCCGATCTCGTCGACCTTGCCGCGCGAGGGGATCTCGACGGCGAGATTGCCGCCGGCAAGCAGCCCCATTGCACGCGTCATCGAGGTCAGCGGCCCCACGATGCTGCGGGCGGTCAGGAAGGCGACGATCAGTCCGAACAGGACGGCGAGGCCGCCCGCGATCCCCTGCAGCGAGGTCGTGCCGTCGATCACAGCATCGGCCGCGGTGCGCGAATCCTTGTAATCGGTCTTCAAGGCGGTTTCCGTGACCTTGAGCTTGGCGATGCTCGCGGAGATGAGCGGTGCGAGATCCTTGTGGTAGATCTCGTCGGACCGCAGCATCGCGGCAGAGGTCGTCTCAAACGCGGATTTATACATACCAAGGGCGGTCTTCACAGGCGTCAGAGACGAGCGAAGGTCCGCCGCCTGCGGGCTCCTTTCGACGGCCGCCAGCCGCTGCACCGCCCTGTCGACATTGGTTCTGAAGGCGGTGGGCCCGTTGGCGTCGCGCAGAGCGAGGAAGCGCCAGTTCGCGATTCGAACCAGCAGGACCCGGGACTCGAGGTCCGCGACGAGCGACACCGTGTCGTCGTCGGCGGCGGCACGCGCCACATCGACCAGCTTGGCCATCTTGACGGTCAGCTCTTCGCCACTCGGCAACAGCGTCGCCTTGCCGGTCCGCGCCTCGTTGACGGCGTCGCCGAGACTGTCGCGCAGGCTTTTCATTTTGGCGATGTCGGCGATCAGATCGTCGTAGAGCTTCCGCCGCTCCTCCGAGAGGGTGCCCTTTGCTCCCAGCTGCAACAGCCCGGTCGCCGCGGCCTCTCGCTCGGCAGCCTCCCGCATCGCAGGCTCGTTGGCGTCGTAAATGTAGCGCAGATTGGCTCGCTGGATGGCCTGAAGATGGGTCGATATCTCCAGGACGCGCGCCGTGCTGTCCGACAACGCGGAGAGTTTTGCGACCTGATCCTGGACGGATCGCAAATTCCAGATGGCGACCACCGCCATCACAAGACCAACCGCCACCAAGGCCATGAAACCTGCGTACAGGCGTCCCCTGATCCGCAAACGAAAACTCGGCATTCCCACTGTCCACCCAGATGCATGTCAATTCGAGCGGCCGGCCTAATCCGGCGATCGTCACCGGCCACTCTGGCAGCCGCGCGTCGCGTTGTTCGCGACCCACGCTGCACCGCGACACAATGGGGGACACTCGTTAATTGAACCTTCAAATTTTTCGCGCGCGCATCCGTCGGATGGTACAACATCTGCTGATTTTATCGGCAGGTGAGCAAGGTTTTAGCGAGAAGCCCGCAGCGGCATGCAGGCCGCTGCAGCTGGTCCGGCCTGCGCCAGACCAACACGCCCCTCGCGGACCGCGGCGGACGGCACCGGTCGACGGAGGCGACGCTGCTCGATCCGCTCAGCTCGCGGCCCTCACGGCCGTTTGTGGAAACGGACCAAGGGCCTTCTCGGTCAGCACCGAGTCGCAATATTCCCGGATCTCCTTGATCTTGCCGTCCTCGAGACGAAACACGAGACAATAGTCGTTGTCGTAGCGCACGCCTTCTGGCGTGACATTGTCGCCCTTTGCTTCGACGACGACGATATCGCCGTCGGCGATGAAGCGATGAGCGACCGTCCGCGTCCGGTCGACAAGGCGGGTCCGCACATAGCCGTGCAGATCGTTGAGGATCGCCTGTTTGCCCGAAAAGGTGCTCGACCAGGAATACTGGCCGGTCACGATCCATTTGGCGTCGTCGGCAAGACTTTCGGTGAACAAGCCACGGTCGCGCGCAGCCGGATCGGGGCTGGCGGCGGCTGCAAAGATATCCTGCATCAGTTTCTTGTTGGCGCTCGCGCTCATGGCGGCATCTCCTTTGGTGAGAACACGGAAATCATCGCCGCCGGTGCTAAATTCTTCAAATCGATAGTGGATATGATATCTATTCGCCTCATGAATTTGAATTCGCTCGACCTCAATCTCCTGACCGCGCTCGACGCGCTGCTGCGCGAGGCCAGCGTCAGCCGCGCCGCATTGCGGATCGGGCTGTCGCAGCCGGCGGCGAGTCATGCGCTCCAGCGTCTGCGCGACATCCTTGGCGATCCG
Organism: Bradyrhizobium sp. MI1.4; assembly: GCF_055811315.1. Classification (NCBI taxonomy): domain Bacteria; kingdom Pseudomonadati; phylum Pseudomonadota; class Alphaproteobacteria; order Hyphomicrobiales; family Nitrobacteraceae; genus Bradyrhizobium; species Bradyrhizobium sp. MI1.4. The sequence goes on along the minus strand of NZ_JBVVPP010000013.1, from coordinate 94,646 downwards.
CTCTTGGTACGCACAGGCGCGCGGATGGAGTTGACGCCGCGGGCGCAAGCCTTGCGCGCGCCGCTGGCGCAGGCGCTCGACCAGGTGCGCGGGCTGTTCGTATCGGATGAATTCGATGCGGCGCGCAGCGAGCGGCAATTCCGACTGATGATGCCGGACCTCGCGGTCGAGCTGTTGATGCCGCCCTTGATGGAAAAGGTGACGCAGGCCGCCCCCAACGTCCGCATCGACGTGGTGCCGTGGCGAGGACCGGCGATTTTCCACGCCGAGTTCGCCCGCACCATCGATCTCGTGATCTCGATCGGCAACGCCTTCAAGGGATTTCACCGCCAGTTGCTTTACACCGACAGCGACGCGCTGGGGGTGCGGCGCGGCCACCCCGTGGCTGCGAAGCTGAAGCGGCGCGAGACGTTCCTGGCTGCACGCCATGTCGGCGTAATCATCCGCGGCCAGCCGGAGGACCTCATCGACACTTGGCTGGGCACCAAGGGCATAGACCGGCATATCGCTCTCGTCGTCCCGGGTTATCTCGAAGCGCTGCACGTCGCCGCCCGTACCGACCTCGTCGCCTTCGTGCCGCGCCGGTTGATCGCGGCGCTGTCGAAGCAGCTCGGCCTCGTCACGGTGACGCCGCCGCTCGACCCCGGCATCGATGAGCAGTTCATGTTCTACCCGACCCGCGCGCAGATGGATCCAGGCTCGATCTGGCTCAGGCGGCTGATGCTGGAGACGGGACGGTATTTGGAGAAGAAAGGGCGCGCTGGATAGGACGCAACTTCAAAGCAAATGGTGTCGTCCCGGACAAGCGCAGCGAAGCGGAGCGCCGATCCGGGACCCATAACCACAGGACGTGGTTTGGCGAAGACTCGTGATTGTCAGCTTGCGTCACAACTTCTCCCTGTGGTTATGGGTCCCGGGTCTGCGCTGACGCTTGCCCGGCACGACAGGGGAATATATTGCCGCGCTCCTACGCCTTCTGCGCGTCCATCACCTTGCGCACGGCGGGGCGGTCGGACATGCGCTTGAAATGATCGGCGATCTTCGGCGTCGCGTTGATGTCGACGCCGTCGCCTTCGAGCCAGGTCGACAGGGTGTAGAGATAAGGATCGCAGATCGTGAACTGCTCGCCCATCACCCAGGGCCCCTTGTACATCTTCTGCTCGATCAGGGCGAAGCAGGCCCCCATGGTCTTCGGGATCATCGCCTTCATGTCGGCGAACGAGCTTTCTTCGCTCGCCCAGCGTGCGCCGCGCATTTTGTGGGCATGATTGATGTGCACGGTCGAGCAGAGGTAGGAGTTGAACGACTGCACTTGGGCGAAGTCGAAGGGATCGTCGAGCGGCGCGAGCTTCGCCTTGGGGAAGGTCTGCGCGAGATAGGCGAGCATCGCCGGGGTCTCGGTCAAAACGCCGCGATCGGTCACCAGCGCGGGGACGCGGCCTTTCGGGTTGATCGCGAGGTACTCCACGCTGTTCTGCTGGTTGTCCTTGAAGCTCAGCCGCTCCGCCGCGTAGTCGGCGCCGGCTTCTTCCAGGGTGATGTAGGTGGCGAGCGCGCAGGTGCCGGTGGCGTAGTAGAGCTTGAGCATGTCGGACCTCATGGGAAAGCCGGAAGGTAACGGCTGCGGGCCCCGAGGTCCATAGCACGAACCTCTCTTCGCAGTTGCCCACCGGCGCCCGGCTGTGCCAAGACGCCCCGAGTTGGAGGGGCTTTCCCATGACCGTACTCATCGCCGGTGGCGGCATCGGCGGGCTGACGCTTGCGCTCAGCCTGCACGGAGTCGGCGTTCCCGTGAAAGTGTTCGAGAGCGCCGCCGAACTGCGGCCGCTCGGTGTCGGCATCAACGTGCTGCCGCACGCGGTGCGCGAGCTGATCGAGCTCGGGCTGATGGACAAGCTCGATGCCAGGGGCGTGCGCACCCGCGAGCTTGCCTATTTCTCCAAGCACGGCAAGCCGATCTGGAGCGAGCCGCGCGGGCTGGAGGCCGGCTATAAATGGCCGCAGTTTTCGATCCATCGCGGCACGCTCCAGCAATTGCTGCTCGACACCGCCATCGAGCGCCTCGGCCGCGACAACATCCTCACCAGCCATCATCTGACCGGCTGGAGCGAAACCGCCGACGGCGTGCGCGCCGATTTCGTCGACAAGGCCACCGGCAAGGCCGCGGGGACTTACGACGGCACGATCCTGATCGCCGCGGACGGCATCCATTCCGCCGCGCGAGAAAAACTCTATCCCGACGAAGGCCCGCCGATCTGGAACGGCCGCATCCTGTGGCGCGGCGTCACGCCCGCAAAAGCCTTCCTCAGCGGCCGCACCATGATCATGGCCGGTCACGAGATCCTGAAATTCGTCTGCTATCCGATCTCGAAGGAACCGGACGCCGCGGGCAACCATCTGATCAACTGGGTTGCCGAGCGCCACATGCCGCCGACCTATCAATGGCGGCGCGAGGACTATAACCGCACCGCGCGGCTGGAGGAGTTCTTACCCTGGTTCGAGAGCTGGCAGTTCGACTGGCTCGACGTGCCCGGCCTGATCAAGAACTGCCCGCACGCCTATGAATATCCGCTGGTCGACCGCGATCCGGTATCGCAATGGACTTTCGGCCGCGTCACGCTGATGGGCGACGCCGCACATCCAATGTATCCGATCGGATCCAACGGCGCCTCGCAGGCGATCCTCGATGCGCGCACCATCACGCGCGAGATCCTGGCGCACGGCCCGACGCAAGCGGCCCTGCTCGCCTATGAGGCCGAGCGGCGGCCTGCAACCACCAGTCTCGTCCTGCTCAACCGCAAGAACGGCCCCGAGCAGGTGATGCAGCTGGTCGAGGAGCGCGCGCCCGACGGCTACAAGGTCGTCACTGACGTGCTGTCGCAACAGGAGCTCGAGGATGTTGCCGCCAATTACAAGCGCGTCGCCGGCTTCCAGGTGGAAGCGCTGAATGCGAAGCCGCCGATCGTGAGCAAGGACGCGCGCGCGACGAAATGAGTATTCGCACGAAGCGAGACGCACGTTGATGCGCCCTCGCCCCTTGCGGGAGAGGGCAGCGACGCCGCTAGACGCAAGCTCACTCGGGTGAGGGGTCTGTCTCCGCGAGTCTAACTCTCATTTGAACTCGCCGAGACAAACCCCTCATCCGGCGCTTCGCGCCACCTTCTCCCGCAAGGGGAGAAGGAAAAAAGACTGCGCGGCAGCTATTTGCCCACCACCCTCGCCGCCTCCAGCAGCCGCTCGCTCGCCGTCGCCGTCGCCAGCAGCGTTCCGTCCTCTGCCATCAGCTTTGCCTCGACGAACGCAATCGTCTTGCCGAGCTGCGTCACCTTGGCCTCGCCGATGATCGGTCCGGGCTTTGCGGGCGCCAGGAAATTCACGGTCATGCTGATGGTGGTGGTGTAGAGCCTGCCCTCGCTCATCACCAGCACGGCGGGGCCCATCGTGTCGTCGAGCATGGCCGAGAGCATGCCGCCCTGGATGAAGCCGGCCGGATTGCAGAACTCCGGCTTGCCGTCGAAGGCGAGCTTGATCCAGCCTTCCCTGGGTCGGGCATCGAGCAGGCGCCACCCCAATAGCTCGGCACAGGGCGGCCTGGGAAAGTTGTCGAGCGCGGTCTTGATCATGCGAGCCTCCGTTGCCTACCACAGCTAACGCAGGCCTGCTGCCAGCATTTTGTCAGCAGGATGGGCTGCTAGGGTCCAATCCATGCGCAATCACCTTACGCATGACGTTGGGCAATGCTTCATCGGCGAGCGTGGCGATCGGCACCCAGCGCATGCTGGCGGGTGCCCGCGTCCGCGCTTCCACCCTCGCCGTGTAGACCACCAGTTCCAGCGGAAAATGCGTGAAGACGTGGGTGACCACGCCGACCTTGCGCTGCCAGCGCGACAGCCCCTTCAACTCGGGCGCCTGCCGTTTTGCCTTGGCGTCGTCCTGCCCGGCCAGCCAGTCCGACCCCGGTACTTCGGTCATGCCGCCGAGCAACCCCTTTTCGGGACGGGTGCGGACGAGAAGCTCGTCGCCGCGCGTGACAACGAAAGCGGCGCCGCGCCGTAGCGCGCCGCTCTTCTTCGCGGCCTTGCGCGGAAACGTGTCCTGCGTTCCCAGCGCGCGCGCCGTGCAGCCCTCGTTCAGCGGGCATAGCGAGCAGGCCGGCTTTTTCGGCGTGCAGATCGAGGCGCCCAGATCCATCAGCGCCTGCGCGCTATCACCGGCGCGAGAATCGGCAAGCAGCGTCGCAGCCAACTCCTGAATCAGCGGCTTGGCCTGCGGGAGCTCTTCCTCAACTGCAAAGAGCCGCGAGACCACGCGCTCGATATTGCCGTCGACCGGCATGGTGCGTCGATCGAACGCTATCGCCGCGATCGCTGCCGCCGTATAGGGCCCGACGCCCGGCAGCGCGCGCAGACGCACTTCGGTGTCGGGAAAGGTGCCGCCATGCTCGCGCGTCACCGCGACCGCGCAGGCATGGAGATTACGGGCGCGAGAATAATAGCCCAGCCCGGCCCACATCCGCAGCACGTCCTCCTGCGAGGCCCGTCCGAGCGCGGTGACATCAGGCCAGCGCGAGACGAATTTTTCGAAATAGGGCCCGACCGCCTTCACTGTGGTCTGCTGCAGCATGATCTCGGACAGCCAGACGCGGTAAGGGTCGGATGCTTCGCCGGGCGGAGCCCGCCAGGGTAATCGGCGGCGGTGGCGGTCATACCATTGGAGCAGCGCGAGCGGACGCGATGGGGTCTCCGGCGGAACTGGTTCCGATTTCGCCTTGAGGGCGGATTTGGGGCTCATGTCCGCACTGTAACGGCAATGCGTCGATCTCTCCACGTCGTGCCCACGCTTGTCGGGGGCATCCACGTTTTTCTTCGCGGTGAAGAGCCTGCGGCCGACGCCCCGGAGTGCTATAAGGTCCCATGTCCAAGCTTCGCCCCATCAAACCCGGTCCCCTCAGCGCCAAGCCGCTGTCGCTCCTGCTCAACGACGTCTTCGCCGAGGCCTATGCCAAGCAGGGCTTTGCCGCGCGCGAGCTGGTGACGCGGTGGGCGCAGATTGCCGGACCGGAGATCGCGGCCCACGCCGAGCCACTGAAGATGCAATGGCCGCGGCCGGTCGAGGGCCAGCCGCAGGAGCCGGCGACGCTGGTGCTGCGGGTCGAGGGGCCGATGGCGCTCGAGATCCAGCACTCCGCCGATGTGATCCTGCAGCGGGTCAATCGCTTCTTCGGCTGGAGCGCGGTCGGCAAGCTGGCCTTCCGCCAGGCTCCGCTATCGCGCGCCCGCCGGCCGACCCGGCCCGGCCCGCCGGACGCCAAATCGGTGGCCGAGGTGGCTGAGCGCCTGGGCGATATCGAAGATGAACAATTGAAGTCGGCGCTGGCGCGCCTCGGGGCCGCCATCAAGCGAAATTGAGCCTTATTCTGCGGCCAAACTGGACCTGTCCTTGCCGCTCGCCATTGCCTCAAACGACGTTTCAAGCTAGCGACAGGCCGTCTGAATGGGAATTCGGGCGAGACCACGCCAATCCGGGAGCCGACCTTGATCATCACCCGCCGCGCCTTCACCTCGATGCTGTCGCTGACCGGGCTTGCCGCGCTCGCCGGGTTCTCTCCGCTGCGATTCATCTCCGATGCCATGATCCCTGAAGCCATGGCGCAGGCAGCGGCTGGTGACGTGGCCAAACCGGTGTCGCTGCCCGACATGGCGCTGGGCCCGACGGACGCCGCCGTCACCATCACCGAATACGCCTCGATGACCTGCCCGCATTGCGCGGCCTTCAATGAGCAAGTGTTTCCCAAGATCAAGTCGGAATACATCGACACCGGCAAGGTGCGTTACGTCTTCCGCGAGTTCCCGCTCGACATCAAAGCCGCCGCCGGCTCGATGCTGTCGCGCTGCATCGCCAATGGCGACGCGCCGAAATACTTTGCCGTCACCGACATGCTGTTCCGCCAGCAGAACGATTGGGTCGTGAAGAACACCACGGAGACCCTGACGCGGATCGGCAAGCAGGCCGGTCTCACCCAGCAGCAGGTCGAGGCCTGCCTGAAGGACCAGGCGCTGCTCGACAAGATCGCCGCCGACCAGAAATATGCCAGCGACGTTCTGAAGGTCGATTCGACGCCGACGTTCTTCGTCAACGGCGAGAAGATCAAGGGCGAGACCTCGTTCGAGGAATTCGCCAAGAAGATCAATCCGCTGCTCAAGAGCTGATTCGCACGGCGCAATCCTGATTCGCATCTCGATAGCCGTATCTTTCCCGGCATAAATCCCTTGGGAAAAGCGGCTTTCGCCGGTTGCCCTCGCAGCGCACCGCGGCCATTGTCCAGCCGCATGAGGCGCCTCGCGCGACTCGCCCGGATACCGACATTGCCTTCCATGGTATTGTCCCGGCAGGGGGATTCGCGCCTGCCAACAGAGATGCGTGCTTATGAAAATCACCCGCCTGCGCCTTCACGGCTTCAAGTCCTTCGTTGAGGCCACCGACTTCGTCATCGAGCCCGGCCTGACCGGCGTGGTCGGGCCCAACGGCTGCGGCAAGTCGAATCTCGTCGAGGCGCTGCGCTGGGCGATGGGCGAGACCTCCTACAAGTCGTTGCGCGCCGCCGACATGGACGCGGTGATCTTCGCCGGCTCCGGCAATCGCCCCGCGCGCAACCACGCCGAAGTAACGATGACGATCGACAATTCCGATCGCACCGCGCCGGCGGCGATGAACGACAGCCAGCTTCTGGAAATTTCCCGCCGCATCGAGCGCGAGGCCGGTTCGGTCTACCGCATCAACGGCCGCGACGTGCGCGCGCGCGACGTGCAGATTCTGTTCGCCGACGCCGCCACCGGCGCGCGCTCGCCGGCCCTCGTCCACCAGGGCAAGATCGGCGAGATCATTCAGGCCAAGCCCGAGCAGCGCCGCCGCGTCCTGGAAGACGCCGCCGGCGTCGCCGGCCTGCACGCCCGCCGTCACGAAGCCGAGCTGCGGCTCAAGGCGGCCGAAACCAACCTCACCCGCGTTGAGGACGTGATCGGCCAGCTCGCAGGGCAAATGGAAGGCCTGAAGAAGCAGGCCCGCCAGGCCGTGCGCTACCGCGAAGTTGCGGCCAAGGTCCGCAAGGCCGAAGCAACCCTGTTCCATCTGCGCTGGATCGGCGCCCATGCCGACGTCAACGAATCTGGCCACACCCACGATCTCGCCGTCCGGGAGATGGCGGAGCGTACGCAGCACCAGGCCGAGGCCGCCCGCATCCAGGCGATCCGTGCCGCCGAAATGCCGGCGCTGCGCGATGCCCAAGCGCGCGCCGCGGCGGGGCTTCAGCGCCTGACCAACGCCCGCGAGCTGCTCGACCGCGAGGAAGAGCGCGCCAAGGAGCGCGTCGCGGAGCTCGAGCGGCGCCTCGCCCAGTTCGAAGGCGATATCTCGCGTGCCCAGCAGCAGACCATGGATGCCGATGTCGCGCTGCAGCGCCTCGACGCCGAAGATGCCGAGCTGAAGGAAGAGATCAAGTCGCGCGTCGAGAAACGCTCCGGCGTCGATGAACGTGTCGCCGAAGCCGAGGCGGTGCTGACCGAAACCGAGCAGCAGTTCGCCGAACTCACCACCGCGCTCGCAGACCTCACCGCCAAGCGCAACCAACTCGAAGCCAACGTTCGCACCCACCGCGACAAGCTCGCCCGGCTCGACCAGGAGATTTCGAACGTCGCGGCGGAAGAGCAGAAGCTCACCGAGGAGACCGGCGGCTTCGGCGATCTCGACGAGCTGACCGCGACGGTCGAGAGCGCCGAGCAGACGCTGGCGGCCTCGGAAGCCGCCGCTCAGGCCAGCGAAGCCGCGCACGTCGCCGCGCGGCAGACGCTGGAATCCTCGCGCTCGCCGCTGGTCGAAGCCGACAAGCGCGTGCAGCGGCTCGATACCGAGGCGCGCACGATCTCCAAGATCCTCAACGGCGAGACCAAGAATTTGTGGCCGCCGATCATCGACGGCATCACCGTCGACAAGGGATTTGAAAAGGCGATCGGCGCAGCCCTTGGGGACGATCTGGACGCCCCGGTCGATCCGTCCGCGCCGATGCGCTGGACCAATGCCGGCGTCACCGACGGCGATCCGGAACTGCCCGAAGGCGTCGTGCCTCTCGCCAGCCACGTGCAGGCCCCGGCCGAGCTGACCCGCCGCCTGGCGCAGATCGGCGTGGTGCCGCGCGAGCGCGGCGCCGAGCTGGTCTCGCAGCTCAAGACCGGCCAGCGGCTGGTCTCGCCCGAAGGCGACGTCTGGCGCTGGGACGGTTTTGTCGCAGCCGCCCACGCGCCGACCGGCGCAGCAAGGCGGCTTGCCGAGCGCGCCCGCCTCATCGACATCGAGAACGAGCTGGAGCAGGCCCGCATCGACGCGCAGATCAAGCGTCAGGCGCTGGAGAACGCCGAGGCCGAGCTGCAGATGGCCGCCAGCACCGAAGGTGCGAGCCGCGAAGCCTGGCGCGCTGCGCAGCGCGAACTCAACGTCGCGCGCGAGCGCCATGCCACGGTCGAGCGCGAGATCAGCCGCCACGCTGCACGCAAGGCGACGCTGTCGGAAGCGCACAGCCGTCTGGCCGCCGACCGCGCCGAGGCCGAAGCCGCCTACGAATACGCCGAAGCCGGGATCTCCGAGCTGCCGTCGAGCGAGGACACCGAAACCCGTCTCGCCGCTGTCCGCAGCGACATCGAAGGTCATCGTCGCATGGCCGCCCAGGTCCGGGCCGAGGCACAGGCGCTGGCGCGCGAAGCCGAGCTGGCCGACCGCCGCGTGCAGGCGATCCTCGCCGAACGCACCGAGTGGCAGAACCGCAAGGAGAGCGCGGCCTCCCACATCGACACCATCCAGGCGCGCATCGCCGAAGTCTCAATCGAGCGCAGCGATCTCGAGAACGCGCCGGCCGTGTTCGCGGAGAAGCGCAGCGCGCTGATCACCGAGATCGAATATGCCGAAAACGACCGCCGCATGGCCGCCGACGCGCTCGCCAGCGCGGAAACCGCGATGGCCGAAACCGATCGCGTCGCCAAGCTGACGCTCGAGGCGCTGTCGAGCTCGCGCGAGGCCACCGCCCGCGCCGAGGAGCGCATGGAAAGCGCGCGGCGCAGGCTCGATGACATCGAGCGCGAGATCCGCGACATGCTCGAAGTCGAGCCGCAGGCCGTTGCCGGGCTCGCCGAGATCGAGCCCGGCGCCGAGCTGCCGCCGCTGCACGACATCGAGGAAGACCTCGAAAAGATGCGCCGCGATCGCGAGCGCCTGGGCGCGGTCAATTTGCGCGCCGAGGAAGAGCTGCGCGAGGTCGAGACCCAGCATAATGGTCTGGTCACCGAGCGCGACGACCTCGTCGAGGCCATCAAGCGGTTGCGCCAGGGTATCCAGAGCCTCAACAAGGAAGCTCGCGAGCGGCTCCTGACCTCGTTCGAGGTCGTCAACAACCACTTCAAGCGCCTGTTCGTCGAGCTGTTCGGTGGCGGCGAAGCCGCGTTGCATTTGATCGAGAGCGATGACCCTCTTGAAGCCGGCCTCGAAATCATCGCCAAGCCGCCGGGCAAGAAGCCGCAGACGCTATCGCTGCTCTCCGGCGGTGAGCAGGCGCTGACCGCGATGGCGCTGATCTTCGCGGTGTTCCTCACCAATCCCTCGCCGATCTGCGTGCTGGACGAAGTCGACGCGCCGCTCGACGACCACAACGTCGAGCGCTATTGCAACCTGTTGCACGAGATGACCGCCTCGACCGACACGCGCTTCATCATCATCACCCACAACCCGATCACGATGGCGAGGATGAACCGCCTGTTCGGCGTCACCATGGCCGAACGCGGGGTCTCGCAACTGGTGTCGGTGAACCTGCAAGAGGCGGTGGACATTCTCGACCAGAACGTGGCGTGAGTCCGCTCCCGTCACGCACCCATTGACGTCGTCATCCGCGCAAGCGGATGATGACCACGAATGATGATCTCACCCACCCTCCCCGCCGAACTGAAAGCGGCCCTCGACGGCAAGCTCCAGGGGTTCTCGCGCACCGACGCTGCGCAGCGATCGCAGAAAATCTCGACCACCTATCGTGCAGGGGGCGGCTCCGGCACGATCAAGTCCGAGGCCGATGCGCTCGCCTATGCGCTCGCGAGGATGCCGGCGACCTACGCTGCGGTGGCGGCAAGTCTGAATGCGCTGACCGAGGTCGCACCGGACCTCGGTCCGGAAACGCTGCTCGACGTCGGCGCAGGTCCGGGCACCGCGAGCTGGGCCGCTGCGGAAGCTTTTCCGTCGCTGCAATCCTTCACCCTGCTCGATGCCAACGCCACGCTGAGCCGTCTCGCGCTCGAACTGGCGCGCGACAGCACGCGTCTGGCGAATTGCCGCTATCTGCCGGGCGATGCCGGCGCGAACCTCGCTGAGGTTTCGCAAGCCGATCTCGTCGTCGCGAGCTATGTCATCGGCGAGCTCAGCGAGGGCGATCAACGCAAGCTCGCGGAAGCGATGTGGGCGAAAGCGCGCCACGTGCTGGTCGTGATCGAGCCCGGCACGCCCGCCGGCTACGCCCGCATCCTCACCTTGCGCCAGCAACTGATCGCGGCGGGCGCCTATGTCGCCGCACCCTGCCCGCACGAAAAGCCGTGTCCGCTGACGGCGCCCGACTGGTGCCATTTCTCCCAGCGCTTGCCGCGCTCGCAGGCTCACCGCCAAATCAAGGGCGCCGAGGTGCCGTTCGAGGACGAGCGATTCATCTACGTGGCGCTAACCCGTAGGCCTCCCGCCACCCGCGCCGCGCGCGTGTTGGCGCCGCCGGATCTCGGCAAGGCCGAGATCACGGCAAAGCTCTGCACCGAGCAAGGCGTCGAACTCGCCAAAGTCCCACGGCGGGACAAGGTCGCCTATGCAAGCGCCCGCCGCTGGCGCTGGGGTGATGCCATCCTGTCCGAAAGTTAACCTGCTCCGGCGCTTTCGCCTTGAACTCGGATAGTCCCTCATCCGACCAAGTCTTACCTCTCGTCTGTACCGGGCTCTCGCTCGGCGTCAATTTGGTCTACCCTAGCGCCCGCCTTCTTCCCCCTTCAGGAGTTCTCCATGTCGACCGGCTGGATCGTTCTCGGCGTTATCGTCGTCCTCGTGTTCTTTGCCTTCGCCGCCTACAATCGGCTGGTGGCGCTGGGCCAGCGCGTCGGCCAGGCCTTTGCCGACGTCGACGTGCAGCTCAAGCAGCGCCACGATCTGATCCCGAACCTGGTCGAGACGGTGAAGGGCTATGCCTCGCATGAGCGCGGCACGCTCGACGACGTCATCAAGGCGCGCAATTCGGCGATGTCGGCGCAGGGACCGGCGCAGGTGTCCGCGGCCGAGACCCAGCTCTCCGGCGCGCTCGGCCGACTGATCGCGCTGTCGGAGGCCTATCCCGACCTCAAGGCCAACGCCAATTTCCAGCAGCTCGCCAGCGAGCTGTCCGATCTCGAGAACAAGATCGCGGCCAGCCGACGCTTCTTCAACAGCGCGGTCCAGGAATACAACACCGGCATCCAGCAGATGCCGGCAGCCTTGTTCGCCGGCATGTTCGGCTTCACCAAAAAGGACTTCTTCGATCTCGGCGCCAGCCGCACCGAGGTCGAGGCCACGCCGCAGGTGAAATTCTGAGTTGAGCCGATAGGCCGGCAGGGCATCGCGTCATGGCCGCGTATGGTCTCTACACGCACATCGCCTCGAACAAGTTTCGTTCGATGCTCCTGCTCGCCGGTCTGTTCGCGCTGGTCTACGTGCTGGTCTATGCCGGCGCGCTGATCGCCGAAGCCGTCATCAATGGCGACGAGACCGTCCTCCATTATCTGAGACGCGCCTTCTATGATCTGAAAGTCGCCGCACCGGTTGCGACCGTCGTGGCAGCGACCTGGATCGTGATCGCCTATTTCTTCCACCAGTCGATGATCGATGCGGTGACCGGCGGCCACGACGTCACCCGGCAGGAGCAGCCGCGGCTCTATAATCTGCTTGAAAATCTCTGCATCTCGCGCGGCATCACGATGCCGAAGCTGAAGATCATGGAAAGCCCGGCGCTGAACGCGTTCGCGACCGGCCTCAACCCGCGGCAATATTCGGTCACCGTCACCACCGGTCTCCTCAATGCGCTGGACGACCAGGAAATCGAGGCGGTGCTGGGTCACGAGCTGACCCATATCAAGAACGGCGACGTGCAGCTCATGGTGGTCGCCGTCATCATCGCGGGCGTGGTCGGATTCTTCGGCGAACTGTTCTTCCGCCTGTTCACGAATTTCAGCTGGAGCTCCGGCTCCGGCGGCTCGTGGTCGTCGGGCTCCTCCTCGTCACGATCGTCCTCGTCGTCGAACGACAGCAAGAGTTCGGGCGGCGGCGCGGTGATCGTCATCATCATCGCGGTCGTGCTGATCGTGGTGGCCTGGCTGTTGTCTCAGGTGGTGAAGCTCGCGCTGTCGCGCTCGCGCGAATATCTCGCGGACGCAGGCTCCGTCGAGCTGACGAAAAATCCGGACGCCATGATCTCGGCACTGCGCAAGATCGAGAACCGCGGCGAGCTGCCGGGCGCAACCTCGGCAGTGATGGAGCTCTGCGTCGACAATCCGCGCGAGGGTTTTGCCGATTTGTTCGCGACCCACCCCTCGGTGCAGTCGCGAGTCGACGCGTTGGTCAAGTTCGCCGGCGGCCATGATCCCGGCCCGCTGCCGCTTTCCGCCGACGAGGCCGAGGAGCCAGACACGCAAGCCGACCAGCAGGGCGTCCGACCGCCACCGCGCCAGGGGCCCTGGAACGACGTAGGCGGCGCGGCCAGTCCGCCGCCCCTGCCCGCACCCAGCTCCGCCGGAACCGCCAGCAGCAACCCGATAGGCAATCGAGTAAGCAATCCCTTGGGCAATTCCTTGGGTCCTTGGGGCCGCCATTGAGCGTGATTTGACGCCATGCCCGGCAGGATTCGTCGTGCTTGGGAAAAACCTCGGGAATTGCCATAACTGGGCCCTGCGGAATTGAATTCTCCCTTGTTTCTGCCATGTTCGCGCCCAACAGCAGACTTGGGACATGTCTGCGACATCGATTTGGGGCCCGTCCGATTGCAACCTCGCGATCGGGGGCGCGCGTTAGGGGACAGCAATGGCAAAGCCGGCAGTGGTTGTGGTGGGCGCGGACAAGGGTGGGGTCGGCAAGACCACGGTGTCGCGCACCCTGCTCGATTATTTTTCCGCCAACAACGTGCCGACGCGCGCTTTCGACACCGAATCGCCGCGCGGAACCCTGAAGCGCTTCCATCCTGACATCACCGAGATCGTCGACATGACGACGACGTCGGATCAGATGAAGATCTTCGATACGCTCAACGCGACGAGCCCGTCGGTCACCGTGATCGACGTCCGGGCCGGCCTGCTCTCGCCGGCGCTCGCCTCCTTGCGCGACATCGGATTCCTCGACGCCGCCAAGGCCGGCCAGATCACCTTTGCCGTGTTCCACATCCTCGGACCCTCGATCGCCTCGCTGGACGAGATCGCCGAGACCGCGGGCTTCATGGGCGGCGCGAAATATTTCCTGGTGAAGAACTTCATCAACGATACTCAGTTCTTCCAGTGGGATCAGTCGACTTACCAATCGTATTTCAACCGCATCAAGGACGCGACCGAGCTGACCATCCCCAAGCTCAACGAAATGGCCTATGAGCAGGTCGAGGTGTCCTCCGTCCCATTCCTGAAATTCGTCGCCAACAAGGGCGTCAACGACGAGGCCGCCAACTACTCCTTCGTGCTGCGTGGTTATGTCCGACACTGGCTGGCGAACGTCTGGAGTGAGTTCGATCGGATCCGGCTGACCGATATCGTCGGCTCGACGAAATCCGGGGCCCGCAACAGCGAAAAATAGTTGCGCAAGCCGGGCGGATACGGCTGGATTGGTCGCCAAGTTCGACTGATATAGCTATCGATGTCCGCAACGCCCCTCTACATCATTTGCTCGCCCCGCCCGCAGGTCGGCAAGACCCTGCTGGCGCGGCTTTTGAGCGAATTTTTGCTGCTCAAGAACGGCAACGTCGTGGCCTTCGACGTCAACCTGAAGGAGCCGTCGCTGCTCGACTATCTGCCAACGATCACCGAGACCGCCGACGTGATCGACACCTACGGCAAGATGCAGCTGATGGATCGTGTCATCGTCGATGACGGGCTTGCCAAGGTGATCGACCTCGGCTTCCACGCCTTTGACGAGTTCTTCAAGATGACGGAGGAGATCGGCCTCTTGAAAGAGGCTGCGCGCCGCCACGTCGCGCCGATGATCCTGTTCGTCGCCGACACCGACCGCGTCTCGGCCCGCGCCCACGAGATGCTGCGCGAACAGATCCCGCGGATCAACCTGATCACGGTGGACAACGAGCACATCGTGCGCGGCGAGCTGCCGGAAGCGATGGCCGGCGGCCGGCTGCTGCGCCTGCCGGCGCTGCCCGGATTCCTGAAGACCTATATCAGCCGCCTGAATTTCTCCTTCACCGGCTATCTTCGCCAGGAGAAGGATGCCTCGACCGAGCTGCACCAATGGACCCGGCGCAATTACCTCGCCTTCCGCGAACTCGAGCTCAGCCTGATCCTGCAACGGTCCTGAACATTTTACCCGGATAATATTGACGCCCAGCGACGTTGCGGTTACTGAGTGTACGCACCATCGTTCCTCAGCAAGGCCTCTTCACCGTGAGCATCGACCGTAAAGCAGCAATCGCCGCCTATAAGGAGCGGAAGACCGTTGCCGGCATCTACGTCGTCCGCTGCGCGGCCTCGGGCGAGGCCTGGGTCGGCCAAGCCTCGAACCTCGAGACAATCCAGAATCGCATCTGGTTCTCGCTGCGCCAGGGTAGCCACACCTGCCGTAGACTCCAGACTGCGTGGAACATGCACGGTGAGGCAGGCCTGACACTCGGCGAATGCGAGCGGCTGAAAGATGAGGCGAGCGACTATGTCAGGAATGCGCTCCTCAAAGAGCGCATGCTGCATTGGCTGTCGGAGCTAAAGGCCGAGCCGATCTGAACGTCGCCAGCCGTGCCGTGCCCTCAGTGCCCCTCGAACGTCATCAGCGTGCGCACCGGCACGTCCATCGCGCGCAGCTTGGCGGCGCCGCCGAGATCGGGCAGATCGATGATGAAGCAGGCGGCGACCACATTGGCGCCGATCTGGCGCAGCAGCTTCACCGCACCTTCCGCGGTGCCGCCGGTGGCGATGAGGTCGTCGACCAGGATCACACGCTCACCCGGCTGGATGGCGTCGACATGCATCTCCATCTCGTCGATGCCGTATTCGAGAGAGTAAGCGATCCGCACGGTGGTGTGCGGCAGCTTGCCTTTTTTCCGGATCGGCACGAAGCCGGCCGAAACCTGGTGCGCCACCGCGCCACCGATGATGAAGCCGCGCGCTTCCATGCCAGCGACCTTGTCGATCTTGTTGCCGGCCCAGGGATTGACGAGTTCGTCGACCGCACGGCGGAACGCACGCGCATCTGCGAGCAACGTGGTGATGTCGCGGAACAAGATCCCGGGTTTCGGATAGTCCGAGATGGTGCGGACGCTCGCCTTCAGATCATGGTCAAAAGTCATGGTGCCTCTCAATCAGCGCGACGCATCCAGGCGGAACGCGTTCTCGACAATTCGTAAGCCCACCTCGCCGCTCAGCGACATCAGCGATTCCGGATGGAATTGCACGCCGGCGACCGGCAGGGTCTTGTGCTCGAGCGCCATGGCGACGCCGTCCTCGGTGCTGGCGGTGACGGATAGCACCTCCGGCATGCTGTCGCGCTCGACATACAGCGAGTGATAGCGGCCGATGACGATCTCGTTCGGCAGATTGCGCATCAGCCGCCCGCCACGTACCTGAACCCGCGAGGGCCGGCCATGGGCGGGATGCGTGAGCTGCCCGAGCTCGCCGCCGAAATACTCGCCGATCGCCTGGACGCCGAGGCAGACGCCGAACACCGGCAGCTTGTCCTCCAGCGCCGCGTCGATGGTCTTCTTGATCCCAAAATCCTCGGGCCTGCCCGGCCCTGGCGACAGCACCAGCAAATCCCACCGCTTCTGCTTGAGCATGTCGAGCGCATGCACATGGCGGACCACGGTGACGTCGGCGCCGACCTGGCGGAAGTAATCGGCCAGCATATGGACGAAGCTGTCGTCATGGTCGATCAGCAGTACCCGCTTGCCGCTTCCGGTGGCGTCGGGCGCAAAGGCCGACAGCGGCTTCGGCGGATCGCCGCGCAGCGCCTGGAACAGGGCCGCGGCCTTGACCTGGCATTCGCGGTCCTCGGCGGCGGGATCGGAGTCGAACAGACAGGTGGCGCCGACACGCACTTCCGCGAGGCCCTCCTTCATCCGGATGGTCCGGATGGTGAGGCCGGTGTTGATGCTGCCGTCGAAATTCACCGCCCCGATCGCGCCGGCATACCAGCGGCGGGGCGAGCGCTCGTGATCCTCGACGAACTGCATCGCCCAGAGTTTTGGTGCGCCAGTGACGGTGACGGCCCAGGCGTGGGTGAGAAAGGCGTCGAGCGCATCGAAGCCGGGACGCAGCATGCCTTCGACATGGTCGACGGTGTGGAACAGTTTTGAATAGGTCTCGATCTGCCGGCGCGCCAGCACCTTGATGGTGCCGGGAACGCAGACGCGCGCCTTGTCGTTGCGGTCGACGTCGGTGCACATGTTGAGCTCGAACTCGTCCTTCTCGGAGTTCAGGAGCTGGCGGATCTGCTCGGCATCGCCGATCGCATCGGTACCGCGCGCGATCGTCCCCGAGATCGGGCAGGTCTCGACCCGGCGTCCGTCCGAGCGCACGAACATTTCCGGAGAGGCCGAGACGAGAAATTCGCCCTCGCCGAGATTCATCAGCGCGCCGTAGGGCGACGGATTGATGACACAGAGCCGCTGGAACACTTCCGCCGGCGAGCGGTCGCAGGGCTCGGCGAAGAGCTGCCCCGGCACCGCCTCGAACAGATCGCCACGCGCAAAGGCAGCGCGCGCGGTCTCGACAGTGGCCTGATATTCGCCGGGGGCGTGATCGGCAAAACCCTGGCGCGGTGTCTTGAGGTAGGGGCTCTCGGCGGTCTCGTGCGGCAGGCCCGCGGTGGACTTGCCCTTCCACGCGAAATCGTATGTGAGCACGACGCCGCGGCCGGTGGCGCGGTCATAGGCGAGCAGGCGATCGGGGACGTAGAGCACGATGTCGCGCTGGTCGCTCTCGCGCGCGCGCTTCTGCACGAGGTCCTCGATCTGGAACACGAGGTCGTAGGCGAAGGCGCCGAACAGGCCGAGCACGCCGTCGTCATTGGCGGAGAAAGCGGCGACGAGATCGCGCACCAGCGACATCACGCTGGCGCGCCGCGTGCGCTGGTCTTCGTCGATCGGGGCTTCGCCGCGGACGATATGACCCGCAAGGCGCGTGGGCGTCGTCTCGGAGATCACGACGCAGGGCTCGCGCAAGACATCCGCAAGGAAGGCGATCAGGACCTCCCCGCGCGCGTTCAGCGCTTCCAGCTTGAAATTGACGCCGGTGGTCTCGAGCTTGAGCGGCGGATCGGAGAAGCCGAGGTCAAAACTCTCGTAGCGGCCGGGCACGGTCGTCCCCGACGACAGCACCACGCCGCGGCGACGGTCGAGCAGGCTGACGAGATCGTCGAGCCGGTTGGCGCCGCCGGAAAACTGTTCCGCCACGCGCGTGATCGCAAGCCCTGCGCGGGTCACGTAGTCGCTTCGAGCCGGAAGGGCAAAGACGGTCCTGTTCATGGGGTCCTCTTACGAAACTTGTCGAGGGAACGCCACACAGGACAAACGATCAGGCCGCCGCACTGCGTGGGCGACCTCAGACGATTTTGGGAGAATAAATCGCACCGGCCACCTCTCAGGAGGTGCGCCACCAAAGACGGGATGGGCGGACGGCGGTGCTCATGGGCGGATACTCACCATGGCGCGGGGACGACGTCAAGGCTGGCTGGGCTGGCTGCTCAACGCCGATCACCACAGTCGTCCCGGCGAAGGCCGGGCAATTGCGCACCAGGCCGGGGCGACACTGAAATGGTAGCGCGACTGGCGCAGCACACCTACCCCAGATGCTTCCTGAAAAACTCCGTCGCCCTGCCCCAGGCGAGCTCGGCGGCTTCCCGGTCGTGCACGGCCTGGCGCTGCTCGTTGACGAAAGCGTGCTCGGCGTCATAGCGGAACAGCTCCAGCGACTTGCCGGCGGCCTTCATGGCCTTTTCGAAACCGTTGACCAGCTCCGGCGTGCACCAATCGTCCTTGTTGGCGAAATGGGCCTGAAGCGGGATCTTGACGTCGGCGGGCTTGGCCGCCTGCTCTGGCGGGATGCCGTAGAACACCACGCCGGCGGCGAGCTCCGGCACATGCACCGCGCCGATGATGGTGACGGCGCCGCCGAGGCAGAAGCCGGTCAGGCCCACCTTGGCGCCGTTGCGCGACAGATATTGCGTGGCGCCGCGCACCGTCTGCGTGGTGGCGTCCATGAAGTCGAGCGAGTTCATCTCTTTGCCGGCGGCGTCGGTGTCGTGATACGGCACCACCTTGCCCTTGTAGAGATCTGGCGCCAGCGCATCGAACCCGGCCAGCGCGAAGCGGTCGCAGAGGCCCTTGATCTGGTCCGAAAGGCCCCACCATTCTTGGATCACCACCACGCCCGGCGCGTTGCCGCGCGCGGCATTGGCGAGATAGCCCGATGCGTCCTTGCCGTCCGGGCGCTTGAAGGTGATGGCGGTTCCCATGGTGTCCTCCGACGAGTTTTTGGGGAGCGGTTGGCGGCATTTTGGCGTTTGAGCGGGCGATAGGCAATCGCGCCTGACAACACACTCTCGTGCCCAACAAAAAAGCCCCCTTGCGGGGGCCTCTTCATTCTCGCCTCGGGCCCCTCAGTGCGAGTCTGCCCAGACCTTCTTCTTGGTGAAGTACATCAGGCCGGCGAAGATGATCAGGAAGATGAACACCTGGAAACCGAGGCGCTTGCGCGCTTCCATATGCGGTTCGGCGGTCCACATCAGGAACGTGGTGACGTCCTTGGAATACTGCGCGACCGTGGTCGGCGAGCCGTCGTCATAGGTGACCTGGCCGTCGCTGAGCGGCTTCGGCATCTTGATGGCGTGGCCCGGGAAGTACTTGTTGTAGTAGGAGCCCTCCGGGATGGTCACACCTTCGGGCGCCTTGTCCTCAAAGCCCTGGAGCAGCGCCGAGACGTAGTCCGGACCCTGCTCCTGATACTGGGTGAAGAAGTCGACGATGAACATCGGGAAGCCGCGGCCGTAGGAACGCGCCTTGGTGATCAGCGACAGATCCGGCGGCGCCGCGCCGCCGTTCGCCGCACGCGCCGCCTGCTCGTTCGGGAATGGCGAGGGGAAATAATCCGCCGGCCGGCCCGCGCGTTCGAACATGTCGCCGGCGTCGTTCGGACCATCCTTGACCTTGTAGTCGGAGGCGAAGGCTGCAGCCTGCGCGACCGAATAGCCGGGACCGCCGGCTTCCGCGAGATTGCGGAAGGCGACGTAGGACAGGCCGTGACAGTTGGCGCAGACTTCCTTGTAGACCTTCAGGCCGCGTTGCAATGCGCCGCGATCGTACTTGCCGAACGGACCGGCGAACGACCATTTGTTGCCCGGCGGCTTGTCGCTGCCTTCGGAGGCGCGCGCGCTGTCGGCTGAGCCCGTAAACAACGCGCCCGCCAGCGCAAGCACGATCGCGCTCGACACCATCGGCGTCGACCTGCTCCCGGTTTTGGCCAGGACGGCATCCGAGATCGAGTTCGGCACCGGACGCGGCTTCTCGATCCGCGAGAGCAGCGGCAGCACGATCAGGAAGTAGGCGAAATAGCAGAACGTCAGGACCCGGCCGGCGATCACATAGATGCCTTCCGGCGGCTGCGCGCCGAGATAGCCGAGCAGGATGCAGACCGCGACGAAGATCCAGAAGAACTGCTTGGCCAGCGGACGGTACTTCGACGACTTCGTCCTGGCGGCGTCGAGCCAGGGCAGGAAGCACAGGATGATGATCGCCGAGAACATCCCGATCACGCCCGCGAGCTTGTTCGGGATCGAGCGCAGGATCGCGTAGAAAGGCAGGTAATACCATTCCGGCACGATGTGCGGCGGCGTCACGCCCGGGTTCGCCGGAATGTAATTGTCGGCGTCGCCGAGATAATTCGGCATGTAGAAGATGAACCAGGCGTAGAGCAGCATGAAGCAGGAGACGCCGAACATATCCTTGATGGTTGCATGCGGCGTGAACGGAACAGTGTCCTTTTCCGTCTTGGGCTCGACGCCATCAGGGTTGTTCTGGCCGGAGACATGCAGCGCCCAGACGTGGAGCACGACGACGCCCGCGATCAGGAACGGCAGTAGATAGTGCAGCGAGAAGAAGCGGTTCAGCGTCGGGTTGCCGACCGAATAGCCGCCCCACAAGAGCGTCACGATGCTCTCGCCGACATAGGGGATGGCGGAGAACAGATTGGTGATGACGGTGGCGCCCCAGAAGCTCATCTGGCCCCACGGCAGCACGTAGCCCATGAAGCCCGTCGCCATCATCAGGAGGTAGATGATGACGCCAAGGATCCACAGCACCTCGCGCGGCTCCTTGTAGGAGCCGTAATAGAGGCCGCGCAGCATGTGGACGTAGACAGCGACGAAGAACATCGAGGCGCCGACGGCATGCATGTTGCGCAGCAGCCAGCCGTAATTGACGTCACGGACGAGCAGCTCGACCGACTTGAAGGCGAGGTCGGCATGCGGCGTGTAGTGCATCGCCAGGATCACGCCGGTCAGGATCTGGATCCCCAGCATGAAGGAGAGGATGGCGCCGAAGGTCCACCAATAGTTCAGGTTGCGCGGGGTGGGATAGACCACGAAGGAGGAGTGCATGAGGCCGAGGATCGGCAGACGTCGCTCGATCCATTGCAGGGCCGGATTGCTCGGCTGGTAGTCGGATGGTCCGCTCATGATGCGATCCTGAGGAAATAATACGACGAGACGGCGCGAAGCTTCGGACGAGGGCCCGAAGCTCAGCCGATCTGGATTTTGGTGTCGGAAACGAACTGGTACGGCGGCACCGGCAGGTTCGCGGGCGCGGGCCCCTGGCGGATGCGGCCGGACGAATCGTACTGCGAACCATGGCAGGGGCAGAAGAACCCGTCGTAATTGCCTTCATGGGCGATCGGGATGCAGCCGAGATGGGTGCAGATGCCGATCACGACCAGCCACTGCTCATGGCCGGACTTGACCCGGGCCTCGTCGGACTGCGGATCGGGCAGGCTCGCCACGTTGACGGCGCGCGCCTCGTCGATCTGCTTCTTGGTGCGGTGGCTGATATAGATCGGCTTGCCGCGCCAGAACACCTTGATGTCCTGCCCCTCGGCAACCGGGCTGAGATCGACCTCGATCGGCGCACCAGCGGCGATGGTCGACGCATCGGGATTCATTTGGGAGATAAAGGGCCAGAGCGCGGCTGCGCCCCCTACTGCTGCAGCTGCCCCCGTTGCAACGAATAAGAAATCACGGCGTGTCGGATGGTCCGCCGAAGACGCTGTCGTCACGATTCCAACCCTTTCTTCTTATGCAGCCGGCGGAACCGCTCCGGGAGCCCCCAAGGTCCCCGGAACAGCCTGCCGGCGCCCGCGGCCCCCCGCGGCGGCAGAACTTCACGTGCCCCCACCAAAACAAGGCGAAAACAGCAGTCCAGAATCGTTCTATTGGCACCCTTGCCGGGCGAGCGCAAGCCCGCTATCGGCGCGGGAGCGTGCAATGCACGAATTCCGCGGCCAGCGATGTTTTATTGAGACATTTCCGGCCCGCACCGAACCGATACAACCCATGCACAGCCCATGCAGATAGCGCTTTTCCAACCCGACATCCCCCAGAACACCGGCACGATTCTCAGGCTCTGCGCCTGTCTGGGCATGGCCGCCCATATCATCGAACCGGCGGGCTTCCCGGTCTCCGACCGGCATTTCCGCAGGGCGGGAATGGACTACCTCGATCAGGTCAGCATCGTCAGGCATGACTCCTGGTCAAAGTTCGAGCAATGGCGGGCGGCGCAAGGCGCTCGCCTGCTGCTGTTCACCACCAAGGGGGCGACCGACTACCGCGATTTCCGTTACCAGACGGCGGACATCCTGCTATTCGGGCGCGAGAGCGCCGGCGTCACCGAGGCGGTGGTCGAGGCGGCGGACGCGCGGCTGGTGATCCCGATCGCTCCGGGGCTGAGGTCGCTCAATGTCGCCATGACCGCGGCGATGGCCGCAGGCGAAGCGCTAAGGCAGCTCCGGAACCCGCAAGTTTGAGATGTTGAGGAGAGACGGTTGAGTTACGCGGTCAAGGAAATCTTCCTGACCTTGCAAGGCGAAGGCGCCCATGCCGGGCGCGCGTCCGTGTTTTGCCGTTTTGCCGGCTGCAACCTCTGGAGCGGGCGCGAGGCCGACCGTCAGGAGGCCACTTGCAAATTCTGCGACACCGATTTCGTCGGCACCAACGGCACCCTCGGCGGTCGCTATGGCTCGGCCGCGGAACTCGCAGACACCATCGCCGCGCAATGGACAGCCTCCACCGACAACCGCTATGTGGTGCTCACCGGCGGCGAGCCGCTGCTCCAGGTCGATACCGCGCTGGTCGACGCGCTCCATGCCCGCGGCTTCGAGATCGGCGTCGAGACCAACGGCACCATCGCCCCGCCCGAGGGGCTCGACTGGATCTGCGTCAGCCCAAAGGGCGGCAGCGATCTGGTGATCCGGCGCGGCCACGAGCTGAAGCTGGTCTATCCACAACCGCTCGCCATGCCGGAGGCCTTCGCGGATCTCGCCTTCGAGCGCTTCTCGTTGCAGCCGATGGACGGGCCCGAGGTCGCCCAAAACACCGCGGGCGCCATCGACTATTGCCTCAATCATCCGCAATGGCGGCTCAGCGTGCAGACGCATAAGTCGCTCGGTATCAGATAGGATTGGTTTTCGAACAGATGTGGGAATTGACGAAATCGTTTCGCTTCGAGGCGGCGCACTCATTGTCGGGAACGACGTTCGGCGCGGCCAGCGAAGAGATCCACGGCCACTCCTTCCGCGCCGAGGTGACGCTGCGCGGCACGCCCGATCCCAAAACCGGCATGGTGGTCGATCTCGGCCTGGTCCAGCGAGCCATCGATGACGTGCGGATGACGCTTGATCACAAGTACCTCAACAAGATCGAGGCGCTGGGCACACCGACGCTGGAAAACCTCTCGCGCTTCGTCTGGGAGCGGCTGGCACCTATCGGCAAGCTCACCCGCGTCAGCATCCATCGCGACAGTTGCAACGAGAGCTGCACCTATTACGGTCCGCAGGGCTGACGGAATGACATCCACATTGGACCCGAGCTCGATCGAAGACCGCAAGACGCGCGCACGCGCCTGGTTCGAAGCCTTGCGCGACGAGATCTGCGCGAGCTTCGAGCGGCTGGAGGACGATGCCCCCGAGAGCCTTTATCCCGGTGAGGCCGGCCGCTTCAAACGCACACCCTGGCAGCGCACCGATCATACCGGCGCGGCCGGCGGCGGCGGCGTGATGTCGATGATGTCAGGCCGCCTGTTCGAGAAGGTCGGCGTGCATTGCTCCACCGTGCACGGCGAATTCGCGCCAGAGTTTCGCGCGCAAATTCCGGGCGCGGCGGACGACCCGAAGTTCTGGGCCTCCGGCATCTCGCTGATTGCGCATCTGCGCAATCCGCACGTGCCGGCGGTGCACATGAACACGCGCTTCGTCGTCACCACCAAAGCCTGGTTCGGCGGCGGCGCCGATCTTACGCCGGTGCTCGACCGCCGGCGCACGCAGGACGATGCCGATAGCATCGCCTTCCACGCCGCAATGAAACAGGCCTGCACGCAGCCGAACGGCATCGCCGATTACGACAAGTACAAGAAGTGGTGCGACGAGTATTTCCACCTGCCGCACCGCAAAGAGGCGCGCGGCATCGGCGGCATCTTCTACGACTGGCACGACAGCGGCGACTCGGACGCCGACCTCGCCTTCACCCGGGATGTCGGCCGCGCCTTCCTGAAGGTCTATCCCGACATCGTGCGGCGCAATTTCGCGACAAGCTGGACCGCGGAGGATCGCGAGGAGCAATTGATCCGGCGCGGCCGCTATGTCGAGTTCAACCTGCTCTACGACCGCGGCACCATCTTCGGTCTCAAGACCGGCGGCAATGTGGATTCGATCCTGTCGTCGCTGCCACCGGTGGTGAAATGGCCATGACGACGATGAAGCCCGCGATGAGACCGCTGCCGCGCGCCATGCTGATCGACATGGACGACACCATCCTGTCGGCCTATGCGCGGCCCGAGATCGCCTGGAACACGATCACAGCGGAGTTCGCCGAGGAACTCGCGCCGCTGCCGCCGCAACTGGTCGCGAGCACCGTCCTGGCCTTCGCGAAGAATTTCTGGGCCAATGCGGACGCTTCCTGGCGGATGAAGCTCGCCGAGGCCCGGCATCTCACCGTCAAGGGCGGTTTCACCGCGCTCGCGGCCGCCGGTCATCGCGCCCTGCCCGACGACCTCGCCATTCGCCTGGCCGACCGCTTCACCGCCTATCGCGAGGAGGAGATGTTCGTCTTCCCCGGCGCGCATGACGCTATCGACAGGCTCAAGGCGCTCGGCATCAAGCTCGCATTGGTGACCAACGGCGCCGCGGACACCCAGCGCGCCAAGGTCGAACGCTTCGAGCTGGCGCACCGCTTCCACCACATCCAGATCGAGGGCGAGCACGGTTTCGGCAAGCCCGAGGAGCGTGCCTATCTGCACGCGATGGAGGCGCTCGGCGTCACCGCCAAGGACACATGGATGATCGGCGACAATCTGGAATGGGAAGTCGTGACGCCGCAGCGTCTCGGCATCTATGCGATCTGGATCGACGTGCATGGCGACGGCCTGCCCGAAGGCACGATCGTCAAGCCCGACCGCATCATCCGCTCGCTGACAGAACTGGTGCCGGACTGACTGCAATCGGGGTGCGCAAACAAAAACGTCGAAAACAACCCCATGCACAGTAGACGGCCGCAGCAAAATCAAGGACTTGCGGCAAGCGCAAACTGCGGATCTGACGAAATCATTTGCGCCGTCGGGCAAAACAGGCGCATGGTGTCATGGTCGCGACGCACGGGACGGAAGAGCCCTTGTGCCATCCATCGAACAGGCACCATTGCCTCTCGTGATGGGATCGCTCCGGCCTAAAGCTCTCTGATCGACGTTTCAGCAGTCTGGCCGGCGGATGCGCGCTACCGCAACACATCCACTGACCGAGTAGCCCGTGATCGGCATGTCATGCCGGTTTGCTAGCTTCGCCGTCAATCAACCCGAAAGGACCATCCATGGAACTAAAAGCCGGCGATATCGTCATGCTGAAATCCGGCGGGCAGCCGCTCACCGTCGCGGACGTGAAGGGCGACGACGTGATCTGTCTCTGGATGGGCGCGGAGGGCGATCTGTTTCGCGAGACGCTCCCGCTTGCGGTGCTCGAGCACCTGGAAGAGCTCGACGACGAAGACGAGGATGAAGACGACGAAGACGAGGAGTAAGCGCGGCTGAGGCCGCGTCCTCATTAGGTCGGGGTGCTCGGCTCCGCCCAACTTGGTGTCCGCTCCTCTGTCCATATCGGCACGAGAGCGGACATCGCTGGATGCTCGAACGTCAATCCAACGGAACGTTCAAACTGGTCCCTTTGGTGATGATGCCGCCACGGTTACCGATCTCGATCGAGCCATAGCGCTGCTTGAAGCAATCGGGCAACGGCCGGTCGCCTTCCATGCTGAGCCAAAGGCGCAATAAATGACGCTTCTGGCCTGCATCGGGCCAATCGCGGAATCCGGTCCGGTCATGCAGCAAGGCATGATTGTAAACGAACTGCATGTCGCCCGGCTGAAGCCGCATGCCGAAATGCAGCGCGGGATCATTTGCGAGCGCGTCAAAAAGATCGAGCGCCTCGACGTGAGCCGGCGTCAGTCTCGGCGCATCGGGAAAGCGCTGCGCACTATCGATATATTGGCGCTGATAAAACCCGGTCAGGAACCCCGCATGCCAATTCAGCACCGGGATTTCAAGATATGGCTTTTCGTTCTCCGGCACCTCGCCTCGTCGGTCCGTCGCGATCGGATCAAACAAGAGAGCGGCAAGGTCGGGACGTCTGTCAAACATCTCGTTGTAGATTGTCGTCGTACTGACAAGGAGAGAATCCCCTCCCTCCCTCGCCTCGCGAATGCATAACAATCCAACCACGTCGGACGAATCCGTGTGGAATGTTTGCCGTTCCGAGGTTTGATAAATTCGGGTGTTCGGATCCTTAGCATCGGCGCCGGTGTCACGGACGTGACCGAGAATGTGGCCCGCTGCATTCTGAGACCGCGCCGATCCAAGATGGGCGCCCACTCCGCAAAAGATCGTAGCGGCAAACTCCTGACTGTATTTTGCCACCGGGAGGCCGCGGATCACTTCGAAGCCAATGCCTACCAGGAGCTTCTTCTTGAGATCTTCCAGGTGCGCGCCGAGATGGGGAAGCGGAAAGCTTTCCTTCGTGATCTCGGCGATTTTTTTGTTTCCACCAAGATATGTTTCAGCCGCGCCCTCGAGTTCGGCGATTTCGCCGGCAGCAAGCGATATCAACCATCGATCGGGATTGGCTTTCATCTCAGCCCCCTCCCAGGCGGACGGGATATCGACCTTCCCTGAAGGGCGATGGATCCCGCTGGGCACTGAGACCACATTCATAGGGTTGGTTCCTGAGGGAGATTGAACGTCAGACATCGGCGCGGACGATCGACGATATTGTGCCGACCGCTTGTTTGCAACTTGGCTGAGGCGCAGCCCTGAGACCGAGTGCATCGCCGCCGACAACGGGTGCGCTCGCTTGACGAGATCCGTTCCGGGCAGTTGGCGATCCGCTTCCGCCAAGGGGATCGGTTAACAACATGGCCTCTCGTGCGATCGATCAAAGCCCGGGAAAAAATGGCATCAGCCGGAACGTTCGCGAAGCTGGCTGAGTTAAAAGCCATACGCGTCGCGCTGTGGTCATAGCCGCACCGCGCGCCCGATAAAGGCCCTGCACGAAGCGAAACCTACTCTGCGGCGTGCTTCGCAGCACGGCCGCGCGAGGATCGCGATGTACACGACGGCGATATACGATGAGCTGAGGCAGATCGAGCGCGACGTCGTCGAAGGAGAACGCCGGCTCGCCGAGCAGGAGGCGCTGATCATCGAAATGAAGCGCCAGAACGAGGACACAACCAAAGCTGAAGGCGAACTTGAACGGATGCGCATGGAGCAGCGAGGTCGCGATCAGGATCGGCAACGTCTGCTCTCACGGCTGCAACCCTGAACAACTGCTCCCCATCAGGCTGATCCGCCAAAGGCGTCGCGTTCCTGAGCCGTGGCTACGGTGACAGTTGCCATTTTCGGTCAATGACGATGCAGCGGTTCAGATCAGCAAATCATGATGCGCAGGTAGAATCGCTTGGTGCGGGCTGTTGGTGCCGTGATCGTCCGCGTGTCCGTTCAGTGCATGAGGGACGAGCTTGACGTTGAACCCGAGGCCTTCTTCCTGACCGGGCGGAACGTGCGCATCCAGCGGATGATTGAACTCTTTCAGTCCGACTATCTCGACGAAAGCAGAAGGAGCTACGCCGCTATCGAACCGGAATACCGGTCCCTGGTCTGCGCCGCCGGTTTCGAACGCAGCCTTGGCCGTGTGTGCGTCGTCTGCGATTGCTGCAGATTGCGCAGCGTGCTGCGAGTTACCGTGGTCCACGGTGGCTGGTTCTGCTGTCTTCACGGTCCCCGCAGCCTGCGAAGCCGAAGAGGGATGCTCGGCGCCATCGCCGGCGCCGTTGCCCGGTTTGCCTCCATGTTCCGTCGATTCCGTGCTTGCCGCCTTTGCAGATCCTGGCTCCGAAGCGCGTTGCGAGTTGCCGTGGCCCGCGCTGGCGGGCGTTGCGGCGGCCGGATCGATCGCTGCTCCGTCCGGCGGGCTTGCAGCGGCTGAGTGCCCGGATTTTCCGTGTTCCGCGCCGTCTGGTTCTGCCTTCTGCGCTGACCCTCCCGGAGCTTCCGAAGCCGAAGCGTGATGCTCGGCGCCATCGCCGGCGCCGTTGCCCGGTTTGCCCCCATCTTCCGTCGATCCCGTGCTTGCCGCCTTTGCGGATCCTGGCTCCGATGCGTGCTGCGGGTTGTCGTGGCCCGCGCCGGCGACCGTTGCGGCGCCCTGATCGATCTCGGCTGCGGCCGGTGCGTTTGGGGCGGCTGAGTGTCCGGATTTGCCGTGTTCCGCGCCGCCTGGTTCTGCCGTCTTCGCTGGTCCGTGCGCAGCGTCAGAAGCCGAAGCGTGATGCTCGGCGTCATTGCCGACGCCGTGGCCTGGTTTGGAGCCAGCTTCAGTCGATTCGGTGGCTGCGGCCTTTGCGGACCCTGGCTCCGATGCGTGCTGCGGGTTGCCGTGGCCTGCACCGGCGGCTATCGCGGCGCCCGGATCGATCTCGCCTGCGTCTGGTGCGTTTGGGGCGGCGGAGTGCCCGGATTTGCCGTGTTCGGCGCCGACTGGGTCGGCCTTCTTCGCTGGCCCTCCCGGAGCTTCCGAAGCCGAAGCGTGATGCTCGGCGCCATTGCCGACGCCGTGGCCCGCTTTGGAGCCAGCTTCAGTCGATTCGTCGGCTGCCGCCTTTGCAGACCCCGGCTCCGAAGCGTGCTTCGAGTTGCCGTGACCTGCGTCGGCGGCCGTTGCGACGTCCGGATCGGTCTCGGCTGCGTCCGGTGCTTTTGCAGCATTTGAGTGCCCGGCTTTGCCGTGTTCCGCGCCGTCTGGTTCTGCGTTCTTCGCTGACCCTCCTGGAGCGTCCGAGGCCTTATCGTGATGCTCGGCGTCATGGCCGACGCCGTTGTCCGGTTTGGAGCCAGCTTCAGTCGATGGGTCCGAAGCGTGCTGCGAGTTGCCGTGCCCCGCGCTGTCGGCGGTTACGACGCTGGGTTGGCCGATCTCGTTGGGCCCCGTCGGCGAAACGCCGTTGCCCGCATTGATCGGACCACTGTTCGATGCGACATTTGCGACTGTCGGCGCCGTCGCGCTATGAGCAAGCTCGATGGATGATGCGTGAGCCGACGCGGCAGATGCAGCATCGCTCTCTTCCGTTGCATCCGCCGACGCGTCGCTGGAGCTTCTGAGCCTCGTCGGCGCTCCCAAGCCGGTCCGGGTCTGCCCGAAATGGAAACCCGAGCCGTTGTTGGCCAGAAGGGCCCAGGCTCCGGCCGTCCCGAGCGAGCTCTCGCTCCCCTCGATACTGGTTTGGACATGATCCTTCGTCAGAGCGGCCTCATCGGTTGCGATCGCCGGTATCAGCGCGGCTTCGAGCTGCTCCAAGGTGGTCGCAACAGCCGCGCCATCTGGCTCGGAGCCGACATCCGCCTCCGCAACGGCCACGATCCCCTCGAGATGGATTTCCAGCAGGCCGCGATCGCCGATATCAAGGATATGATCGGTCGCATTCACATAGACGATCGTCTCGTTGCTTGCGGAGTCGTAGACCCAGGCCAGTGTATGTGGCGGTATAGACTTGGTTGCCGCCGTCATGTGCAGCCAGGCAAGCGCTCCGAAAGCCGCAAGATTGATCCTGCCCGGCCCAGATGCGAAATCGAACACGGCGTCGGAAGAGGTCGACTTGAACTGGTTAGACTCGGAGTCAATCGGGGAGCGATAAACAATTTTTTCAACGTCGCCGCCCCCGCCGACACCGGCATCGTGACCAGGGTCCGCGCCAACAAATTTATGGAGATTGTCACCCGCATCGCCCGGGCCCTTTTCGCCCAGAGCGCCTTCAGCGAGGTTGCCGTTTCCAGTGGTCACAGCGGCGAAAGACAGGCGGACATCGTGCGAAAGGAAACCCGGGGCTGAATTGTCGGCATGATTGGCGGCAGCATGGGTGATCGCGGCCAGTTTTGTGGTCGCACTCTCTTCAGTGACGGCCAGGATGCTGTCGATCGACGCTTGACGAAGGTCATGCGCGTGGGCGGCGAGATGGGGATCCTCCAGTGCGTAGATCAACGCACCGGTGAGAATAGCAAAGTTGCCATACCCTCCATGCATCGACATCGCATTGGAAAGAAGCCGCGGGAATTGATGTTCCGGGGCCGGGTCAACTCCGACCTGTATGTCGTTTGCTCCTCGCAGTAAGGGCACGGGAAGATCGGGCGCGCCCGATCCAGCAGGAGCGTGGTGCGTCCACGCTTTCGCGCCCCCGGATTGCTCGGCCGCGCGTAGCGCTTCCATTGCCGCCGCCGGGTTGGTGATTTGGGCGGCCTTGGCGAACAAGTCTCTCTGGGCCTGCGTGGGCGGCTCGCCGGATTCCCAGACAACGAGGTGCCGGAGAATCCCTTTTTTCCAGGGCTCGTACCCCGCGTGCTCGTCCACGTGGCCGACGCCGTTCTCATCCGGGAAGATGTCGTTCGCTTCCGACGCCTTGAGTTCGTCCGCAATTGCGAGCGCCAGAAATGCCAGGGAGAGCGCGGCCAGGCCGGAGGGCCGTTGCAGCAATGCGATGGTCGCGAGCACAGTTCTGTTGGTGATCTCAAGCTTCTGGAAAATATTGTACAGGTGGACCTTGACCGTCCCGTCGGAAACGTTGAGCTGACGCGCGATCTCCTTGTTCGACATTCCTTCCGCCACGAGTCGTGCGATTTGACGTTCCCGTTGCGTCAACAGCTCCAGCATCCCTTCGACTTTGCTATCGCCGTCCGCCTCCTTGCCGGGTGCGGAGAGATCGGACTTCTCCAGTGCCACGCCGCTCTTCGTCATCAGCCGCAGCGATCGCAGCATCGTGGCGGGAGAGGCATACTTCGAAATTGCGCTGCAGGCGCCGGCTGCGATGGCTGAAGTCAGATCGTGGTCGGTATCGGACTCGGTGAAGAACACCAGGCGCGTGGAGAGCTTCTCCGCCTTCACAATCGCGAGGATCTCGCAGACCGTCAGATCCGGCACCTTGTCGGCAAGAAGCGCGACGTCAGGTGTCAGCTTCCGAATTGCTTCGAGGCAGCTTGTCCGATCGCTGGACGATGCGACAACGTCGAAGTCCGGCTGCGTCCCGAGGACCGACCTCAGTCCCTGCAGAACGATCGGCTGTGGATCGACGATCACGAGCCGGATGGGCTTGAGTATCCCCTGCCTGGCGGACGTGTCCAACATCGACTTTGGCCCTCGGCCCGGTCCCCTATGTCGTTCGCCATATGGCCGTGCCCGGGTGGGATATTAAAATCAAAAAAGGCCTGGCGGTTCCAGAGCCTGACCCAGATTTGGACGCGATGCGAGTGAAAAATATGTCCTTTGACCCGATGGCCGTTGCGGTCGACTGGCTTGATGCCTATCGCGCGGGCGATATCGAAGCGATTTTGGAACTTCATGCCGAGGACGCCGTGGTCCACTGCGGCTGCGCCGGCAGCCAAACCATCACCGGCCGCGAAGCACTTCGTGCCTATTGGGTCGATCACCTCCGGAAATATCCGGCAGGCACGTTGGATGATCTCAATCCCTGGCGCAACGACGGCACCATTATCTCGTACCTCACCAGTGCTGGCGTCATGAGTGCACTTTTGGCATTTGACGCCGCCGGCAGGATCAAGGAACTGGACTGCAGTCCCTCACACTAGACCCGCGGCGTGAACCAAACTGGCAGCGGGACAGCGCCACATCCGATTGATTAGATGAGCTGCCTCGCCGCAGCCGAGATCATCACTACGCCGCCGGTGATCACCGCGACGTCGAGGATCGCGGTGTGGATGTGCACCGGCATCCGCTCGACGAAGGCTTTTGCCAGGAACGCGCCGGGGATTGCGATTGCTCCGATCAGCAGCGCAAAGGCGAGCACCTGTGCGGTCACGGCGCCGGCGAGGCCGAACACCGAGATCTTGATGAGGCCGGTGCCGAGCGAGATCATGGCATCGGTCGCGATCACGGCCGCGCCTTCCAGGCCCGCGGCCATCAGCAGCGACAGCAGGATCACGCCGGAGCCGGAGGTGCCGCCGACCAGCACGCCATAGCCGACCGAGCCGGCCGCAAGCCCAGTGTCGCCGATCTTGACCTGGCGGCGGCGGAGCACACGGCGCAGCGGCACGCTCAGGATCAGCATGGAGCCGATCACCAGCGCCGCGCCCGCATTGGTCAGCCGTGTGTAGCCGTAGGCACCAAGCGCTGTCGTCAGTGCCGCACAGGCCAGCACGATCAGCGCGCGGCGGCGATCGGCATAGCGGAGATAGGCGAGCGCGCGGCTGGAATTGGTGAAGATCGCGGAGATCGCGATGATCGGCACCACCGGTTCGGCGCCGACGAGAGGCACCAGCACCAGCGGCATCAAGGCGCCGGTGCCGTAGCCGGCGAGACCACCGATAATCGAAGCAAACAACGCCATCAACGCGACCAGCAGGAGCTGAAAGATCGAGATGTCGGCGAAGCCTGAGACGATGGTCACGTTCTCTCATCGCGGCTGACGCGTGCCGCAGCTTGATCGGCGATGGAAGCGAGTGCGGCTTCCTCTAGGGGAAAATCCGCCGCAAGCCAAGCGTCCTCCGCGAGCGTCAACACATGTCCGAGCGAGGGTCCTTCCGCCATGCCGCGCGCGATGAAGTCGGCGGCGCGAAGCGGAAATTTCGGCGCAGTCCAGCGCTGCGGCAGCTCGGCGAGCGCACGCCATCGCGACGAGCCGACGTCACCGCCGGCTCTCGCCCAGCCCAGCAACACGCGATCGTGATAGCGATCCGCACCGAGCCGGTAGAGCAGCCGCCGCGCATCGGCTTCGTCCTTGGTGGCCAAGCGCCACCAGCGGTGCCCCATCGAATCCAGCGCCTTGGTTTCCGCATTGGAGAGCCTCAGGCGCGTGGCGACGCGCTTGGCGTCTTCAGTCACCGCGATCGCCAGCGCGGCGAGGCGCCGCGTGCTGCTTGCGGTGAGGCCGAGCTCGCGCTCGATCACGATCATCGCCGCGAGCGGTCCGGTGTAGACCACGCCGCCGGTCAGCGCCTGCAGCAATCCGCCATCGGCCATCGCAAGCGCGGCGGCGGACGCGCCGGGAGCGACCAGAAGCTTCAGCGTCTCCATGCGCAGCCGCTCGGCCGAGAGGCTCGCGAGGCCGGCGCGTCCCCGGATGCAGGCGAGATAGCCGTCGCGGTCGGGATCGCCGGCGCCGAAGGCGGCGTGGATGCGGAAGAAGCGCAGGATGCGCAGGAAATCCTCGGCGATGCGCTGGTCGGGATCACCGATGAAGCGCACGCGCCGCGCGGCCGCATCCGCGATGCCTCCGACGTAATCGTGGACGACGCCGTCGGCATCGACCGAGAGCCCGTTCATCGTGAAGTCGCGGCGCTCGGCGTCCTTCACCCAGTCGCGGCCGAACGCGACCTTGGCCTTGCGGCCGAAGGTCTCGGTATCCTCGCGCAACGTCGTGACTTCGTAAGGTTGCCCGTCGATGACGAGGGTGACGGTGCCGTGGTCGATGCCGGTCGGCACAGCCTTGATGCCGGCAGCTTTGGCGCGCCGCATCACCTCGTGCGGGAGCGCCGTGGTCGCGATGTCGATGTCGCCGGGGACGAGGCCGAGCAGCGCGTTGCGCACGGCGCCGCCGACAACCCGCGCCTCCTCGCCATCCGCATTGAGCAATTGCAGGACGCGCGCGGTGCCACCCGAAATCAGCCAGGGCGCATCGGCGAGCATGGGCACCGCGCTCATCGGCCGGCCCTATCTTTCCACGCCCGGCACGAGCTTGCCGTTCTCGACATGGGCGGGGACATAGGTCGAATCCGGTGCGGCGCCGGAGAAATGCGCAAAGCCGATCAGCCCGGCGATCACCAGCACGAGCGCCGCCAGCATGAGACGCGCGACGATGGTGATCGGCCAGGACGATTGCACGAACAGGCCGGAACGCGTGGCGGCCAGGAACAGCGCATAGACGGCAAAGGGAACGAGGAAGA
This sequence comes from Bradyrhizobium sp. MI1.4, assembly GCF_055811315.1. Lineage (NCBI taxonomy): Bacteria > Pseudomonadati > Pseudomonadota > Alphaproteobacteria > Hyphomicrobiales > Nitrobacteraceae > Bradyrhizobium > Bradyrhizobium sp. MI1.4. The sequence goes on along the minus strand of NZ_JBVVPP010000013.1, from coordinate 60,670 downwards.
TTCCGATCTCGGTCAGGATCGGCCGAATCATGACGAATAGATCCGCTCATAGAGCACACGGAGCATGCCGGCCGTCGCGCCCCAGATGTAGCGTTCGGCAAACGGCATCGCGTAGTAGGACCGCTCCATGCCGCGGAATTCCTTGCTGTGCACCTGGTGGTTGGCCGGGTTCATCAGGAAGGATAGCGGCACTTCGAACGCATCATCAACCTCGGAATGGTTGATCGTCAGCTCAAAGCCCGGGCGCACCCTGGCCACCGTCGGCAGGATGCGGAAGCCGAAGCCGGTGCCGTAGAGATCGAGATAGCCGATCGGCTCGACGAAGTCGCGCGACAGCCCGACCTCCTCCTCGGCCTCGCGCAGCGCCGCATCGAGCGGCGAGCGGTCGGTTGCGTCGATCTTGCCGCCGGGGAATGCGATCTGGCCGGCATGGTCGTTCAGATGCGCCGAACGCTGCGTCAGCAGAATTGTCGGCTCGGGATGATCGACCACCGCGATCAAGACCGCCGCCGGCCGCACCGGCTGCTCGCGCGCGATGATCTCGAGCATCTTGTCGGTGCCGGGATCGCCCGAGGCCGGAATGATGTTGGGATCGTAGAGGCCGGGCGGAACGTCGAAGCCGAGCCGCGCGGCGGAGCGGGCGAAGAAATCCGCCGCACCGATCACGGCGGGATCGTTCCTGGAGATAGGCTTGTTCAAAGCGCGGCCCTCACCTGCTCCGCATCGGCCATGGCGAAGAACTCGCCGGCCGACTCGACACCGAACATCGGCTGGCCATCGACCATCCGCTCCTCACCCATGTCAACCAGATCGTAATAGAGCGCGCGGGTGACCTTGGCCCAGAGCTCGGCGCGGATATGCAGATAGGGCGTCAGCCCGCCGTCCTTGGCCTGCTCGAAGCGCAGCCGGTGCGCCGCATCGCAGGTGACCCAGTCGTCGACATTGGTGCGGAAGCGGAGCACGCGATGGTTGGCATCGCCGTCCTTCTGCATCTCGACCGCCATGAACGGCGCGTCGTCGACGCGAATGCCGACCTTCTCCACCGGCGTGACGAGGAAATGCTTGTCGCCTTCGCGCTTGAGGATGGTCGAGAACAGGCGAACCAAGGCATGACGGCCGATTGGCGTCCCCAAATAGAACCAAGTACCATCTGACGCGATTCGAATGTCGAGATCGCCGCAAAACGGCGGATTCCACAAATGCACCGGAGGCAGGCCCTTTTTGGCGCCTTCGGCATCGGCAGCAGTTTTGGCAGCGGCAGTCAGCCCCTCAAGACCGCGATCGGCGCTCTGCCCTTGGTTCGCCATGGTTTGCCCTGACTTTGTCATTTGGCACGATCGGTCATTTGGCACGATTGGTGCAGGTTTACGTTGTATCCGGGTACTCGGTTCCACCCCGCATTCGTCCGGTGTGGAGGTCGCCACTTCGTGATGCCCTACATATCCCTAAGCCGATAAGGTGGGGATAGGTTAATTCAACGAATACATGGCCTTCCTGCAAGTCTAGCATAGGGCCCACGTCTTGAGTTGAGGACGTGATGACATGACGACGCAAGCGAGCTGCATGGCAGGCTGAAGGAGCTAACGGATGGCGGAGAGTGTCGAGAAGCTCGAAGACGGAATCGTCCGTTCGGCCGAGCAGGTGTCGAGCCAGATTCGCGCGGCAAAGGATGCGATCGCGTCCGTCATCTTCGGCCAGGATCGCGTGATCGAGAACACGCTGGTCACCATCCTCTCCGGCGGCCATGCGCTGTTGATCGGTGTCCCCGGTCTGGCCAAGACCAAGCTGGTCGAGACGCTCGGCATCACGCTCGGCCTCGATGCCAAGCGCATCCAGTTCACGCCCGATCTGATGCCGTCGGACATTCTCGGCGCCGAAGTGCTGGACGAGAGCACCTCCGGCAAGCGTGCCTTCCGCTTCATCTCCGGCCCCGTGTTCGCGCAACTGCTGATGGCCGACGAGATCAACCGCGCCAGCCCGCGCACGCAGTCGGCGCTGCTGCAGGCGATGCAGGAGCAGCACATCACCGTTGCCGGCGCGCGTCACGATCTGCCGAAGCCGTTCCACGTGCTCGCCACGCAAAACCCGCTGGAGCAGGAAGGCACCTATCCGCTGCCTGAAGCCCAGCTCGACCGTTTCCTGATGGAGATCGACGTCGACTATCCCGACCGCGACGCCGAGCGCCGCATCCTGTTCGAGACCACCGGCGCCGACGAGACGCTGGCGAAGGGCTCGATGACACCTGATGCACTCATCACCGCGCAGCGACTGATCCGGCGCCTGCCGGTCGGCGATTCCGTGGTCGAGGCGATCCTGTCGCTGGTGCGCTCGGCCCGTCCGGGTCCGGACGGCGGCGACACCAGCAAGTTCATCGCCTGGGGACCGGGCCCGCGCGCCAGCCAATCGCTGATGCTCGCGGTGCGCGCTCGCGCGCTGATCGACGGCCGCCTCGCGCCCTCAATCGACGACGTGCTCGACCTCGCCGAGCCCGTGCTGAAGCACCGCATGGCGCTGACGTTCCAGGCGCGCGCCGAAGGCCGCACGATTCCGGACGTGATCCGGCAATTGAAGACACGGATCGGTTGATGGCGACGGAGAACGGGCACACAGCAAAGGAGGTCATCGCGATCCGACGTGCCGATGGCGAAAGCCGTACGCTCGCCGCTTCGCTGCCGCGCCTGGTGCTCGAGGCCCGCCGTATCGCCGCCAACGTCATCCACGGCCTGCACGGCCGCCGCCGCGCCGGGTCTGGCGAAAATTTCTGGCAATACCGCCGCTTCGTCTCCGGCGAACCGTCGCAGAATGTCGACTGGCGGCGCTCGGCGCGCGACGATCTCCTCTATGTCCGCGAGCTCGAATGGGAAGCCTCGCATACGGTCTGGATCTGGCCCGATCGTTCGCCCTCGATGGCGTTCGCGTCAAAGCAGGCGCGTGAATCCAAGCTCGAGCGGACGCTGATCGTCGCCTTCGCGCTGGCCGAGCTGCTGGTCTCCGGCGGTGAACGCGTCGGCATTCCCGGGCTGATGGCACCGACCGCGAGCCGCAGCGTCATCGACAAGATGGCGCAGGCGATGCTGCATGACGATGCCGACCGCTTGAGCCTGCCGCCCTCCTTCGTGCCCGCGGCGCTGGCCGAGACGATCGTGCTGTCGGACTTCTGGTCGCCGCTCTCCGAGATCAGGACCACGCTCGCCGGCCTGTCCGGCTCCGGCGCGCATGGCACGCTGGTGCAGGTCGTCGATCCCGCCGAGGAATCATTTCCCTATTCCGGCCGCGTCGAGTTCGTCGAGCCCGAGGGGTTCGGCGTGATCACCGCCGGCCGCGCCGAGAGCTGGGCGCAGGATTACACCGCGCGGCTCGCGCTGCACCGCGACCAGATCCGCGCCGAGACCAACAAGCTCGACTGGCTGTTCACGACGCATGCGACCGACCGCTCGGCCGCCGAGCTCTTGCTGTTCCTGCATGCCGGCATGCAGGTGAGCAAATCGGGCGCGCGCACCACAACGATCAAGGCGGGGCCGGCAGCATGATGGGACTGCCGCTCGCCTTCACCGAACCGCTGCTCCTGATCGGCCTCGTCAGCCTGCCGGTGCTGTGGTGGCTGTTGCGCGTGATGCCGCCGCGGCCGCGCCGGATCGAGTTTCCGCCGACGCGCCTGCTGTTCGACATCGCACCGCGCGAAGAGACCCCGTCGCGAACGCCGTGGTGGTTGACCGCATTGCGGCTGCTGGCTGCGGCACTGGTCATTTTCGCCGCCGCCGGTCCGATCTGGAATCCGCAAACAGGCGCGGCCGCCAGCAAGGCGCCGCTGATGATCATGTTCGACGACGGCTGGAGCGCGGCCTCGAACTGGGACATCCGGATCAGGGCCGCCGACGAATTGATCGCCAGTGCCGAGAACGACCGCCGTGCGATCGCGCTGGTGCCGCTGTCCGAGCCGAACCGCGATATCACCCTGATGCCGGCGGGCGCCGCGCGCGTCGCGCTGCGGCAGCTGACGCCAAAGCCGTATTCGATCGAGCGCGTCGAGACCCTGACCGCAATCGATCGCTTCCTGAAAGCAACCGGCGACTGCGAGATCGTCTGGCTCTCCGACAGCGTCGATACCGGTCGCGGCGAGGAATTCGTGGCGGGCCTCGGCAAGACCGTCGGCGATCGCAGCCTGACCGTGTTCGAAGGCGGCACCTCCGCGGCTCTGGCGCTGGTCGCGGCCGAGAACGCCGCCGCCAGGATGACGGTGAAGGTGCTGCGCACCGACGGCGGCATCGCCATCGGCACCGTGCGCGCGCTGGACCAGAAGGCCTCGCCGATCGGCGAAGCGCGTTATTCGTTCGGCCCGCAGGACAAGGAAACCGAAGCGTCGTTCGACCTGCCGGTCGAGCTGCGCAACGACATCACGCGGCTGGAAATTGCCGGTGAGCGCTCCGCCGGCGCAGTGCAGCTGCTCGACAAGCGCTGGCGCCGCCGCGCCATCGGCATCGTCTCGGGCTCGACCAGCGAGACCGCGCAGCCGCTGCTGGCGCCGACCTTCTATCTCACCCGTGCGCTGGCGCCGTTCGCCGACGTGCGGCTTGCCGACAAGGGCTCGCCGCAGCAGGGCATCACGCAGTTCCTCGATCAGAAGCTGCCGATGATCATCCTTGCCGATGTCGGCACCATCGCCCCTGAAATCCGCGAGCGTCTCAATGCGTGGATCGACCAGGGCGGCGTGCTGGTGCGGTTCGCCGGTCCGCGGCTGGCGCAGGCCGAGGACGATCTCGTCCCGGTCAAGCTGCGCAAGGGCGGCCGGACGCTCGGCGGCAGCCTGACCTGGGAAAAGCCGCAACATCTTGCCTCCTTTGCCGCCGATGGTCCGTTTGCCGGCGTCGTGGTCCCCAAGGACGTCACCATAAGCCGCCAGGTGCTGGCCGAGCCCGACGCCGTGCTCGCCACCAAAAGCTGGGCGTCGCTGGAAGACGGCACGCCGCTGGTAACAGGCGAGCATCGCGGCAAGGGCGTCGTCAGCCTGTTCCACGTCAGCGCCGACATGCGCTGGTCGGATCTGCCGATGTCGGGCACCTTCGTCGAAATCCTGCGGCGTGTCGTCGACATGTCCGGCTATACCGCGAAGCCGGGTCCAGGCGTTGCCACCGAGGCGACCGCCGAAACGGTGGCGCCGTTGCACATCCTCGATGGCTTTGGCGCGTTCGGTCCGCCGCCGGCTGCCGCAAAGCCGCTGCCCGCGGATTATCGCGACCGCGCCACACCCGATCATCCGCCGGGCTTCTATGGTCCGGCAGAAGGACCGCTCGCCGTGAACACGCTTGCCAGCGCCGACCGTATCGCAGCCCTGAACACCACGAGCCTGCGCGCCCGGCATGCCACCTACACCAACGCCGAGCCGCAGGACTTGCGCGGTTGGCTGCTATCGACGGCGCTCGCGCTGTTCCTGATCGACGCCATCATCGTCGCGGTACTCGGCGGCGGCCTTGCCGCGCTGGTGCGCCGCCGCGCCGCGCCCGCGATGATCGTCTTTGGGCTGGTGCTCGCAGGTCTCGCCTCGTTCGTGCCGACGCCGTCGCATGCGGACAGCGCGTCCGACGAGTTCGCGATGAAGGCGGTGTCGCAGACCCGCCTCGCTTATGTCGTGACCGGCAATGCCGACGTCGATTCCATCGTCAGGGCCGGGCTATCCGGACTGACGCTGTTCCTGGCGCAGCGCACCGCGCTTGAGGCCGGCGATCCCGTCGGCATCGACCCGGCGCGCGACGAACTCGCTTTCTTCCCGCTGATCTACTGGCCGATCGTGCCGGGCGCGCCCAAGCCGTCGCGGGACGCCATCAACAAGATCGACGCCTATATGAAGCAGGGCGGCACCGTGCTGTTCGACACCCGCGACGCGGTCGAAGCGCCACCCGGCGCGAACGGCGCCGCGCAGACCCCGGCCATGCAGACGCTCCGCGAGATCCTGTCCTCGCTCGACGTGCCCGAGCTGGAGCCGGTGCCGCGGGAGCACGTGCTGACCAAGACCTTCTATCTGTTGCGCGACTTCCCCGGCCGCTTCAGCACCGGCCAGACCTGGGTCGAGACCTTGCCGCGCGAAGACGACGAGGACAGCGCGCAGCGGCCGGCACGCGGCGGCGACGGCGTCTCGCCGATCATCATCACCTCGAACGACCTGGCCGGCGCCTGGGCCGTGCGGCCCGACGGCCAGTCCATGCTGCCGGTGATCGGCGGCGACCCCCGCCAGCGCGAATTCGCCTACCGCGCCGGCGCCAACATCGTGATGTACACGCTGACGGGCAACTACAAGGCCGACCAGGTGCACGCACCGGCCCTGATCGAACGGCTGGGGCAGTAGGATCGATATGAATTACGGCATCGCATTCACGCCGCTTGTTCCCACGATCGTGCTGTGGCTCGCGCTGGCCGCGATCGTCGTCATCGCGCTCGTGCTGCTGCTGGCGCGGGCGCGCGGCGCTGCCGTGCGCGTGGCCGCGCTGGCGCTGTTCCTGCTGGCGCTCGCCAATCCCTCCTTTACCCGCGAGGACCGCGATCCCCTCACCTCGGTCGCCGCAATCGTCGTCGACAAGAGCCCGAGCCAGAATTTCGGCAACCGCAATCGCGAGGCTGCGACGGCGCAGGAAGCGCTGGTCGACAGCCTGAAGAAGATCAAGGGGCTCGAGGTCCGCGTCGTCGATGCCGGACAGGCTGACGGCGAGACCGACGGCACCAAGCTGTTCGGGGCGCTGGCCTCGGCCTTGTCGGACGTGCCGGTCGACCGCGTCGCCGGTGCGTTCCTGATCACCGACGGCCGCGTCCACGACATTCCGGCCAACGCCGCCGGGCTCGGCTTCCAGGCGCCGGTGCACGCGCTGATCACGGGGCAGAAGGACGAGCGCGACCGCCGTATTGCGGTCATCGCCGCGCCGCGCTTCGGCATCGTCGGGCAGCCCCAGACCATCACCTACCGCCTCGACGACCAGGGCGTCAGCGGCGAGCGCGCCAAGGTCACCGTCCGCAGGGACGGCGAGGTCATCAACGAGCGCACGCTTTCGAGCGGCCAGGCCGCAAGCGTCGACGTCGACATCAAGCATTCCGGGCCGAACATCGTCGAGATCGAGGCCTCGCCGCTCGAGCGGGAATTGACGCCGGTGAACAACCGCGCCGTCGTCGCCATCGACGGTGTGCGCGACAAGCTGCGCGTGCTGCTGGTCTCAGGCGAGCCGCATTCCGGCGAGCGCACCTGGCGCAATCTGCTCAAGTCCGATGCCAGCGTCGATCTCGTCCACTTCACCATTCTGCGGCCGCCGGAGAAGCAGGACGGCACACCGATCAATGAATTGTCGCTGATCGCGTTTCCGACCCGCGAGCTGTTCCAGCAGAAGATCAACGAATTCCAGCTGATCATCTTTGACCGCTATGCCCGCCAAGGCGTGCTGCCGATCGCCTATTTCGACAACATCGCACGCTACGTGCGTTCCGGCGGCGCGGTGCTGGTCTCGGCCGGCCCCGACTACGCGTCCAACACCAGCATCTGGCGCACGCCGCTGGATTCGGTGCTGCCGGCCGAACCGGTCGGGGTGACGGAAAAACCGTTCTACGCCCATCTGTCCGACGTCGGCAAACGCCATCCCGTCACGCGTGGCCTCGAGGGCTCCGCCTCCGAGCCGCCGCGCTGGAGCCGGTTCTTCCGCACCGTCGATACCCGCAATGCGGTCAACCCGCCGGTCATGACGGGCGTCGACGGCAAGCCGCTGCTGTTCCTGTCGCGTTTCGGCGAGGGCCGCGTCGCACTGCTGCTCTCCGACCACATCTGGCTGTGGGCGCGCGGCTATGAAGGTGGCGGCCCGCATCTCGATCTGTTGCGGCGGATGTCGCACTGGCTGATGAAGCAACCTGATCTGGACGAGGAAGCGTTGCGCCTGCAGGTGCAGGGCAAGAATCTCGTGGTGGTGCGCCAGACCATGGCGGACAGCGTCCAGCCGGTGAGTGTGACCTCGCCGTCGGGCGTGTCGCGCGACCTGACGCTTGCAGCGGGCGATCCCGGCGAATGGCGCGCCAGCCTGCCGGCGAGCGAGCTCGGCCTGTGGCAGGCCACCGACGGCACGCTGAAGGCGCTGATCAATGTCGGCCCGACCAATCCGAAGGAGTTTTCGGAAGTCACCTCCACCACCGAGACGTTGAAGCCGCTGACCCAGGCGACCGGCGGTGACGCCGTGCGCGTGGTCGACGGCGCCAGCGTCGAGCTGCCGCGCATCCTGCCGGTCCGCTCGGCGAGCGTCTTCCATGGCGACGGCTGGATGGGCGTGCGGATGCGCGACGCCAGCGTGGTGAAGGGCGTCGGCGTGCTGCCGATCTTCGCTGGCGTGATCGGGTTGCTGCTGCTGCTCGGAGCATTCGCCGCGACCTGGCTGCGCGAAGGGCGGTAGGCGGCTTACTCGCCTCCGTTCGCTTCCCCTTAGTCAGATAAAATCCCCATCCTCCCTTCTTCGCCGGAAGCTCCATAGCACCTTCGCCCCCGAACTCGGTCGAATGTAGCGAGTTGTGAAATCTGGGGCCGGTTCTTCCTCGGCGCTGGGCAGGCGCATCCCTGTCCAGGCATCGCTCCCCGCGGACAAGAGCAGTTCTCGACGGAGCCTTCGCAGCACCCAAACCGCGCGAGCGCTCAGTGAGAAGCGGAGTTACTCGACCATGACAGACCGACTTCAACCGATCAGTTCTGAAGCCGAACTATCGCTCGACCAGCGCACGTTCAGCTCGCCTCGTCAGACAACGCGCTACATCGAGTGCGGGCCGGCCGACGGACCGTTGATGATCTTCGTCCATGGCTGGCCGAGCATCAGTTTGATGTGGCGCGCGCAGATGGAAGCGTTTGCCGCCGACGGTTGGCACTGCGTCGCTCCCGATCTGCGCGGCTACGGCGGCTCTTCCACGCCCGCAGCCAACGACGCCTATACCATCGAGGAAATCGTGACGGACATGGCCGAACTCCATGATGACTTGGGCGGCAAGCCTGCGATCTGGGTTGGCCACGACTGGGGCTGTGTTGTGGTCGGTGAGTTGGTCGCGCATCAGCCAAAGCGCAGCCGCGGAGTCGTGCTGACCTCGCTGGCGTATCAACCCGACGGGCACGCCCTGCGCACAGTCGTCCCGCTGGTCGACCGGACGATTTATCCGGTCGACCAATATCCGGATGGCCAATGGGATTACTACCGTTACTACAACACGCACTTCGAGGCGGCAGTCGCCGACCTCGATGCAGACTTGGCAGCATCGCTGGCGTCGATCTTTCGGCCAGGCGACCCCGCCGGCATCGGCAAGGTTTCGCCGAATGCGATGGTCACGCGCAATGGAGGGCGCTTTGGCGCCGCGCACCGCGCTCCGCCGACTGAGCCCGATTCGGCTCTCTGGCCGCCGGCGGACTTCGACGTGCTGGTGCAGACGTTCAAGGCTCATGGCTTCCGCCCATCCTGCGCGTGGTACATGAACGACGACGCCAACATCGCCTATGCGCGCAAGGCACTCAATGGCGGCCGCCTGTCGCAGCCGGTGCTGTTCGTTAACGGCGACTTTGATCAGATCTGCAGCATCACCGGAAATCGCCAAGGTGACCCGATGCGCGCCACCTGCCCGGACCTGACCGTAACGAGCATGCCCGCAGGGCATTGGCTGCCGCTGGAGCGCAAGGCAGAACACATCGAGGCCATCCGCACCTGGCTCCGGAGCAAAAAGCTCTGATGCCACCTGCTCGCGCTGACACTGAGTCCAATCGCCGTCCGCGTAAGCCGTTTGACAGGTCCTCAGCCTAGGCTTTCAGTTGCCTGCACGACACGGCAAGGAGCCGGCCCGCTCGGGTCGGCTCGACAGCGGTTGACATCCGCTGACGGATTGCGCGATGTTACATTATAACATCGCGGGATCAGGGGATGATACCTCGCGATGTGGGGTGGCGTTTCCAGATGAAGTGGTTCCGGTCGAATATCAGGCACGGCGCCCGGCTCGCGATCTTCGCGATGCTGGTGCAGTTCGCGCTGACGTTCGGCCACAGCCATTGGTTCGCCCAGGCGGCTCCCCTCGCCCAGTCCTCGCTGCAGCAGACCGACGGCGCCCAAGCTCCCGCTTCGATCGACCGTTCCGCGGTCGAGAGGCAATCGCCATTGGCTCCCGACAGGGAGCAACCGGGCGAGGACAATTGCGCGATCTGCGCATTGGTCGCGATGGCGGGCACCGTCTTGTTCGCGGCGCCGCCTGTGTTGCTGCTGCCGCAGGCGATCGACCTGCTCTACCGCACCACCGACGCCGAATTCGTCCACCTGAAATCGGCCGGTACGGCATTCCAGCCCCGCGCCCCTCCCGCGTCCTGACTTCCACAACGCTTGATCACGCCCGGGCTCGCCGCTTTCAGGCGCATTCCCGGGAGCAGCTGAAGTCGAATTCCGTCGCGCAGCGACGGCAGGCCGCCTCCGATCAGCAGACGAACATGCGGACGGCGCCTGACTGGAATCAGGACCATGTCATTCAAATTGCGGCGCGCGCAGCGCCTTGGCGGAGCAAGCCTGCTCCTGCTCGGCGCCGCCACCTCGGCGCTGGCCGAGGATAAGTCATCGACCGAGATCCCCGCCGTCACCGTGACGGCTCCGAGCCCCATCGTGCGCAGGGCGGTGGTGCCGACCCGCAACCCCGGTCGTCCCACCCGAACCGCGCGGGCACGCAGCCACCAACGCGCTGCGGACGCCACGCCGGCAACCTCCACGCCGGCCGCACCTCAGCAGGGCGTGCTGCCCATCGTGACCAACCAGTTCGCGACGGTCACGGTGGTGCCGAACGAAGAGATCCGCCGCGAGGGCGGCGGCCAGCTCGGCGACCTTCTGTTCTCGAAACCCGGCATCACCGGATCGAGCTTCGCGCCCGGCGCCTCCAGCCGGCCGATCATCCGGGGACTCGACGTCAACCGCATCGGCATCGTCGAGAACGGCACCAATGCCGGCGGCGCCTCCGATCTCGGCGAGGATCACTTCGTTCCAATCGATCCGCTCGCGACCAACCAGGTCGAGGTGGTACGCGGGCCGGCTGCGCTGCGCTATGGCTCGACCTCGATCGGCGGCGTCGTCAGCGCCACCAACAACCGGATTCCCGACGCGCTGCCGACCTGCGCTCCGTCGTTCCAGACCTACGGCATGCCGACGAAGGCACCGCTCGCAGCGGCCGCGACTTCGCCTTGCGTCACCGCCGAGACGCGCAGCGCGTTCAGTTCGGTCGACCGCGGCGTCGAAAGCGGCGTGCTGCTCGACACGGGCGGCGGCAATTTTGCCTTCCATGCCGACGTCTACGGGCGCAACACCACCGACTACAGCATCCCGAGCTACCCGTACCTCGCCGACCAGACCCGGCCCGTCGCCAACGGACGCCAGCCCAACTCGGCGACGCGCTCAGACGGCGCCTCGATCGGCGGCTCCTACTTTTTCCAGGGCGGCTATATCGGCGCGGCGATCGCGCAGAACGACTCCCTGTACCACATCCCCGGCATCGACGGCGCCGACCACAACACGCGGATCGACGCCCATCAGACCAAGATCAACGTCAAGGGCGAGTACCATCCCGACGCTACGGCGATCGACGTCGTTCGCTTCTGGGCCGGCGCGACCGATTACCGGCACAACGAGATCGGGCTTGCCGATCCCGCCGATTCCAACACGGACGGCGTGCGGCAGACCTTCACCAACAAGGAGCAGGAGATCCGCACCGAGGTGCAGCTGATGCCGTTCAACGCGCGCTTCGCCGAGGTGACGACGGCGCTGGGCTTCCAGGTCGGCCATCAGGAATTGAGCGCGCCGAGCCCGGACAATCCGGGCACGCTGTTCAACGGCCTGTGGGACCCGAACAACAGCACGCGCGTTGCCGGTTACGCGTTCAACGAGTTCAAGTTCACGGACGCGACGCGGGCGCAGATCGCCGGCCGCATCGAGCATGTCGAGCTGCACGGGACGACGCCGGATTTTCCCGCGGACTTCCTGCCCGACGGCACGCCGCAGGCGGGCATCGGCCGTAATCCGTCCTTCACGCCGAAGAGCGGCAGCATCGGCCTGTTGCAGGACCTGCCAGGCGGCATGGTTGGCAGCATCACCGCGCAATATGTCGAGCGCGCGCCGAAGGCCGCCGAGCTGTTCTCGCGCGGCGCACATGATGCGACCGCGACCTTCGACATCGGCAACCCCAACCTCACCATCGAGACCGCGAAATCCGTTGAGGTCGGCCTGCGCAAGGCAACGGGGCCGTTCCGCTTCGAGGCGACGGTCTACTACACGCATTTCAACAACTTCATCTATCGCCGTCTCACCGGCGTGATGTGCGACGACGACTTTGCCTCGTGCGGCACGCCCGGCGCCGAGGTGAACCAGGCGGTCTATTCGCAGCGGGACGCGAACTTCCGCGGCGGCGAATTCCAGTCGCAGCTCGACGTCGGTGCATTCCAGGGCGGCATCTGGGGCATCGAGAACCAGTTCGACGTGGTCCGGGCCACCTTCACCGACGGCACCAATGTGCCGCGCATTCCGCCGGTGAGACTGGGCGGCGGCGTGTTCTGGCGCGACGACAACTGGCTGATGCGCGTTAATCTGTTGCACGCCTTCGCTCAGAACAACGTCGCGGTGATCGCGGAGACGCCGACGCCGGGCTACAATCTCTTGAAGGCCGAGGTGAGCTACAAGACCAAGCTCAACCCGAATGCATTCGGCGCGCGCGAGATGCTGCTCGGCCTCGTCGGCAACAATCTGTTGAACGAAAACATCCGCAACTCGGTGTCCTACACCAAGGACGAGGTGTTGATGCCCGGCATCGGGGTACGGGCGTTCGCGAACTTCAAGTTCTGAAAGCGCGATAGCTAGCCGGACTTCATCGTGCTGTGGCTGAGGCGGCCGCTTCGGGGGCCCCCTCTGATGCCTCCTGAAACAGCACGGCAAACAGCAGGGTCCACAATGTCAGGAGAGAAATAGGGATCGTGTAGTACGGCGTCGCGATCGGATAGGTGAAGAAGAAGGCGAGGTTGAGCGCCAGATTGGCGATCGTGAGCAGCGCGACGCGGCGAATGCCGTTCGCCTGCCGCAACAGCCAGATCGAGCCTGCGATTCCGATGACGATCAGCAAGGTCTGGAGCGGATCGGCCAGATAGTCCCGGACCACCGCGAACGAAAAATCCAGTGGCCTGACATCGGGATTGTTGCCGTAGGTCGATGCGAACGGACTGCCGGCGTTGACGGCGTAAGAGACGATGGTCGGGATCACGCCGGCCAGCAACGCGACGCCGAACACAAGCCCCTGCAAGAACCGGGACATCGTCCGCTTCGCAAGAAACGCGACGAGGAGAAAGAGACCATAGCCCGACGCCAGGAAAAGGTTGGCCAATCGAAAGTCGACGGTCAATCCGAGCAGGAAACCGATTGGCGCCAGCAGCCAGATATTCGGTTGAGATCGCGGGCCCGCCAGCCATCGCGCCGTGAGACATCCTACGAGCGCGCACACGACGACCGTCGGGGCCATCGAATAGCTCGCCTTGACCGGATTGACCATCAGGTAGATCGCAAGACAGCCGAACGTCCCGGCCATCAGGACCAACCTCATGCTGCGCGCGAGAGAAAGCGCAAACAGCGCAAAGCCCAGGACGACAATGGTCGCCAGCATGTACATGGGCGCGACCTGGTGCCCTGGCGGAAACAACGCCAACACGAGGCCGACGCCCGGCGGGTATTGAATGACGACCTTCCCCGTGGCCGGCATCAGATTGTGACATGGCGCCGCGGTCGTATCGTTCCAGTCGGGGTAGCCGATCTCCTTCAGCTTTGCTTTCTGATAGCCATCGTCGTCGCGGGTGAGGCTGGTGTCGAATCCCTCCACCAGCCCGAATCTCTGGAACAGATGCGCCTGCCGCAGGTAGCAGATGTCGTCATAGACGCCGCGCGCCTCGTTCCATCGCATCATGGTCCAGAAATGGCCGACCAGCACCGCGAGAAACAACACGACGAAGAAGGCTTTGCTGGTGTGGATCTTCTTCATCGGGATCATGCTGGGGCGGGAGGCGCTGCTTCAGCGGAATGCAAGATAGAGATTGGACGATAGCGGGCCGAGCGACAAACCGGTGTAGCCCACAGCCGCGGACATGGGGTTGGACGACTTGGCACTCGCAGACTCGGCAACCAGCGCGGCGAGCCCCAGCAGCCGTTTTCGCGTCATCAGGATCAGATTCTGCTCGTCGGTCCATTCCGACTTGCCGGCGATCATGCAGGCGATCCTGAAGGTGCCGTCCAGATAGTGCGCCAGCGGGATGGCCGTGTGGTGCTCGACCGGAAAGAACCTGTTGGGCACCGTGATGAAGACCCGCCGCGCGACGCGGCCAAGCTCCTCGACCAGGAGCACTTGGTTTTCATGGCTGCCGGCATGCTCGAGCACGGCATTGGACGTCGCGACGTCGAACGCATTGTCGTCAAACGGCAGCCGTGTATTCGGTTCAATCTGCACGTAACGGCAAAGCGGAAAAGCCGCCTTGAATCCGATACCTTCGCCGAGCCCGCAGGCCGTGATCTTGTGCTGATGCGGGTAGCTTCGCTCCAGCACGTTGGCGCCGTCGTTGATCACGTCGGACACGCCGACATCCAGGATCTCGTCCGCCGCGCACGGCTGCATCTGGGCGATGAAATCCTGGTAGATGCGGTCGCGCGCCGCGATCAGCAGCTTTTCCGCCGTGCTCCCGGACGCCACTTCCCGGTAATATTGCTGATCGACCGGCACTGCCCTACCTTCATGTGAGCTTCGAAGCGAGGGCGCGTCAGGTTCGCGTCTTGCTCCAGTCGGGACCGACCGGCCCCGATACGCCTTCGAACGCGCCCTCGACCAGCTCGATGACGAGGAGCCGGCTGTAATCGACCGGGCCCGGCATGGTGACGCGTCCCTTGGGGACTTGCTTGAAGCCGACGCGGCTGTAATAGGGTTCGTCGCCGACCAGCAGCACCAGGCGATGGCCCTGCGCCTTGGCATCCTTCAGCGCGCGCTCGAGCAGCAGCCGGCCGACGCCGCGGCTGCGGAACGGAGGCTCGACCGTCAGGGGCCCGAGCAGCAACGCCGGCGTGTCGCCGACGCAAATCGGCAATTGCCGGACGGATCCGACCAGCAACGTACCGACGCGGGCGGTGAAGGATAGATCGAGCACATGGTCCACGTGCTCGCGGATGCGGTACGCGCTGAGCACGAAGCGGCCCGGTCCGAAGGTGCGTTCGTGCAGCCGCTCGATCGCCTGAGCATCGCCGACGGCTTCCGACCGGATGGTGAGGGAAAGATCGTTCATCGCGTCGGCGGGATATCACCTTGGAGGGCAGCGGTCCATACGATTGCGCCCGGCCCCCGGGGCAATTTCAGCTCCGCCCGAGCGGTGGTTGGGACAGGTAGGCGAGCATCTTCATTTCCCGCCGCCCGCGCGTCACGGTGTCGAGCACGAGCCCCGACGAAGCCGAAAGCAGCGCCATGATCATCAGACCCATGGAAAGCACGGCGGTCGGCAGGCGCGGTACCAGGCCGGTTTCGAGGAAGGTGATCACCACGGGCAATCCGAAAGCGATCGACAGCAGCGCGAAGACGATGCCGATCGCCGAAAAGAAGCGCAGCGGCCGCTCCAACCGGTTGAGCTTCAGCATCGTGTTGAAGATGCGCAACCCATCCTGCCAGGTATTGAGCTTGGAGAAGGAGCCTTCCGGGCGCGCATAATAGGGCGTCCCGACCTCGGCGACCGGCAGCGACAATTCCAGCGCATAGACCGAGAACTCGGTCTCGATCTCGAAACCGCCGGACAGGACGGGAAAGGATTTGACGAAGCGGCGGGAGAACACGCGGTAACCGGACAAGATGTCCTTGAAGGTGTGGCCGAAAGTCGATGCCAGGAAACCGGTGAACAGCCGATTGCCGATGCGATGACCGCGCCGGTAGGCCGCTTGCGATTGATCGACACGCAGGCCGACAACCATATCCAGATGCTCGTCGAGGAGCTGGTCGATCATGCGCGACGCGCTCGGCGCGTCGTAGGTCGCATCGCCATCGACGAGCACGTAGATGTCGGCTTCGATGTCTGCGAACATGCGGCGAACGACGTGGCCTTTGCCCTGGCGCCGTTCGCTGCGCACGATCGCTCCCGCCTCGCGCGCGACCGCCGCGGTACGGTCGGTCGAATTGTTGTCGTACACGTAGACCTCGGCCGCAGGCAGGGCCTTGCGGAAATCGGCGACGACCGTCGCGACGGCGGCTTCCTCATTGTAGCAGGGCACCAGCACGGCGACCCGAAATGGCCATAACGTCGTCGATTCAGACAATCTTCATCCCTCGTCCATGCGCCGACACCGCAGGCGCGGCGATCTACTAGCACGGGCAGCCATCATCGCCACGTCGCAATCCGCGGCCTGTCGTGCAGGACTTCGGCGATCCGCAACCGCGTGCCCGGCGTGGTCCCCTCGGGCAGCGCAGTGACCGCGAAGAATCCGCACTCCGCGATCTCGCGGTTGGGCGCGGGCAGGCGATCCTGCTTGAACTGCCTGACGACGTAGACCGCGACATGGTCGCGGCGGGAGACGTGGCTGTTGAGGAAGATGCCGTGCAGCACGGCGTCGCCGGTGAGATCGATATCCCCCTCCTCCTTGAGCTCGCGGCGCATCGCGTGCTCCATGGTCTCGCCGAGATCGACGCCGCCGCCGGGCAGATACCAGCCCGTGACGTAGCTGTGCCTGACCAGGAACACCCTGGTGTCGGCATCCACCACCACGGCGCGGACGCCGAGCGTCATCCCGCGGACCAGCAGGAAATAGGCGTGGAAGATTCGCCGCAGCAGCGGCTCGAATTTCCGTCGGACGCTGTTCAGACGTTCCCCCATCGGGCTCCCTTGATGCCCCGCTTGCACCTAGCCTGCGACCTTGCCATTACAGCGGACGAATAGCGAGGCAATCGCCCCCCATGGCTCCCTTCACGCTCGCCCATCTGTCCGACCCGCATCTGCCGCCGCCGCCGAAGCCGCGGCTGATCGAGCTCGCCGGCAAGCGCGCGTTCGGCTATGTCAACTGGACGCGCAACCGTCACAAATACCAGCGCCGCGAGGTGCTCGACGCCCTTGTCGCCGACGTGAAGGCGCAAGGTCCCGACCACATCGCGGTCACAGGCGATCTCGTCAATCTGGCGCTGGAGGCGGAGTTCGCGCCGGCGCGCGCCTGGCTCGACGGCGTCGGTCCGCCCGACCGCGTCACCACGATTCCCGGCAATCACGACGCTTATGTCCGCGCTACCTTTCATCGCTTCGGCGAAACCTTCGCGCCCTATCTTGCGGGCGACGATGGCCGTATCGGCTTTCCGAGCCTGCGCCGGCGCGGGCCGCTCGCACTGATCAGCCTGTCCACGGCGGTGCCCACCTTGCCGTTGATGGCGACAGGCGCGCTCGGACGCGAACAGCTCGCGGCGCTCGAAGAGGTGCTCGAGCGGCTCGCAACCGAGGACGTCTTTCGCGTGCTGCTGGTGCATCATCCCCTGAAGTCCGGCGCGCGCCACAAGCGCATGACTGACTCCGCCGGGCTGCTGACGCTTTTGAAACGCCACGGCGTCGAGTTGATCCTGCATGGACACGACCACATTCATTCGACGATGTGGTTCGAGGGACCCAACGGCAATATTCCGGCCCTCGGCGTGCCGTCGGCCTCCGCGCTCGCGCACGGCCGCACCCCGGCTGCGGCCTACAATCTGTTCACGATCGAGAAGGACAACGCCGGCTGGCGTTGCGAGCAGACGGTGCGGAGCCTGGGGGCTGGACTTCAGATCGGACAGATCAAGCATGTGAGATTGATTTGAGGCCGCCCGTCATTGCTCGCAATGACGACGGCGAACGTCTCACCAGCTCCGCAGGGCCGCGAGCACGGCAACACCGAACAGCGCGGCGGCGCCGAGCACAAATCCGAACACGAACGGCCAGACGCGCGAGCGGCGCCGCGGCGGCGCTAGCTCGGGCTTCGGCTCGGGCGGGACCACCATCGCATGCTCGCGTTCGATCATGCGGCGGGCGACATAATCAGTCACGGCCTCGACGATGACAGCGGTGTCGTGCGATTCGGCGAGCACGATGCGGCCGAAGCGGGTGTCCTGCACGAAGCGGTACATTCGCTTGTCACGCCCCATCAAGATATGCGCGACGACGTCGATCCAGAGCCTGGGCGTGTCGCCCTGGCTGATGCCACGGTCGAACAGGTCGATCTGATCGGGCACCTGCGCGAACAGGGGATCGAGCGAATCGTTGAGGATCTCGAGCCGCGCCACCTCGGCATCGCGCAAATCGACGACGACGCCGGTCCGGTCGGCGGCCTCGATCCGCGCGCGCAACAGCGCATCGCGCAGCCGCACCGGGCGCGGCTGGCTGGGATGGATCCCGCTGGTCTCGGGCTCTGACATTGGCGGCCTCGTCCTCACTTGGCGGGATTAACCTATCAGCAACCAAAGTGTCCGCAAAGGGCCTACAATTCCAGTGACTTACGACGCCCACAAATCTTTCACCTGTGCCAAAAACAGACGGTCCCACCCGGCTTGCGCCGGATGGGACCCTCCGTCCTTGGACGTCTTCTTATTCAGATTGGCATGCAAGTTCAGATTGTCACGCCGAGACCCGCGACGGCTCTTCCACGATCGAGAAGCGGACGCCCGCCTTGTGGCGGTTCTCTTCCGAGACCGAGCGCCAGGCGTCCTCGGCCTCCTTGCGGGTCTTGAACGGACCCTGCACCTGGGCCGAACCTTCCACGAGCTTGTGGAAGTTCATCGAACCGAACTCGCCGCCGATCACCCAGAAATTGCTGTTGGTCATTGTCAGTCTCCTGTCGATTAGCGTGATGCGTTAGCCGAACTGGTTCATCGTGTTGTGGGCACCGCCCGCCTTCAGGGCAGCCTCGCCGGCGAAGTATTCCTTGTGGTCGTCGCCGATGTCGGAGCCGGCCATGTTCTGATGCTTGGCGCAGGCGATACCCTGACGGATCTCGGCGCGCTGGACGTTCTTGACATAGCCGAGCATGCCCTGGTCGCCGAAATATTCCTTCGCCAGATTGTCCGTCGATAGCGCCGCCGTGTGATAGGTCGGCAACGTGATCAGGTGGTGGAAGATGCCGGCACGCTTGGCCGAATCCGCCTGGAAGGTACGGATGCGCTCGTCGGCTTCCTTCCCCAGCGGCGTATCGTCGTATTCCGGCTTCATCAGCTCGGCACGATTGTACTTGCTGACGTCCTTCCCGGCTTCCTTCATGGCGTCGTAGACCTGCCAACGGAAGTTGAGGGTCCAGTTGAACGAGGGCGAGTTGTTGTAGGCCAGCTTCGCGTTCGGAACCACCTTGCGGATCCGGTCGACCATCTTGGCGATCTGCTCGATATGCGGCTTCTCGGTTTCGATCCAGAGCAGGTCGGCGCCGTTCTGCAGCGAGGTGATGCAATCCAGCACGCAGCGGTCTTCGCCGGTGCCCGGGCGGAACTGATAGAGATTGGAGGGCAGGCGCTTCGGACGCATCATCTTGCCGTTACGGTTGATGATGACGTCGCCGTTGCGGGCGTTCTCCGCGGTCACTTCCTCGCAATCCAGGAAGCTGTTGTACTGGTCGCCGAGGTCGCCGGGCTTGTGGCTGACCGCGATCTGCTGGGTCAGGCCGGCACCGAGCGAGTCGGTGCGGGTCACGACGATGCCGTCTTCAACGCCGAGTTCGAGGAAGGCGTGACGGCAGGCCCGGATCTTGGCCAGGAACACCTCGTGCGGCACGGTGACCTTGCCGTCCTGGTGGCCGCACTGCTTTTCGTCCGAGACCTGGTTCTCGATCTGGAGCGCGCAGGCACCCGCCTCGATCATCTTCTTGGCGAGCAGATAGGTGGCCTCCGCATTGCCGAAGCCGGCGTCGATGTCGGCGATGACGGGCACGACATGGGTCTGGAAGTTATCGATCTTCTCGATCAGCTCCTTCTCTCTGGTCTTGTCGCCTTCCTTGCGGGCCTTATCGAGGTTGCGGAAGATATCGTTCAGCTCGCGCGAATCGGCCTGACGCAGGAAGGTGTAGAGCTCTTCGATCAGCGCCGGCACCGAGGTCTTCTCGTGCATCGACTGGTCCGGCAGCGGGCCGAACTCGGAGCGCAGCGCCGCGATCATCCAGCCGGACAGGTACAGATAGGTGCGATCGGTCTTGCCAAAGTGCTTCTTGACCGAGATCAGCTTCTGCTGGGCGATGAAGCCGTGCCAGCAGCCCAACGACTGCGTGTACTTGGTGGGGTCGCCGTCGTAGGCGGCCATGTCGGCCCGCATCAGCGCCGCGGTGTAGCGAGCGACGTCGAGGCCGGTCTTGAAGCGATTCTGCAGGCGCATGCGGGCGACGGCCTCGGCCGACACCCCGTTCCAGGTCGGCTGGGTCTCAAGGAGCGACCGGGCCGCCTCGACCTCACTCTGATACGAGGCAGGGGCCTGGAAGGTGCTGATGCCGCGGGGCTGGTAATTCATGTGCCTGATCCTTTCACGACGATGGCACCGCCATCGACATTCTTGACAATGCATTGCGAGATGCGTGTCAGAAGCTAAACGCGAGAAAGCCTAGCTCGTATAGTAGTCTTGTATTTGAATGGTGATGTCATGTAACATAGGTGATTGTAATAAATGTCACTTTGTAAAACTTGTAAAGAATATAGGTCAGTAAGACTGCCTTACGACTTTGGAGACCTGAGAATGCCCGCCGGATCCGGTAAGAAGCTCTTCGTCGGCCCGCGCTTCCGGCGGATCCGGCAGCAATTGGGGCTGTCGCAGACTCAGATCGCCGAGGGGCTCGGGATCTCGCCGAGCTATGTCAACTTGATCGAGCGCAACCAGCGTCCGGTGACTGCGCAGATCCTGCTACGGCTGGCCGAAACCTACGACCTCGACCTGCGCGACCTCGCGACCGCCGACGAGGACCGCTTCTTCGCCGAACTCAACGAGATCTTCTCCGACCCGCTGTTCCGCCAGATCGACGTTCCCAAGCAGGAACTGCGCGATCTGGCCGAGCTTTGCCCCGGCGTCACCCATGCGCTGCAACGGCTCTATGCCGCCTATACCGAGGCCCGCCAGGGCGAGACGCTGGCCGCGGCGCAAATGGCCGACCGCGACGTCGGCACCCGCTATGAGGCCAATCCGGTCGAGCGCGTCCGCGAGCTGATCGAGGCCAACCGCAACTACTTTCCGGAACTCGAGCAGGCCGCGGAGACTCTGCGCGACGGACTGAACGTGCCGGCCGAAGAGCTTTATGCGGCACTGGCGGCACGGCTGCGCGAAAAGCATTCGATCCAGACCCGCATCATGCCGGTGGACGTGATGCGCGAGACGCTGAGGCGCTTCGACCGCCATCGGCGCCAGCTCCTGATCTCCGAACTGGTCGACCCGCCCGGCCGCGCGTTCCAGCTCGCCTTTCAGCTCGGCCTCGTTGAATGCGCGCAGCATCTGGAGACCATCATCGGCCGCGCCGGCGCGCTCGACGACACACCGCGCCGCCTATTCCGGATCACGCTCGGCAACTACTTTGCGGCCGCGGTGATGATGCCCTACCCGGCCTTCCTGGCCGCGGCAGAAGCGTTGAACTACGACATCCATCTGCTGGCGCAGCGCTTCAATTCCGGCTTCGAGCAGGTCTGCCATCGGCTCACCACCCTGCAGCGGCCGAACGCGCGCGGCATCCCGTTCTTCCTCTTGCGCGTCGACAATGCAGGCAATGTCTCGAAGCGATTTTCGTCGGGCACGTTCCCGTTCTCGAAATTCGGCGGCACGTGTCCGTTGTGGAACGTGCACTCGACCTTCGACACGCCTGACCGCCTGCTGAAGCAGGTGATCGAGCTGCCGGACGGTACGCGCTATTTCTCGATCGCGCAGATGGTGCGCCGCCCCGTCGCGCCGCACCCGCTGCCACAGCCGCGCTTCGCCATTGGCCTCGGCTGCGAGATCCGTCACGCCGCGCGCCTCGTCTACGCTGCCGGCATCGATCTGGAGAAAACGGAGGGCACGCCGATCGGCGTCAACTGCCGTCTCTGCGAGCGCGAAAACTGCGCCCAGCGCGCCGAGCCGCCGATCACGCGCACCCTGATCCTGGACGAGACGACGCGGCGGGTGTCGAGCTTTGCATTCTCGAATGCGAGGGAGCTGTAAAGCACACCGTTGTCATGCCCCGCGAAGGCGGGGCATCCAGTACGCCGCGGCCTATCGGTTCAATCCCTGCCGTCTCGGAGTACTGGACGCCCGGTCAAGCCGGGCGATGACAGTTGAATGTGCGGCTGCACCCAATCCCTACGCCAGCGTATGCACGATCACCGGCCCGGCGGCGGCGCGGGCGTCGCCTGCAAGCAGCGCGCCCAGATCCTTCTCGATCCAGGCGATCGCACGCCTGTTCGCCTCCTCCGCCTGCTCGAATTTGTCGAAGATCGAAATCGCCGTGACCGTGTCGTCACCGGCATAGACGACGTAATAGGCGCGGAAGCCGTCGACGTCGCTGATGATCGGAACGGCGCCTTCCTTGATACGGCGCGCCAGCTCTTCGGCGCTCCCGCTTTTTGCCTTGGCCTGACGGATGGCGGCATACATGGCATCCTCGCTTCCGGCTATCTGGTTTGAGGGCTTGGTGCCCGGACCGCATGCTACGCCGAAGCACGCGGGCAATCCACGCTTGGTTAACTCGGCGCTAATTCAGTTCCGCGATCCGCAACGATCGATTAAGCACGCCTCAACATCGCTGCCTTAGTCTCGCCCCACTCACTTTTCGCAAACAACGGCGGCTTATTCTGCCGCGTGAAGTGACATCAGGGGGTTCATCATGCGCATTGCGTTGCTGCTGACCGCGACCATTGTCGGCGCGCTCTTTGCCAATCCATCCCATGCCGGACCGCCGGATGCGTCCTCCGGCGCAGCGCAGGCGTTACCGCCGGGCTTCCAGAGCTACCGCGGCTACATGTTCGACCTGTCGGAGAATTCCGACCGCAAGGATGTCGACAAGCTCACCGACAATGTGAAGAGCCAGATCGACGTGGTCGAGGCTGCCGGCCTCTCGCCGCGCGTGCTGCGCTTCTTCCGCACCGTCCCGATCATCGCCAGCGAGCTGGCCTGCCTCGACGAAGGCGCCGCGACCGCGTGCTACGGCCGGGTCACGCCTGACATCCAGCGCACCGCTCCCCGCACGCTGACGGTCTGGGACCCCAACAAGCAGCGCTGGAGCAATCCGAACGCCGTCGACCTCGCGGTCGATTCCGGCCTCGGCGTGATCATGCTGCGGCCGGATATGATGCGTTACGAAAAGGAAGCGGTGCTGCTGCACGAGCTCCTGCACGCCTACCATGCGCGGCTGTTGCCGGACGGCTACGCCAACAAAGGCGTGATCGGCTATTACGCCTACGCCAAGTCCAAGGATCTCCTGCCCAGGGAATCCTATGCGCTGAAGAATCACATGGAATTCTTTGCGGTGACCGCCAGCATCTTCCTGGCCGGGAAGAGCGAATTCCACGACCCGAAGTCGCGCGAGGCGCTCAAGGAGAAGTTGCCGGACTATTACAAGTATCTGGTGGGGGTGTTCGGCTTCGACCCCGATCCGGCAGCTGCGAGCGGCCCGGTCGCCTCGCTGAAGTAAGACAGACAGCGCAAAACCAAGGCAGAAAGCCGCGCGCACAGCGCGGCTTTTTTGTTTTGGTCACCGGAAGCTGCGGATGACGCGCGGCCGGGAATTGCCAAGGTGGGGCCCGATCTGCATAGTCCCGCCCGCATCGATACCGTTTTCGAAGAGGATAGAACAACATGGCGGACGCCGACCTGGATGTCGTGATCCGGCAACTGGCCAGACAGCTGCATACGGGCCTGATGACCCGCGCCAAGGAGCGCCGGGATCGATTCAACGGCCTTGCGGCCAAGGCCAAGGGCAAGGAGACCGGCGACCGCTTCAAGATGATGGCCAAGGCCACCATGGAGCAGGCCATTGCCGCCGCCAAGCGCCTGCAGATGTCCGCCGACAACGTCGCCGACAGCTACGCGCGGTCGATGCGGATCGCCGCCAGCACACCGGTCGCGGTGAAGGTGGAGAAGAAGGCGCCCAAGGAAAAGCCGGTGAAGAAGGCGAAGAAGGCCAAAACCAAGAAGTAGGAGCGCACTTTCTTCCTTCTCCCCTTGTGGGAGAAGGTGGCGTGAAGCGCCGGATGAGGGGTTGTTTCCGCGAATTCAACTGCAGCAGACTCACGCGCGGAGAGATACCCCTCACCCGTCTCGCCGTTTCGCGGCGAGCCACCCTCTCCCGCAAGGGGGAGGGTTGCAGCGGCGCACGCAGCTCTAGATATCTCTACCGCCCTGGCGCGGCGAGCCGGGTCGGCTCGGCGCTCGCGAGTTCGGCGAGTTTTGCGCGCGCTGTATCGCGGGTAAGGACATCCTTGCCGGCGGGCAGCGCCAGCGCGGCCTCGAAATCGGCGCGCGCCTCATTCGCCTGGCCGCGGGCGAGGAAGGCGAGGCCGCGGTCGAGCCGAGGCTGCGCATCCGAGGGGTCGAGGCGGACCGCGGTGTTGTAGCTCAGGATCGCGCGATCGAGATCGCCGGCGGCCGCGAGCGCGAGACCGCGCTGGTGATAGGGCGCGGCGTGCCTGGGATCATGCGCGATCGCCTCGTCGTAATCCTCGATGGCGAGTTCGAGGTCGCCGTTCTGCCGGCGCGCCAGCGCCCGATCGCGATAGAGCGAGGCGCGGTTGGGATTGAGATGGATGGCCTCGTCGAAATCCGCGATCGCCCGCCGCCAGTCGCCGTGGCGCAGCGCGATCCGTCCGCGCCCCTCATAGGCGAAAGCGATCAGCGAGCCGCGCAGCGGCGAGAAGCCGATCACCGCCGAACAGATGTCGGGCTCGTCCTCGTCTCCGCAATTGACGACGGTGTGCGTGGACAGGCCAATCAGCACGCCCACGACGATCAACAATGGTACTGCAGCTTTGGTCATCTTCGACGGTGGCAGGCGGAGGGCCGGCCACGCATCCCCTTTCGCAGGAACTGTCACGGCAGGGTGTTAACACCGGCCGGGACCGTCCTGTGTGCGACAGGTCACAAAGCGCGCAAATTAGGGCTGCTGCGGCGTCAGCCCCATGGACCGCGTGAAGAGGAGCGGCCCCAGGGGCTCCGCGGCGGATAGTTCTCATTGGCGCCGACCGACGGCGACGCCTGCGCACCGAGCTCGGCTGCGAGCTGCTGAAGCGCCGCGATGCGATTCTGGGTCGAGGGATGGGTGGCAAACAGATTGTCCACGCCGTGGCCCGACAGCGGGTTAATGATGAACATGTGCGCGGTGGCGGGATTTCGTTCCGCCTCGGCGTTCGGGACCTGATGCGCCGCGCCTTCGATCTTCACCAGCGCCGATGCCAGCCACATCGGCTGACCGGCGATGCGTGCGCCGAGATTGTCCGCGGCGTATTCACGGGTGCGGCTGATCGCCATCTGCACCAGCATGGCGCCGATCGGGGCGAGGATCATCATCAGGATCGAGCCGACGATGCCCGGGCCGTTGTTGTCGCGGTTGCCGCCGAAGAACATGCCGAACTGCGCCAGCATCGAGATCGCACCGGCAATGGTCGCGGTCACAGTCATCAGCAGCGTGTCGTGGTGCTTGATATGAGCGAGCTCGTGCGCGATCACGCCCGCAAGCTCCTCGCGGCTGAGCTGGTGCATCAACCCGGTGGTGACCGCAACCGCGGCATTCTCGGGATTGCGCCCGGTGGCAAACGCGTTGGGCTGCGGCTCGTCCATCAGGAACACGCGCGGCATCGGCAAGCCGGCGCGGGCCGCTAGCTCGGCCACGAGCCCGACCAGCTCCGGTGCGCTGCTGCGGTCGACCTCATGGGCGCCATACATGGACAGCACCATCCGGTCGGAGTTCCAGTAGGTGAAGAGATTGGTCGCCGCGGCAATGACGAGCGCAATCATGGCGCCGCCGGCACCGCCGATCAGATAGCCGACGCCCATGAACAGGGCGGTGAGGCCTGCGAGCAGCATTGCGGTACGAAGATAATTCATGGCCGTCTCCCGAGGCCGGCCGTAGCCGCTGGAAGCGTTGCGGGCCGGCGAGCATGAGGTAGGGATGACCCCGGCCCGCCCGCAAGGTTTCAAGGTGCGTCGCGGAGCCGCGGCACTGGTTTGAGGTCAATCGTTCCATTAAGCTTGGCCGAGAATCCAAGCGTCTCCTCCCCTTGCGGAAACCTCATGCTCCAGACCCGATTTGCGATCGCGGCCGCCGCCCTGCTCACGCTCGCCCTTCCCGCCTCTGCCCAGTTCGCGCCGCCGCCGGCAAAGCCCGCGGCTCCCAGGGCCACTGGGCCCTCGCCGCGCGCGGCGTCGTGCCATAACGGGGCGAACTTCGATCGCTTCCTGGTCGACGTGAAACAGCAGGCCGTTGCCGCCGGCGTGTCGCAGCGGACGATCGCGGCGGCCTCGCCTTACCTCGTCTACGACCAGGGCATCGTCAATCGCGACCGCGGCCAGCGCGTGTTCGGCCAGCTCTTCACCGAATTTGCCGGCCGCATGGCCGCGCCCTATCGCATGCAGAACGGCCAGCAACATATCAAGCAACATGCGGCCGCGTTCGCGCGCGCGGAAAAGGAATACGGTGTGCCGCCGGCAGTGATCGCCGCGTTCTGGGGACTGGAGAGCGATTTCGGCGTCAACATGGGTAATCTGCCGACACTGAAATCGCTGGTGTCGCTGGCCTATGATTGCCGCCGCTCGGAGATGTTCGTGAACGAGACCATCGCCGCGCTGAAGATCATCGACCGGGGCGACCTGCAACCGGACGAGATGGTCGGCTCCTGGGCCGGCGAGCTCGGTCAGACCCAGTTCCTGCCCGTGCATTACGTCAACTATGCCGTCGACTATGACGGCGACGGCCGACGCGATCTCCTCCGCAGCGAGGACGACGTGATCGGCTCGACCGCGCACTACATCGCCAACGGCTTGAAGTGGCGGCGCGGCGAGCCGTGGCTGGAGGAGATCAAGGTGCCGCAGAACCTGCCGTGGGATCAGACCGACCTCACGGTGCAGCTGCCGCGCTCAAAATGGGCGCAGCTCGGGGTTACCTATCCCGACGGCCGGCCGCTGCCGAACGACAATCTCGCGGCCTCCGTGCTGCTGCCGATGGGACGCTTCGGTCCGGCCTTCATGGCATACCCGAATTTCGCGGCCTACACCGAGTGGAATAACTCGCTGATCTATTCGACCACCGCGGGCTATCTCGCCACCCGCATCGCGGGCGCGGCTCCGATGCGAAAGCCGTCCACACCGGTCGCGCAGCTGCCATTCAACGAGCTCAAGCAATTGCAGCAGCTTCTGGTCCAGGCTGGCTTCAATGTCGGCAAGGTCGACGGCGTGCTGGGCCAGCAAAGCCGCGCCGCGGTGAAGGCGATGCAGATCAAATACGGTCTGCCGGCCGATTCCTGGCCTTCGGCCGAACTGCTCGCTCGCATGCGTGGGGGCACGGCACAGGCGCAGCCAGTGGGGACGATCCGGTAAGCACCAGGATCGCTGTCATGCCCCGCGAAAGCGGGGCATCCAGTACGCTGCGGCCTATCGATTCAATCACAGCTGCCTCGGAGTACTGGATCGCCCTGTCAAGCCGGGCGATGACACCGAGGGTATGTCGCCGCTAGCACCACAAGCCCGCTCGGTAGAATTTTCGCACTGCACAAGCCCCTCCGGCGATTGTATTTTTCCATGACGTTCCCATGTGAGTAGCTCAGGTTTCTCCTGAGATTTCCCACTTTTGAAGCGAGCATCACATGTCCTTCCACGACGCCGTCGTTCCCGCCTATTTGCAAATGTTGAACAGCCTGATCGGCCTGCTCACGAAAGCCGAAGCGCATTGTGCGGCCAAGAAGGTCGACCCCAGCGTCCTGCTGGGCTCCCGCCTGTTTCCGGACATGCTGCCGCTCTCGAAGCAGATCCAGCTGGTCAGCGATTTCGCAGCCAAAGGTTGCGCCCGGCTGACCCATAGCGACGTGCCCTCCACACCGGACACCGAGACCAGCTTTGCGGAGTTGAAGCAGCGCCTGGCGAAGACCATCGACTACGTGAAATCGTTCAAGCCCGAGCAGTTCGAGGGCGCCGACACCAAGGACGTCACCTTCCCGGCCGGCCCCGACAAGTCCATCACCATGAAGGGCCAGCAATTCCTGAGCGCGTTCTCGCTGCCGAACTTCTATTTCCACGCCGCAACCGCCCACGGCCTTCTGCGCCACGCCGGCGTCGAGATCGGCAAGCGCGATTTCCTCGGCGCGAACTGAAAGGCGATTATTCAGACGGCCGCGGCGGGAGATCGAATCTGCTGCTGCGGCTGAAATTGCACATGCTCTATGCTGCGCGGCTCGGCTGCGCATCTCGCCTGCAGTTTCTGTATGGCTCCTCCCTTGCGCTGATTGCCGCAATGCACAAGTGTTCCGGATCTCTCACCGCCTGGAAGCATTCTCATGAGCCGTTCGACCAAATTGTTTGAGACCTACAAGCTCGGCCCGATCACGCTGGCGAACCGTTTCGTGATGGCGCCGCTGACGCGCAACCGCGCCGTTCCCGGCACCTTCGTACCGGGCGCGCTCGCCGCTGACTATTACGCCCAGCGTGCCTCGGCGGGGCTTCTGATTACCGAAGCGAGCCAGGTCTCACAGCAGGGCCAAGGCTACCAGGACACCCCCGGCATCTACTCAAAGGACCAGGTCGCCGGCTGGCGCAAGGTCACCGATCAGGTGCATCAGCGCGGCGGCAAGGTCTTCATCCAGCTCTGGCATGTCGGCCGCATCTCGCATGTGGACCTTCAGGCCAATGGCGCAGCGCCGGTGGCGCCGAGCGCGATCCGCGCCAAGGGCAAGACCTTCGTCAACGGCACTTTCGCCGACGTCTCCGAGCCCCGTGCGCTCGAACTCTCCGAAATTCCAGGGATCATCGACGATTTCAGGCGCGCCACGAAGAATGCGCTCGAAGCCGGCTTCGATGGCGTCGAGATCCACGGCGCCAACGGCTATCTGCTCGAACAATTCGCCAAGGACGGCACCAACAAGCGTACCGACGCCTATGGCGGCTCCATTGAAAACCGCGCGCGGCTGATGCTGGAAATCTCCAGGGCCGTCGTAGCGGAGGCTGGCGCCGATCGCACCGGCATCCGCATCTCGCCGGTGACGCCGGCCAACGACATCTCGGATTCGAACCCGCAGGCCCTCTACGACCATATCGTCGACGGCCTCGCCGCGCTGAAGCTCGTCTATCTCCACGTCGTCGAAGGCGCCACCGGCGGTCCGCGCGACATCGCGCCGTTCGACTATGCGGGCCTGCGCAAGCGCTTCCCCGGCGCCTACATCGCCAACAACGGCTATGATTTCGAGCTCGCTGCCAAGGTGCTCGAGGCGAACGCGGCCGATCTCATCGCCTTCGGCAAGCCGTTCATCTCCAATCCCGATCTGGTCGAGCGGCTGAAGCAGGGCGCGGCGCTGAACGACTGGGACAAGAACACGTTCTACGGCGGCGGCGCGAAGGGATACACGGATTACCCGACGCTGGCCGCTGAACCCGCGGAATAGCCTCTTCTCCACGCATGCGCTGTCATGCCCCGCGAAGGCGGGGCATCCAGTAATCTGTGGCTTCCGGGTTCGACCACGCCCGTCTCTGGAATACTGGATCGTCCGCCTTCGCGGACGATGACACCGAGAATGTTGAAAGTGTGTGCCACAAAGAAAAAAGGCCGGGATTGCTCCCGGCCTTTCGTCGTTATGCTGATGTGCCTTACTGCAGCGAAGCGCGCTTCGGGGGCTGTGCCGGCCACGACTTGATCAGAGTGTCGTAGTCGACCGTCTCACCCTTCGGCTTCTCGTTGGCGAGCTTGCGCTGCGGGGCAATCGTGCCGTCCTTCTGGGCCTTGGCGAACCAGAACTCGGCCGACTCCTTCTTGTGCAGCTTCGGACCGCAGGCGCCCTGCACGCCCGACTTCTCCAGACGCTCCATGACGGAGTCCTGGGCCGCGGCAAGCGAGTCCATCGCGGCCTGCGGCGTCTTGGCACCGGACGACGCATCGCCGATGTTCTGCCACCACAGCTGCGCCAGCTTCGGATAGTCGGGCACGTTGTTGCCGGTCGGGGTCCACTGCACGCGCGCGGGCGAGCGGTAGAACTCGATCAGGCCGCCGAGCTTCGGCGCACGCTCGGTGAACGACTTGTCCCAGATGTCGGATTCACGGATGAACGTGAGACCGACATGGCTCTTCTTCAGCGACACCGTCTTGGAGACGATGAACTGGAGATAGAGCCAGGCCGCCTTGCGGCGATCCGGGGGAGTCGATTTCAGCAGCGTCGCCGAACCCGCATCCTGGTAGCCGAGCTTCATGCCTTCCTTCCAGTACGAACCGTGCGGCGACGGAGCCATACGCCACTTCGGCGTACCGTCCGCGTTCATCACGGCGATGCCCGGCTTCACCATGTCGGCGGTGAAGGCGGTGTACCAGAACATCTGCTGGGCGATGTTGCCCTGCGCCGGCACCGGACCCGACTCGGAGAAGGTCATGCCCTGGGCCTGCGGCGGAGCATACTTCTTCATCCACTCGAGGTACTTGGTGATCGAGTAGACCGCGGCCGGACCGTTGGTGTCGCCGCCACGCTCGACCGAGGAGCCGACCGGACGGCAGCCTTCCATGCGGATGCCCCATTCGTCGACCGGCAGACCGTTCGGGATGCCCTTGTCGCCGTTACCGGCCATCGACAGCCAGGCGTCGGTGAAACGCCAGCCGAGCGACGGGTCCTTCTTGCCATAGTCCATATGGCCATAGACCTTGACGCCGTTGATCTCCTTGATGTCGTTGGTGAAGAACTCGGCGATGTCTTCGTAGGCTGACCAGTTCACAGGCACGCCGAGCTCGTAGCCATACTTGGCCTTGAACTTGGCCTTGTAGTCGGCGTTGGTGAACCAGTCGTAGCGGAACCAGTAAAGGTTCGCGAACTGCTGGTCGGGCAGCTGATAGAGCTTGCCGTCCGGCGCCGTGCCGAACGACTTGCCGATGAAGTCGTTGACGTCGAGCATGGGGTCGGTGACGTCCTTGCCCTCGCCGGTCATATAGTCCGACAGCGCGATGGTCTGGCCGTAGCGGAAGTGGGTGCCGATCAGATCGGAATCGTTGATCCAGCCGTCGTACACGTTCTTGCCGGACTGCATCTGGGTCTGCAGCTTCTCGACGACGTCACCTTCCTGGATGATGTCGTGCTTGAGCTTGATGCCGGTGAGCTCGGAGAACGCCTTGGCCAGCGTCTGCGACTCATATTCGTGGGTCGTGATGGTTTCGGAGACCACGTTGATCTCCATTCCCTTGAAGGGCTCGGCGGCCTTGGCGAACCACTCCAGCTCCTTCTTCTGGTCTTCCTTCGACAGCGTCGAGGGCTGGAATTCCGCGATCCACTTCTGGATCGCGGCGTCGTCGGCGGCGCGCACCGGCGCCGAGACGGCCAGCGACACCGCGACGATGGCGGCGACGCTGGACATCGTCAGAAAGCTATTCTTGGTCAATGGACGTTCCCTTCTCCTAAACTGCCGCATGTTATTCCTCCGTTGCAGCGACAAACTTTTTACAGGCCCGGGTTGGTCCCGGATCTGGTCGTTCCTTCGCGGGCTAGACCGTGCGGAAAATGAGTACGGCCGTGGCCAGCGAAATTCCTGATGCGATCCAAAGGCGCGAAATTTCAACTCCGTCCTCGCCGATCGGCAGCGTGGCGAGGGGGTCGGTGCCGGCGAAGGCGATCCACAGCAAGTGGATGACCGCCGCCGTGATCAGGGAGATGAACAGGCGGTCGCCGCGCGTGGTCGGGATGCGCAGCACGCCGACGCGCTCGGCTTCGGGATAAGCCACCCCGAGCCAGGTCATCACAGCCAGCGTGCAGGCGAGCGCGACAAAAAAGATCGCCGTCGGCGGCGTCCAGGCCATCCATGCAATCCATTCCATTGATGCCTCCCTAGACCCGACCGAGCGCGAAACCGCTCGCGATATAATTGCGGACGAACCAGATCACGAGTGCGCCCGGGATGATCGTCAGCACGCCGGCTGCCGCCAGCAGGCCCCAGTCCATGCCCGCAGCCGACACCGTGCGCGTCATGATCGCCGCGATCGGCTTGGCCGAGACCGAGGTCAGCGTGCGCGCGAGCAGCAGCTCGACCCAGGAGAACATGAAGCAGAAGAAGGCGCCGACGCCGATGCCGCTCGCAATCAGCGGCACCAGGATCTTGATGAAAAAGCGCGGGAAGGAATAGCCGTCGAGGAAGGCGGTCTCGTCGATCTCGCGCGGCACGCCCGAGACGAAGCCTTCCAGGATCCACACCGCCAGCGGGACGTTGAAGATGCAGTGCGCAAGCGCGACCGCCCAGGGCGTATCGAACAGCCCGATCGCGGAATAGAGATTGAAGAACGGCAGGGCATAGACCGCGGCCGGCGCCATGCGGTTCGACAGCAGCCAGAAGAACAGATGCTTGTCGCCGAGGAAACGGTAGCGCGAGAACGCGTAGGCCGCCGGCAGCGCCACCGAAATCGAGATGATGGTGTTGAGGACGACATATTCCAGCGAGTTGATATAGCCGGAATACCAGCTCTCGTCGGTGAAGATGCGCTTGTAGTGCTGCAGCGTCGGGGCGTGCGGCCACAGCGTCATCGTCGAGACGATTTCGGCGTTGGTCTTGAAGCTCATGTTGACGAGCCAGTAGATCGGCAACAGCAGGAAGATCAAGAACAGCGCCATAATGAGGCGACGGCCGGGGATCGAATGCATCACGCGGCTCCTTCCTGCGGCTTCCGCTCGGCGCCGGCATTGGTCATGACGGTGTAGAAGATCCAGCAGACGATCAGGATGATGAGGTTGTAGACCAGCGACAGCGCGGCGGCCTTGCCGAGGTCGAACTGGCCGAGCGCGATCTTGACCAGCTCGATCGACACGAAAGTCGTCGAATTGCCGGGCCCCCCACCAGTCACCACGAACGGTTCGGTGTAGATCATGAAACTGTCCATGAAGCGCAGCAGCACCGCGATCAGCAGCACGCGGTTCATCTTCGGCAGCTGGATCGCCTTGAACACGGCCCAACGCGAGGCGCCATCGATCTGCGCCGCCTGGTAATAAGCCTCCGGGATCGACTTAAGTCCGGCATAGCACAGCAGCGCGACCAGGCTGGTCCAGTGCCAGACGTCCATCACGATGACCGTGACCCAGGCGTCGATGTCGTTGGAGACGTAATTATAATCGATGCCGGTCGCATTGAGGACATAGCCGAGCAGGCCGATGTCGGGACGGCCAAAGATCTGCCAGATCGTGCCGACCACGTTCCACGGGATCAGCAGCGGCAACGCGAGGATGACGAGGCAGGCCGCAACCGTCCAGCCCTGGCGCGGCATCGAGAGCGCGACGACGATGCCGAGCGGCACCTCGATCGCGAGGATCACCAGCGAGAAGAACAGATTGCGGCCGAGCGAAGCCAGGAAGCGGCCGCCGAGGTCGGTCGAAGGATCGAGCAATTCCTTGAACCAGCCGACACCGTTCCAGAAGAACTGGTTGTTGCCGAAGGTGTCCTGCATCGAATAGTTCACCACCGTCATCAACGGCAGCACTGCCGAGAAGGCGACGACCAGGAACACCGGCAGCACCAGGAACCAGGCTTTTTGGTTGATAGTCTTGTCCATCAGGCGGCTCCCTCCACCAGAAGGCTGTCGGCATAGACGTGGACGTGCGACGGATCGAATTTCAGGCCGGCCGTGCCGTCCGGGCTGGTGAAGCCGGCCGGCGCGCGCGCCGCGAGCTTGGCGTCACCGAGCCGCGCGCGCGCGAAGCGGATGCGGCCGAGGTCGTCGACGCGTTCGATCTTCGCACTGAGCAGGCCGGGCGCCGGCGCGACGGCCTCAACGAATTCCGGACGGACGCCGATCTCGATCTTCGCGCCAGCAGGCAGCTTGTCGTAGCTGCGGTTGAGCGCGATCACATGACCGCCGATCTTGGCCTCACGGCCCCTCACCTCGGCCGGCAGGATGTTCATGCCGGGCGAGCCGATGAAATAGCCGACGAACGTGTGCGCCGGCTTGTCGAACAACTCGGCCGGCGTGCCGCTCTGCACCACGCGGCCGTCATGCATGACCACCACGGTGTCGGCGAAGGTCAGCGCCTCGGTCTGATCGTGGGTGACGTAGATCATCGTCAGGTCGAGCTCGCGATGCAGCGCCTTCAACTTGGAGCGGAGCTGCCATTTCAGCTCGGGGTCGATCACGGTGAGCGGCTCATCGAACAGCACGGCGGCAACGTCGGAGCGTACCAGGCCGCGGCCGAGCGAGATCTTCTGCTTGGCATCGGCCGTGAGCCGCGTCGCCTTGCGGTTCAGATAGGGCTCGAGGTCGAGCAAGCGGCCGATCTCGGCGACCCGCTTGTCGATCTCAGCCTTCGGCACGCCGCGGTTCTTCAGAGGGAACGCCAAATTTTGCCCCACCGTCATGGTGTCGTAGATCACCGGAAACTGGAACACCTGGGCGATGTTGCGCTTCTGGGTTGACAGCGGTGTGATGTCCTCGCCGTCGAACAGGATTTTCCCCCGCGACGGCGTGATGATGCCGGAGATGACGTTGAGCAGCGTGGTCTTGCCGCAGCCGGACGGCCCGAGCAGCGCATAGGCGCCGCCCTGCCGCCAGGTCATGGTGACAGGCTTGAGAGCAAAGCTGTCCTGCGGGGCATCATTGCCGCCGTAGGAGTGGGCGAGATCGACGAGGTCAATGCGGGCCATGTCGCATCCCCCTCAGGCTTTTTTCTTTGACGCGTTTTCTTCACGCGAACCGCTCGGCACTTCGCTTGAAAACGCTATGGGACCGGGGGCCGCGACCAGCCGGTCGGCAGCATCGAAAACGAACACGTCGTTGGGATCGAGCACGGCATCGAGGGTCTGGCCGGGCTCGAATTCGTGCACGCCGTGCAGCACCGCCACCCAGTTCGATCCGTCGCGGGTCAGATGCACGAAACTCTCCGAACCGGTGATCTCGGTCACCGTTACCGTGGCATGGAAGGCGTGGCGGTCAGTCTCGCCATTGGCAAGTGCGAGCTGATGGGCGCGAAATCCGACGCGATAGGCGCCGTCCGCGAGCGAGGAATAGAGACCGGACGCCGGCGCGGCAATGCCGCCCGCATATTGCACGGAACCGTTCTTCTTCTCGATGCCGACGAGATTCAGCGGCGGATCGGAGAACACCTGCGCGACCCGCAAGGTCTGCGGATGACGGTAGACCTTTGGAGTCTCGCCGATCTGGAGCGCCTCTCCCTGCCACATGCACACCGTGTTGCCGCCGAGCAGCAGCGCCTCGGTCGGCTCGGTGGTGGCATAGACGAAGATCGCGCCGGAGGCCTCGAAGATGCGCGGCAGCTCGGTGCGCAGTTCCTCGCGCAGCTTGTAGTCGAGATTGGCGAGCGGCTCGTCGAGCAGCACGAGGTCGGCGCCCTTCACCAGCGCGCGCGCCATCGCAGTTCGCTGCTGCTGGCCGCCGGAAAGCTGGAGCGGCGTGCGCTTCAGGAACGGCTCGAGCCGGAGCAGCCGGGCGGCTTCCGCAACGCGCGCCTCGATTTCGGCGCGCGGCTTGCCCTGCACGCGCAAAGGCGAAGCGATGTTCTCGTAGACCGACAGCGAGGGGTAGTTGATGAACTGCTGATAGACCATGGCGACCGAGCGCTGGCGCACGTCGACCCCGGTGACGTCCTTGCCGTTGACCAGCAGCTTGCCCGATGTCGGTTTGTCCAGGCCAGCGAGCAGCCGCATGATCGAGGTCTTGCCCGACAGCGTCGGCCCGAGCAGCACGTTGAGCGTGCCGCTCTCGAGCGTCAGCGAGACGTCGCGGATGTGTGGGACCCCGTCGACAGTCCGGGTCACGTGATCGAGTGTCACCGTCATGAGCGTCCTCCGGCTTCCAGCAGGGGACTTTGCTGCACGGCGTGGGTCCTGATCCAGTCGTCCAGCGCCGCGATCTCGTCGGCACTTAGTCGCAGGCCGAGCTTGGAACGGCGCCAGACGATATCTTCGGCAGTAACGGCCCATTCGTTGGCGATGAGATAGCGGACTTCGCGCTCGGTCAGCGTCGCACCGAAGGCCTGGCCGAGATCGACCGCCGATTTCGCATCCCCAAGCAGCTTGATCGCCCTCGTGCCATAGGCGCGCGCCAGGCGCCGCGCATGCTCGTGGCTGAGGAAAGGATAGCCGCGCTGAAGCTCGGCGATCAGGCCGTCGACATCGGACACGCCCATGTCGCCGCCGGGCAGCGGCCATTTGCCGGTCCAGCCTTCGCGTGCTTTCGCACTGCGAAGATAGGGCGCGAGCCGCTCCAGCGCCTCCTCGGCGAGACGGCGATAGGTCGTGATCTTGCCGCCATAGATCGACAGCAGCGGCACGCCGCCGGGCGTGTCGAGCTCGAACACATAGTCGCGCGTCGCGGCCTTGGCTTCGCTGGCCCCGTCGTCATAGAGCGGACGTACGCCGGAGTAGGTCCAAACCACGTCATCGGGCGTGACAGGCTTGGCCAGATATTCGCTCGCCGCCGTGCAGAGATACTGGATCTCTTCGGCCGTCGCCTTCACCTTGGCGGGATCGCCGTCATAGTCACGGTCGGTGGTGCCGATCAGCGTAAAATCGTCCTGATAGGGAATGACGAAGATGATGCGGCCATCTGCATTCTGGAACATGTAGGCGCGGTCGTGGTCGTAGAGTTTTTTCACGACGATGTGCGAGCCCTGCACCAGGCGCACCTTGGCTTTCGCGTTGACGCCGGCGCCGCGGCCGAGCACATCCTCGACCCAGGGCCCGCCGGCATTGACAACCGCACGGGCCTGGATCGACGAGCGCGCGCCTGTCAGCGTGTCGATCATGCTGACGGTCCAGATGCCGTCTGACTGTTTGATATCCGTCGCGCGAGTGCGGGTGCGGATCTCGGCGCCCTTGTCAGCGGCATCGCGTGCGTTGAGCACGACGAGACGGGCGTCGTCGACGAAGCAGTCGGAATATTCGAACGCGCGGCCGTAGCGGTTCGGGATCAGCGGGCGGCCGACCTCGTCGCGTCGGAGGTCAACCGAGCGCGTCGCCGGCAACAGATGACGGCCACCGATGTGGTCATAGAGAAAGAGGCCGAGGCGCAGCAGCCAGGCTGGCCGCAGGCCCGCATGGTGCGGCAAAACGAAACGCAGGGGGCGAATGATGTGCGGCGCGATGCCCCAGAGAATCTCGCGCTCGATCAGCGCCTCGCGAACCAGCCGGAACTCGTAATATTCGAGATAGCGCAGGCCGCCATGCACCAGCTTGGTCGACCAGGACGACGTCCCGCTCGCCAGATCGTTCATTTCGCACAGGAAAACCGTGTTGCCGCGGCCCACCGCGTCGCGCGCGATGCCGCAGCCGTTAACACCGCCTCCAATAATGGCGAGGTCGAAAATACGATCCAACAGACGCATCCCCCGGCGACCGCCCGTTCAATCGAGCGGTTACTTTCGCTTTTGATTAGATCACACCAGAAAACGAAAGCAAGACGAAAGAGGAGAGAAACGAAGTGAAAGCGGAACTTTTAAGTGGGCAAACGGGGGGCGAAATAGGCAGTTCAGGGGATTTGAGCGGCATTATTGCTCTTGAAAAGTCGTTGATGACCCTTATTAGTAAGAATAGTCATATTGGTCGTTATTTGCATGACAGAACACACTGCACCAGATTCACCCGCGACGGACTCGTGGACGCTTGCCAACGCCAAGGCCCGGCTCTCCGAGGTGATCGATCGTGCCCAAGCCGGCCCGCAAATCATCACCCGACACGGCAAGCCCAACGCGGTGATCGTTTCCGTCGAGGAATGGGCGCGCAAGACGGCGCGCAAAGGTACCTTGGCCGAATTCCTGCTGGCTTCGCCGCTGCGCAGCGCCGACCTCAAGCTTGAACGCGTGCACGACGCGCCGCACGACGAGCTGCCGTGAATCTACTGCTCGACACCAACGTGTTGTCGGAGGTCCAGAGGCCCGCCCCTTCGCCGAAAGTCTTGTCATGGCTTGATACGATCGACGAGGATCGTGCGTTCATCAGCGCGGCATCGATCGCCGAGCTTCGTCGCGGCATCGCGTTGCTGGAGGACGGCCGTCGCCGTGCAGCACTGGCCGCCTGGCTTGCCCGCGATCTGCCGGAGCGTTTTGCCGGGCGCACACTGCCGATCGACCACGCGGTCGCGGAACGCTGGGGTGACCTGATGGCTCAGAGTCGCAGAAGCGGCCTCGCATTGTCTGTCATGGACGGCTTCTTTGCCGCGACCGCGCTGGCAAACAACCTCATGCTCGTCACGCGCAATGTGAAGGATTTTGCGGTATTCGGCGTGCCGCTGCTGAACCCGTGGGACAACCCATAGTCCTACCTCAGCCGCACCACCGGCGCGGCCTCGGGCGCTTCTTGTGCCTCGGCCTGAGCCTCATCGACGTCCGCCCCCTTCGGCATCGCGGCCATCACCTCGATGCCCTTGCCGTGGCAGATGGTGGCGAGGCGCTCTGGCAATTCCTGGTCGGTGACGAAGGTCTGGATCTGGCTGATATGCGCGATGCGGACCGGCGCGCTGCGCCGGAGCTTGGTGGAATCAGCGACCAGCATGACGCTGCGGGCGTTGGCGATGATGGCCTGCGCCACCTGCACCTCGCGATAGTCGAAGTC
The DNA here is from genome assembly GCF_055811315.1 of Bradyrhizobium sp. MI1.4. Lineage (NCBI taxonomy): Bacteria > Pseudomonadati > Pseudomonadota > Alphaproteobacteria > Hyphomicrobiales > Nitrobacteraceae > Bradyrhizobium > Bradyrhizobium sp. MI1.4. The sequence continues at coordinate 21,945 of NZ_JBVVPP010000013.1, read as the reverse complement.
GAGCAGCGCGCCCTCCTCGTCGATCGCTGACGCTCCGATGATGGCATAGTCGACCTTGAACTGGCCGATCAGCTGCGTCGCGGTCGAGCCGACCACCGCGCCGTCGGCGCGCCGCACCGTGCCGCCGGCGACCACCACCTCGATGCGGGGATGACGATAGAGCAGCATGGCGACGTTCAGATTGTTGGTGATAACGAGGAGGTCCTCGTGCGACGTCAGCGCGCTCGCGACCTCCTCGGTCGTGGTGCCGATGTTGATGAAGAGCGAGCAGCCGTTCGGGATCAGCGAGGCGGCCGCGGCTCCAATCGCCTTCTTCTCGTCGGCGGCGACGAAGCGCCGCGCCTCGTAGGCGAGGTTTTCGACGCCGGATGCGATGATGGCGCCGCCATGAATGCGGGTCAGCGAGCGCCGCTCACAGAGGTCGTTGAGATCCTTGCGGATGGTCTGCGCCGAGACCTCGAACCGGCGCGCCAGCTCCTCGACCATGACGCGGCCCGAGGCTCGCGCGATGTTGAGGATTTCGGCTTGGCGATGGGTCAGTCCGGTCACGGCGATGGCCTCAAATCAGGAAGCTGCATGGTGCGGCGGTTCGCGCGCTCGGTCAATGCGCGCGCCGATCACGGTTAACGGACCAAGGTCCTCACCATGCCATCGCGGCGGCGAGACGCGCCAGCAGCTCCGGATCGTCGAAGGCGCTGGCGGAGGCGATGGCCCCGGCGGCGACGAGATCAGCATGGCTGAGGCTGGTCCGGATACCGATGGTCGGAATGCCGGCCGCTGCGGCCGATTGCACGCCGGTGCGGGAGTCCTCGAACGCGATCGAGGCCATGGCGCTGGCGCCGGCAAAGCGCAACCCTTCCTGATAAGGCAGCGGATGCGGCTTGCCGTGCAACAGCTCGGCACCGATCACGAGCGCCTTGAAGCGGTGCGTGATGCCGAGGCCGGACAGCAGCAGCTCCGCATTGAGCCGCGGGGCATTGGTCACGGCAACCATGGGAATACCGGCCGCATCCGCCCTGTCGAGCAGCGCCATCAGGCCCGGCAGCGGCTCGATCTGCCCGGCAACAAGCGTGCGGAAGACTTCCTCCTTCTCATCGAGGATCAAGGCACGCCGTTCGGGCGCCTCGTCGGGCAGAAAACGCTCGCCGATCGATACATTCGCGAAGCCTTGCAGCTCTCTGGAGAAGCGCGCGTGATCGAAGACGTGGCCGCGAGGGCCGAGCACCAGATTGAACGCCTTCAAGTGCAGCGGATCGGTGTTGGCGAGCGTACCGTCGATGTCGAACAGCAACGCCCTGCCGATAGCCTCGATCATGTCCGTACTTTCCCGAATATATGACGCATCAATACGAAAGCCGTATCAATACAGCGTCAATCGCGCAATGACGCACGTGCATGACCAATACGCGACCCTCGACAAAGTCGCGTGCGACTGCAACACTCCATGCAAGACCAAAAAGGAGGAAACGATGACGATCAACCGACGCGATCTGGCTCTCTCGACTCTTGCCGTCCCAGCTCTTGCCGTCTCCACTCTTGCAGTTTCAGCGCTCACGACACCGGTGCTGGCGGCCTCGGCCGACGAGGAAGCCGTGGCGAAGAAGGTCGAGGCGTTCCGTCTTGCCCAGATCGCGGCCGATCCCAAGGCGCTCGGCGCACTCTGCGCCGAAGAGGTGAGCTACAGCCATTCCAGCGGCAAGGTCGAGGACAAGGCGACCTTCATCGCCAACGCCACCGACGGCAAATCCAAATTCCTGTCGATCGAGTACAAGGATCCGACCATCAAGGTCGTCGGCCCCGCTGCGATCGTGCGTTTCCACTGGGTGGCGGAACAGGAGATGGCGGCTGATGGGAAAAAAGTGCCGACCAACCTTCACATCCTGATGAACTGGCAGAAGCAGGGCGACGACTGGAAGCTGCTCTCACGGGCGGCGACGAAGTTATGAACAACGGCCCTTCCCCTCTCCCCTTGCGGGAGAGGGTGGCTTCGCGAAGCAAGGTCGGGTGAGGGGTTTCTCTCCGACAACGAATCCTCTCGCAGTGGAATTTGCGCAGACGACCCCTCATCCGGCGCTACGCGCCACCTTCTCCAACAAGGCGAGAAGGGAAGACAGAGTTCGCGGCAAAAGATTCCCACCTCTCGGGCCACACGCGGCCCGGAATGACCCGCGGGAGGACTAAGCCGCTTCCTTCACATCACCGTTAACCAGCTTGCGCGCGGCGCGCTCGGCTTCGCGGGCGTTGCGGAAGAGATGGCCTTCGAGACGGTTGAAGCGGTTGGATGAGGCGAAAAAGCAGTAGCCTCCCTGGGAACGAACGACGATACCTGCGGTCTGCGAATCGACTTCGATGATGTAGCTGTCCGACATGGTCCGTGGATTCCTCAGTGCGGGCAAATAACGGCAGTTCTGCCCAAAGGTTCCTGGGCATTTTGACGCCGTTTCCACCCCGGATCGACACGCGACGGAGTACGCCGGGACCTCATCCGTTTTATGACTGGTTCTTGGCAAAGCCGCGGCGCCGTGACTCAGTCGCGCCGCGTTTGGCGTTGCCGCACGCATCAGACAGATGAGGCGCAACGCCGCGCGCGATTACGTCGCGATCGCGGTGTCGGTCGGGCGAACCGGCTGCGGGCGGCCGTGCTCGTCGATCGAGACGTAGGTGAAATTGCCGTCGGTGACGAGGAACGGTTGCTGCTCGCCGCGGCGCAGCGCCCATGCTTCCAGATGCACGGTGATGGAGGTGCGCCCGACGCGAACGAGGTGGGCGTGGACCGAAACGAGATCGCCGACATAGACGGCCTTGCGGAAATTCATCGCCTCGATGGCGACAGTCACGGTGCGCGACTTCGCGACCTTTGACGCAAACACGCCGCCGCCTACATCCATCTGGCTGAGCAGCCAACCGCCGAAGATGTCGCCGTTTGCGTTGGTGTCGGCCGGCATCGCCAGCGTGCGAATGCAGAGATCGCCGCCCGGCCCGGCATCGGCTTGCCCGTTCATGCCGCTCCCGCTTGAAGATTGCTCACTTGAATCTTGCTCACCTGAAACTGCTCACTTGAAAGTATCCCAGCCCGGATCCGGCGCAAAGCGCTCGCCGAATCTTCCGGCCAGCGCGCGCAAGGTGGATACGACATGATCGACGCCACGCGTGCGCGCATAATTCAACGGGCCGCCACGGAACGGTGCATAACCGGTGCCGAAGATCATGGCGCCGTCGACCATGTCGGCATCATCCACGATACCCTCGCGAAGCGCCGCGACGCAGACGTTGGACATCGGCAGCACCAGGCGGTCGATCATCTGGTCGGTGACGCGCGGACCGGTCTCGGGCAACGGCGCCTTCTCGGCCTTGCCGTCACGCCAGACGTAAAAGCCCTTGCCGGTCTTGCGGCCGAGTTCGCCCTTGGCGACCTTCTCGCGGAGCCAGGCCGGCGTCGGCGGCAGCAGATCGCCGAACTTGGTGCGCAGCATGTCGCCGACATCGAGACAAATGTCGAGCCCGACCTGGTCGGCCAGTTCGATCGGCCCCATCGGCATGCCGAACTGCTCCGCGGCGGCGTCGATCAGGCGCTGGTCGATCTTCTCGTCCAGCATCACCATCGCTTCCAGCATGTAAGGCGTCAGCGCGCGGTTGACGAGGAAGCCCGGCGAGCTCTTCACCGGCAACGGCAGCCGATCGATCGCGCCGACGAAGGCGAGTGCCTCCTTCAGCACCTGCGTATCGTTACCGTCATGACTGACGACTTCGACCAGCTGCAACCGCGACACCGGGTTGAAGAAGTGAAGGCCGACCAGCCGCTCCGGCCGCGCTAGCGTGGTGCGCAAATCCTGCAGCGGAATGCTGGACGTGTTGGTCGCGAGAATCGCGCCCGGCTTCATCCGCGGCTCGAGGCCGGCATAGACCTTCTGCTTCAGCTCGAGCTTCTCCGGGACCGCCTCGATGATGAGATCGGCGTTGCGGACGCCCTCCCCGTCCATGTCGGGGATCAGGCGATCGAGCGCGTCGCGCACCTCGGTCGGCTTGCGGATGATCTTGCCGTAGAGCTCGGCAGCGCGCTTGACTGCGCCCGCGATCGGCTCCGCCTTCATGTCGGCGAGCGAGACGCGCAGCCCCTGCCCCGCGCACCAGGCCGCGATGTCGCCGCCCATGGCGCCGGCGCCGATGACGTGGACATGCCTGATCGTGTTGCCGGAGCCTGCCGCTTTCTTCATCTGCTCGCGTAGGAAGAACACGCGGATCAAGTTCTGCGCGGTCGGCGTCACCATCAGCTTGGCGAACGAGGCCTGCTCTGCCCCGAGCATCGCGGCCTTGCTGCCGCCATGGGTCTCCCAGAGATCGATCAAGGCATAGGGCGCCGGATAATGCTCGCGGGACGCGGCCTTCGCCGCCTCCGATCGCATCCGTTTGGCCAGCAGCCCGCGCACCGGGCCGAAATTCGCCGCACGCGTCAGAAAACCCGGCCGCGCCCTCTTGAGGCGGCCGAACAGCGCATCCTTGACGGCATTGCGAACGTGGCGCTCCTGCGTCACGGTATCGACGAGGCCGAGCGATCTGGCGCGGCGGGCATCGATGGTGCGGCCGGTCAGCATCAGGGCCATCGATTGTGTCGGATTGACCAGCGCAGTGAAACGCGCGGTGCCGCCGAGACCGGGATGTAGCCCCAGCATCACCTCAGGGAAGCCGAAGCGCGCGCCGTCGATCGCGATGCGCGATTGGCAGGCGAGCGCGACTTCGAGCCCGCCGCCGAGGCAGAAGCCGTCGATCACCGCGACCGTCGGCAACCTCAAGGCTTCAAGATGATCGACCACCGCATGGGCGGCGCGGATCCGCGTCTCCACCATCCCGGCATCACTGGCGCCGCGAAATTCGTTGACGTCGGCGCCCGCGATGAAGCCGGACGGCTTTGCGGAGCGGATCACGAGGCCGGCAGGGCGCTCGGTCTCGATCGCCGCCAGCACGGCATCGAACTCCTCCATCACGTCCGAGGATAGCGTATTGGCGCTGGCGTCAGCGCGATCGAACAGCAGCCAGGCAACGCCGTCGGCATCGCGCGCCAGCTTGAAATGCTTGTAGGGACTATGGGCAGCGGGCTTCGGCCCGAGCTCCAGCACGCGATCGCCGAGCGCGGTCATGATCCTGGAATCCATGGTCATACCGCCTCGATCAGCATGGCGCCGCCGAGCCCGCCGCCAATGCATTCGGTGGCAACGCCGCGCCGCGTGCCGAGCCGCTTCATGGTGTTGACGAGATGCAGCACGATGCGATTGCCGGACGTGCCGACGGGATGCCCGAGCGAGATAGCGCCGCCATCGACGTTGAGTTTGTCGCGGTCGACCTCGCCGGCAGCGCCGTCCAGTCCCAAAATCTCGCGGCAGAACTTGTCGTCATTCCAGGCGGCGAGGCAACCGAGCACTTGGGTGGCGAACGCCTCGTTGAGCTCCCAGGTCTCGACGTCCTGGATGGTGAGATCATTGCGCTTCAGTAACGGCGTCGCCGACATCACAGGACCGAGACCCATGATGCTTGGATCGAGTGCGGCCCAGTTGCTGTCGACGATGACGGCCTTCGGCGTCAGCTTGTGCCTGGCGACTGCTTCGTCGGACGCCAGGATCACCCAGGACGCGCCATCGGTGATCTGCGAGGAATTGCCGGCGGTGACCTGGCCCCAGGGACGCTCGAACACGGGCCGGAGTTTTGCGAGCCTCTCGGCCGTCGAGTCCGGACGCACGCCATCATCATGGTCGAAGAATTTTCCGTCGCGGGAGAACGCGGTTTCGACTTCGCCCTTGAGAAAACCTTCCGCCTGCGCATGCGCGAGCCGGCGATGGCTCTCGGCGGCATAGGCATCGGACTGCGCACGGGTGATGCCGAAGAGATGGCCGACGACTTCGGCCGTCTGGCCCATGTTGAGATCGGTAATAGGATCGGTCAGCCCGCGCTCCAAGCCGATGATCGGTTTGAGATAGCGCGGCCGCAGCTTGAAGGCCGCGGCAAGCTTCGCGGCGACGCCCTTGGCGGTGGCGAGGCCGGCGAACCAGCGCACGCCGGAATTGGGCCAGACCAGCGGCGCGTGGCTCAAGGCCTCGGTGCCGCCGGCCAGGATCATGTCGGCATGGCCCTCGCGGATGTAGCGGTACGCGGTGTCGATCGACTGCATGCCGGATCCGCAATTGATCTGAACGGTGAAGGCGACCATGTCCTCGCCCATGCCGAGCCGGAGCGCGGCGACGCGAGCCGGGTTCATTTCGTCCGCGATCACGTTGACGCAGCCGAGGATGACCTGGTCGAAGGTATCAGGCGAAAACGGCTGACGCGCCAGCAGTGGCCGGCCGCATTGCACGGCGAGATCGACCGGCGTGAACGGCCCCGGCCCCGAACGCGCCTTCAAAAACGGCGTCCGACTGCCGTCGACGATGAAAACCGGTCGTGCCATCAGCTCGCCGCCCTCTGTTCACCGAGTTCCTGGAAGAACTGATGCACGTCGCCGGTTTTCTTGTAAATCGGCGACAGCGCCTCCGGCGCAAAATCGTCGACCTCGATCACCTTTGTAACGGCTTCGCGGGCCGCGGCCAGCTGCTCGCCCTCCGCCTGCGTGATCACACCCTTGGCCACCGCATCCTTCCAGTCGCTCAGATGAGCCGCGCGCATGCGCCTGGCGATGGCGTCCGCACCTGCGATCAGGTTGAACGCGCGCTCCAGCCGGGCGAAGCCGCCATCGTCGTCGACATAAGCGAGATCGGGCGTGAGGCGGTCGCGCGCGGCCGACGGCTCCAGCACGAGGCTCGCGCATTGATGCACGACCCGGTCGGAGGGACCCAGCACGCGGGCGCCGAAGGGCTGGACCACGAATTTGAGGATGCCTGCGACGAAGCGGTTCGGCAGATTGGCGAGAATCTCGGCAAGCCGGTTCTCGATGGTCCGAAAGCCCGTCGCCATGCACCATTCGAGCGCGGCAAAATCCTCCTTCTGCCGGCCCTCGTCCTGCCAGCGCTTCAGCGCGGCAGAGAGCAGATACAGCTCGGACAGGATGTCGCCGAAGCGCGCCGACAGCATCTCTTTGCGCTTGAGCGCGCCGCCGAGCGTCAACAGCGCCATATCGGCGCAGAGGGCAAAAGCCGCCGAGTAGCGCGAGAGCTGACGATAGAATGGTCTGGCGTCACCCGCATCGGGTGCAAGCGCGAAGACACCAAAGCTCCAGCTCCGGCCGAACGCGCGCAAGAGTGTCTCGAAGCTGTGGCCGACATGTTTCCAGAACACCTTGTCGAAGGCGGTGAGCCCGCGCTCGCGATCGGCATCGGCAAGCGCATTCATCTCGTCGAGCAGATAAGGATGGGCGCGGATGGCGCCCTGTCCGAACACGATGAGATTGCGGGTGAGGATATTGGCGCCCTCGACGGTGATGCCGACCGGAACGGCGCGGTGGAGATTGCCGAGATAGTTTTGCGGACCGTCGATCACGGCCTTGCCGCCATGGATGTCCATAGCGTCGTCGACCGCGGTGCGCATCCGCTCGGTCGCGTGCAGCTTCATGATGCCCGAGATGACGGCGGGATGGATCCCGGCATTCAGTGCCGCGCAGGTCAGCCGTCGCGCCGCGTCGAGCTGATAGGCAGTGGCGACAATGCGGGCGAGCGGCTCCTCGACGCCCTCGAATTTGGAGATGGAGATGCCGAACTGCTCGCGGATGCGGGCATAGGCGCCGGTGGTGCGGGCGGCATAGGCGGCGCCGGCGGCGGAGAGCGACGGCAACGAGATGCCGCGGCCGGCGGCGAGCGCCGTCATCAGCATCTTCCAGCCCTGCCCCAGCCGCGCCTGGCCGCCGATGACGTAGTCGAGCGGAATGAAAACGTCGCGGCCCCAGTTCGGACCGTTCTGGAAGACCTGCATCGAGGGCAAATGGCGTTTGCCGATTTCGACGCCGGGAAGATTGGTCGGGATCAGCGCCACGCTGATGCCGAGCTCTTCCTGGTCGCCGACGAGATGATCGGGATCATAGGCCTTGAAGGCGAGGCCAAGCAGCGTCGCGACGGGGCCGAGCGTGATGTAGCGCTTGTGCCAGTTGAGCTTCAGGCCCAGCACCTCCTGGCCCTCGAAGGTGTCTTTGCAGATGATGCCGGTGTCGACCATCGAGGCGGCATCAGAGCCGGCCTCGGGGCTGGTGAGGCCGAAGCAGGGAATGTCGCGGCCATCGGCAAGACGCGGCAGCCAGCGCTGCTGCTGCTCCTTCGTGCCGAAGTGCATCAGGAGCTCGCCGGGGCCCAACGAGTTCGGCACCATCACCGTCACCGCGGCGGCGATCGAGCGGGTCGATATCTTGCGCACCACTTCCGAATGCGCATAGGGCGAGAAGCCGAGGCCGCCGAACTCCTTCGGAATGATCATGCCGAAGAATTTTTCGCGCTTGACGAAGTGCCAGACATCGGGCGGCAGGTCGCGCCATTCCCAAAAGATCTTCCACTCGTCGAGCATGGCGCAAAGCTCGTCGACGGGGCCGTTGAGGAAGGCCCGCTCCTCTTCGGTCAACGTTGCCTGCGGGACCTTCAGCAGCTTCGACCAATCGGGGTTGCCGGTGAAGAGATCGGCGTCCCACCAGACGTCGCCGGCCTCCAGCGCCTCGCGCTCGGTGTCCGACATCGCCGGCAGCACGCCGCGCGCCCAGGAGAAAATCGGCTTGGTCAGGGTGTCGCGGCGGAAGCTCATGGCGGACCTCATGCATCGGCGCGGTGATCGGGCATTTTAGCGGAAAGTGGCCGGCGGCGGTGAAGACTTCGCCTGCGGAAAGACGCGAATTGACGCGGCCGGGCAGCCGCCCAGGGGCCATAACGGCCGAGGCGTGGTGGCAGTTCCGGGAGGGGATGGCTTCGCGGTCGGCCGGTCTAATCCGGCCGCACCATCTCGAACATGTTTTCCGGCTTGATTTCGAAATAATCCCCGCTGCGGCCGGCGCGTACGATCGGGCGGGCGGCGGCGGTCTGGTAGACGCCGTCCTTGATCATGGCCTTGTCGATGTGGACGGCAACGACCTCGCCGAGCGTCAGCCAGGCATTGGCTTCCTTGCCGTCGGCGCCCTTGAGGCGGACGATATCGGACACCTTGCATTCGAAGGCGACGGGACTCTCGCCGACGCGCGGCACGTTGACGAGCCTGCCGGGCACGGCGGTGAGGCCCGCAACTTTGAACTCGTCGACCTCAGGGCCAACATGCGCCGCAGTCGCGTTCATGTGCCTGGCCAGGTCCATGGTGGCGAGGTTCCAGACGAACTCGCCGGTCTGCTGGATGTTTTCGACCGTGTCCTTCCAGTTGGTGGAGGAGAAGCCGATGATCGGGGGGACGTAGCAGAAAGCGTTGAAGAAGCTGTAGGGCGCGAGGTTGACGTGGCCGTTGGTGTCGCGCGACGAAATCCAGCCGATCGGCCGCGGCGCGACGATGGCGTTGAAGGGATCGTGCTTGAGGCCGTGGCCCTTGGCGGGCTCGTAGAAGTGCAGGTCTTTGTCGGTCACGCGCTGTTTCCTTCTCGTCATTGCGAGCGCAGCGAAGCAATCCAGAATCCCTCCGCAGAGACAGTCTGGATTGCTTCGCAAAGCTCGCAATGACGGAGTTTGTTGATCCGTCCTTGCCCGCCATCAGCCGTCATTCCGTGGCGGTCGGCCTGCTTATAGGAGGAAATCCGCCGCCGCGTCAGTGGCGCGGGGACAATCCCGCGATGACGAAATCGATCATCTGGTCGATGGTCGGGCCCGGCTTGGTAGCGCACTGGGCGATCATCTGGGGGTGGAAAAAGCGCATCATCGCGGTGCAGGCGCACAGCGCAGCCAGTTGCAGGTCCGGCGCCTCGAACTCGCCGGAAGCCACGCCTTGCGCGATCATCTGGCCGATGACTCCGGCAATGCACTCCATGTGGTTGACGCAGACGTCCCAGTCCTCCTGCATCGCGATCTCGACCATCTCGTGCAGCTTATTGTCGCCGACATAGCGCTCGGTGTTCATGCGATTGATGGTGGTGAGCAGCTCACGGAATCGCGGCAGTACCGGACCGGGCCTGGCCACGATCCGCTGCGCTTCCAGCTCGACCTCGCCCATTAGCGAACGGGCCACCGCCTGATGAATCGCCTTCTTCGATTCGAAGAAGCGATAGACGTTGGCGGGGCTCATCTTGAGCTCCTTGGCAATGTCGCCGACCGTGGTCTTGAGATAGCCGATCTGGCGGAACAGCCGCTCGGCCACCTCGAGAATGCGTTCCCGGGTGTCGCCTTCGATATGTTCCGAAACCAGTGTCATCTGTCAGGACTCGTGAATCAGCAGTTCATCTTCACTTATTCAGCCGCCTCAGCAAGCGGAATTGCGTTCTGGTCATCGCTCCCATGCTGCGGCGCGGCAGGCTGCTCGGGCGTGCCCGCCTCATCCAGGCTCTTGCGGAACCAGAGGGCGTAGAGGCCCGGCAGGTACAGCAGCGTCAGGAAGGTCGCGACGAACAAGCCACCCATGATGGTGATCGCCATCGGCCCCCAGAACGCCGAGCGCGACAGCGGGATCATGGCGAGGATGGCGGCAAGCGCCGTCAGCACCACCGGACGGGCGCGGCGGACGGTGGCCTCCACGATCGCCTCGCGGCGGGTCAGGCCGTGCGAGACGTCGGTCTCGATCTGATCCACCAGGATCACGGCGTTACGCATGATCATGCCGGCGAGCGCGATCAGGCCGAGCAGCGCCACGAAGCCGAACGGGGCGTTGGCGATGTTGAGCCCGAACGAGGCGCCGACAATGCCGAGCGGCGCAGTCAGAAACACCAGGATCAGGCGCGAGAAGCTCTGCAGCTGGAACATCAGCAGCGTCAGCATCACCATGACCATCAGCGGGAAGAGAATGAAGATCGAGGCGTTGCCCTTGGCGGATTCCTCGAACGCGCCGCCCGCCTCGATGCGGTAGGCCGGCTCCAGGTTGTCCTTGATCGCCTTCAGCTTCGGCGCGATCTGGCCGGTGACGTCGGGCGCCTGCACGCCGTCGACGACGTCGGAGCGCACGGTGATCGCCATGTCGCGGTTACGCCGCCACATGATCGGTTCCTCGTGCGCATACTCGATCTTGGCGATCTGCTGCAGCGGCACGGCCACGCCGTTGCGCGAGGTGATGGTGAGATCGCCGACGGCGCCGAGGTCGAGCCGCTCGGACGAGACGGCGCGCGCGACCACGCCGACCTTTTCGATGCCGTCGCGCACGGTCGTCACCTGCGAGCCCGAGATCAGCATCGACAGCGCCTGCGACACGTCCTGCGGGGTCAGGCCCATGGCGCGTGCGCGATCCTGGTCGACGACAAGCTTGAGGTAAGGCGACTGCTCGTTCCAGTCGAGCTGGACGTCCTTGACGCTCTTGTTCTGCCGCATGACGTCGCGGACCTGGTAGGCGATCTCGCGCACCTTGTTGGCGTCGGGTCCGATGACGCGAAACTGCACGGGAAAACCAACCGGGGGACCGAAATTGAAGCGGTCGACGCGCACGCGGGCCTCGTTGAGCGCGCCGTCGGCAACGGCGTGTTCAAGCTTGGCCTTGATGCGCTCGCGCGCCTCGACGCCCTTTGCGACGATGACGATTTCGGCAAAAGCCTCGTTCGGAAGCTGCGGATTGAGGCCGAGCCAGAAGCGCGGCGAGCCCTGTCCGACATAGGCCGTGTAGGTCTCGATGTCCTTGTCGTCCTTGAGCATGGTCTCGGCCTTCTTCACCGCCTTTTCGGTGACGTTGAAGGCGGTGCCCTCGGGCAGGCGAAGCTGGAGGAACAGCTCGGGACGCTCGGACAGCGGGAAGAACTGCTGCTGGACGTGGCCGAAGCCGACGATCGAGGCGATGAAGACGCCGACGGTCGCGACCACCACGGTGATGCGGTGGTTGACGCACCACTGCACGATGGCGCGCAGGCCCCGATACATGCGGGTCTCGTAGACCGCGTGCGGATCGTGATTGTGGTGCACCTTGATGTTGGGCAGCAGCATGACGCCGATATAGGGCGTGAAGATCACCGCCACGAACCAGGACGCGACCAGCGCGATCGCCACGATCCAGAAGATGCTGCCGGCATATTCGCCGACCGCGGAATTGGCAAAGCCGATGGGGAGGAAGCCAGCGGCCGTGACCAGCGTTCCCGTGAGCATCGGAAACGCAGTGGATTCCCAGGCAAAGGACGCCGCACGCATGCGGTCCCAGCCCTGCTCCATCTTCACCACCATCATCTCGACGGCAATGATGGCGTCATCCACCAGCAGGCCGAGCGCGATGATCAGCGCACCGAGCGTGATGCGGTGCAGGTCGAGCGACATCGTGTTCATGACGACGAAGACGATGCCGAGCACCAGGGGCACCGACAATGCGACCACGATGCCGGTGCGCCAGCCAAGCGCCAGGAACGACACGAACAGCACGATGACGAGGGCTTCCATGAAAGAGTGTACGAACTCGCCGACCGCGTGCTCGACCACCTTGGGCTGGTCGGCGATCAGTTTGACGTCGACGCCCTGCGGCACCGCCTTCATGAATTCAGCCGTCGCCTTCTCGACCTCCTTGCCGAGATCGAGGATGTTGGCGCCCTTGGCGGTGACGACGCCGATGCCGATCGCGGCCTTGCCTTCCTGGCGCACGATGAAGCTCGGCGGGTCGACATAGCCATGGGTGACGGTGGCGATGTCGCCGAGGCGGAACACGCGGCCGTTGCTCTCGACCGGGGTTTCGGCGACGGCCTTGGCGCCGTCGAGCGCACCGGTGACGCGCAGCGGCACGCGCTGCGACGAGGTCTCGACCGTGCCGGCCGGCGTCACGTTGTTCTGCTTGGCGAGCGAATCGAACAGCGCCTGCGGCGTGATGCCGAGCGTGGCGAGCTTGGCATGGCTGAACTCGACGAAGATGCGCTCATCCTGGTTGCCGTAAACGTCGACCTTGGTCACGCCCGGCACCTTCAGAAGGCGCTGACGGAAACCTTCCGAGACCTTCTTGAGCTGGGCGTAGTCGGCGCCGTCGCCCGTCATCATGTAGAGGATGGAATCGACGTCGGAGAACTCGTCGTTGACGACGGGCCCGAGAATCCCTGCGGGCAGCTGGCCCTGCACGTCGACCAGCTTCTTGCGCAGCAGATAAAAGAGATACGGCACGTCCTTCGGCGGCGTAGAATCGCGGAAGGTCACCTGGAGCGCAGTGAATCCGGGCTTGGAATAGGTCTGCACCTTCTCGAAGTAGGGCAGCTCCTGGATCTTCTTCTCGATGGGATCGGCGACCTGCGCCTGCATTTCCTGCGCTGTCGCGCCCGGCCACAGCACGGAGACGTTGACCACCTTCACCGTGAAGAACGGATCCTCGGCGCGACCGAGCTTCTGATAGGAGAAGAATCCGGCGACGCCGAGTATGAGCATCAGGAACAGGATCAGCGTCGGATGGCTGACGGCCCAGGCCGAAAGATTGAAGCGCTTCATCGCACTCTCCAAAGATGATCCGGTTGCAAAAAACCACAGCCACTCTGTTGAACGCGTCGTCGCGAGGCAGCGAAGCAATCCAGGGGGCTGGGCAGGTTCTGGATCGCTTCGCCGCTTCAGCCCCAGCATTTGCGCTTGGGCCGAAACTCACCTCACACGACGTAACTCGTAAAAGAGACTTAAAAGGACAGTGACGACACGACCCGTACCTTCTGGCCGGGATCGAGCTTCTGAACGCCGAGGGCGACGATCTTGGCGCCCTCTTCGACACCACCGGTGATGACGACGTCGTTGCTCTCGTAGGACTTCACCACGACCGGCTTCAGCGTGACCGCGCCGTTGTCGTCGACGACGTAGAAGGACGGCTTGCCGCCTTCGTTGAACAGCGCCGACAGCGGCAGCCGCGCGACGCGTTCGGTGGCGGCGTCCGACAGCGTCAGCGTCGCGGTCATGCCGAGCGAGACCTTGTCGTCGGCCTCGGGCAGCGAAAACTTGGCAAGATAGGTGCGCGTGGCGGGATCCGCGGTGGGCGCGATCTCGCGCAGCTTGGCCGTGTACTTTTTGCCCGGCTCCGACCAAAGAGTGACGCTGGCGGCGCCCGATTTGGCACGTCCGACCAGCGTCTCAGGGATCGCGACGACCGCTTCCTTTTCGGCAAAGCGGGCGACACGGATCGAGGTCTGGCCTGCGGCAACCACCTGGCCAGGCTCGATCAGCGTTGCGGTGACGACGCCACGGGCGTCGGCGTTGAGCGTCGCGTAGGAAAGGGAATTGTTGGTCAGCTCGACCGAGCGCTCGGCCCGGTTCAGGCGGGCGCGGGCCTCGTCGGCAGCGGCGCGGCTCGAATCCAGCTGCGCGTCGGTGGTCCAGCCCTTGGCCTTCAAATCCTTGGCGCGCTGCTCGGCCGCGGCGGCCTGGGCCAGCACGCCGGTCGCAGCGGTCTGTTCGGCGACGGCTTGCTCGGCCTGGAGCTTCAGATCGACCTCATCGAGGACCGCGAGCGGCTGACCGATCTCGACGGTCTGGCCAACTTCGACCAGACGCTTGGCGACCTTGCCCGCGACCCGAAAGCCCAGATCGCTCTCGATCCGCGGCCTGATCGTGCCGACGAAGCTGCGCTCGGGCTTTTCGGCATCGTAGTGGGCGGTGGCGACCAGGACCGGCCGCGGCGGGTCGGCCTTTTCAGCGACGGTGTCATTGCACCCAGCGAGGGCGGCAGCCATCAGCGCCAGCGAAACACCGGCCAAAAGCCTCGAATAGCTGGACAAAACGGATCGGACGAACATCGGAGGACACTCCCTCGGCTGCAATGAGAGGAATGTCGACTAATCACTGATGAAAGTCAATAATCGTCAGTCATCAGGAAAGCGTGATCGTTAAGAGGTGGTAACCTCCCCGCTGCCCTTGGCGGAAAGCCCGGACTGTTGGAAGAGAGCGTCGCGCCGCGGCCCAGAGGGACCGCACGGAATGGGCCTGGCTTTCGCCAGGGCGACATTTCGAGGCTACCGCCCCTGTTCGGCGAACTCGTGCTTGCTGTCGTGGCCACCGATGAAGACCAGGATGCCGGCGATCAGCGGCAGCACCGCGAGCACGAGCAGTCCGGTCGAGGTCTGCCCGGTGGCTTCCTTGACCCAGCCGATCAGATACGGTCCGCCGAACCCGGCGAGATTGCCGATCGAGTTGATCAGAGCGATGGCGCCGGCCGCCGCCGTGCCGGAGAGCCAGGCCGTCGGCAGGGTCCAGAACACGCCGAAGCAGCAGAACACGCCGATCGCGGCAACCGTCAGCACGATCATCGTCAGGGTGGGGTCGGTGAGATAGCTGGAGACGCCGAGAGCGACGGCGGTGAGCAGCAACGGCGCGCCGACATGCATCACGCGCTCGCGCGTGGCATCGGAATGCCGCGCCCACAGGATCATTGCGATGGTGCCGAACAGATACGGAATCGCGGTGACGAAGCCGGTCTGGGCGTTGGTGAGGCCGAACGCCTTGACGATCTGCGGCAGCCAGAACTGCATGCCATAGAGCGCGCCGACGAAGCCGAAATAGACGAGGCTCAGCATGATCACCTTAGGTGAGGTCAGCGCCTCGCCGAGCGACATATGCTTCACCGCCTGCTTGGCCGCGATCTCGGCATCGAGCTTGGTCTTGAGCCAGGCCTTCTGCTCGGCCGAGAGCCAATCCGCCTTCTCTGGCCTGTCGGTGAGATAGAACCAGGTGACGATGCCGAGCAGCACGGAGGGAATGCCCTCAATGATGAACAGCCACTGCCAGCCCTTCAGGCCCATGGCCCCGTCGAGGCCGAGCAGCAGGCCAGAGACCGGCGCGCCGATCACGGTGGAGACCGGAACGGCGATGGCGAAGGCCGCGAGGAAGCGGGCGCGATATTCGGCCGGATACCAATAAGTGAGATAGAGGATGATGCCGGGGAAGAAGCCGGCTTCGGCGACGCCGAGCAGGAAGCGCAGCACGTAGAAGCTCGTGACCCCGCTCGTGAGCGCCATCAGCGCCGAGATGATGCCCCAGGTCACCATGATGCGGGCGATCCAGCGGCTGGCGCCGAACTTCTCCAGCGCCAGATTGCTCGGCACCTCGAAGATGAAATAGCCGATGAAGAAGATGCCGGCGCCCCAGGAGAAGATCAGCGGCGTGAATTTCAGCTCGGCATTCATGGTCAGCGCGGCGAAGCCGAGATTGACGCGGTCGAGATAGGAGAAGAAATAGGCCAGCACCAGGAACGGGATCAGGCGCCAGGAGATGGCGCGGATCGTCGAGGTCTCGATTTCCGACTTGGCTGCGCCGGTCGAACCGGCATAGGTCGTGGTCTGGCTCATGGCTTCCCCCGGGTTGTTGCTTTTATGGGCTGATCCGGGGTTTTGAGCATCGCCGCGAAAGAGTCAATGGAGCAAGCAATGCAAGGGGCGCAGCCGGCCACCACGTTGCGCTACGACAGAGCTCGGTGATCCCCGCCGCGCACAACTACTCTGCCAATTGAAACTTCGCAAAGCGATCGAGCTCCTCCTCGATCTTCCGTTTGAGCTCCTTGCGCCCCGCGGTCTTCTTCCCCTCGCCGACCCAGGTCCATTTCTGCATCAGCAGCTTCTTCGCCTGCCGGTCGGTCTTCAGATCGAGCGCGGCGACGATCTCGTCGCCGACCAGCACGGGCAGCGCGAAATAGCCGAGCTTGCGTTTGGCCTTCGGCACATAGGCCTCGAACAAATGGTTGTAACCGAAAATGAGATTGGTGCGCTTGCGCTGGATGATCAGCGGATCGAACGGCGACAGGATATGGACCAGATCCGGCGGCGCGGACTCGCCCGGCTCGAGCGCAGCCGGCACTGCCCAGTGCTCCTGCTTGCCGGCACCGTCGATGGCGACAGGCACGAGCTCGCCACGGCGGACGCGCGAGCCGATCAGGGCAGCCACCGCCGGCTTGCGCGGCGCGTTGAGATGGCAGACCGAATCGAGGCTCACGACACCTTGCGATCGCAGCGCGCGATCGAGCAGATAGACCGTGATGTCCTTTGCCGACGCCGGCTTCGGCAGCTTGTCCCAGCCGAAATGGCGCGTCATCAGCTCATAAGTCTTGAGCATGCCCTGGCGCTCGCTGACGGTCACGGCACCCATGTAGAAGGCGAGCTGCAATGCCCGCTTCGAGGGTTTTCGGCTTTGCCAGAGATGCTCCTTCTCGGTGAGCACGTCGTCCTCGATGTCGCGGATCGTCAGCGGGCCGGCGCGCACCAGCCGCATCACCTTGCGCATGTCGGCAGGTTTCACCGAGGCGAACCATTTGTGCCCCTCGCGGCGGTGCTCGCACATCGCCGGCAGGAAGAAGCGGAAGTCGCCGGCCGGCACGTAAGACAGCGCATGCGTCCAATATTCAAAGACGCTCTTGTCGACGCTCTGGGCATGGCGCAGGTCGGCGCGCCGGTAGGACGGAATCCGGCTGAACAGGATGTGATGATGGCAGCGCTCGATCACGTTGATGGTGTCGATCTGCACATAGCCGAGATGGGCGACCGCGTCGGAGACGGCTTGCGCGCCGTCACCGAACGGCGCGCGCTCGTCCAGCCGCTGGGCATGAAGCCAGATTTGCCGGGCCTGTGTCGTGGTGAGTGGAATCGGTTTGGGCGCGCGGGACATTGCGGAATGCAGTGTAGCGGGATTCGCATCCAGCCAAGAAGCCGATCCAGGAGCGGACAAGGAAAAACCGCGCCGCCATCTGCTGACAGCGCGGTCGGAAGGCGCTTGCTACTTCATCGACATGGCCTTCTGCGCCTTCATGTAATGCATGCAGGCGCTTTTCATCTTGCCGTTGCTCATGTCGGTGTTGGCCATGGCCATTTCCTTGTTCATGGCCGTCTTGGCCGGCGTATCCGCCGTGCCGCCCATCATGGCGGCGGACTTCATCATATTGTCGCTGGTGCACGCCATCATCGCGGCAGATGCAGGGGAAACGGCGAACGCGACCAAAGCTGCAGCTGTGAGCAAGATTTTCATCGAAAAGTCTCCTCCGTAAAACGAAACCGGCGTCATGTCGGCCTTCGCAATACGTATTCTCCCGCGAAGACGTTTCGTGGAGAAGACAATTTCTTGCTGCGGTGCGAAGACGGCAGGACTCAGCGGCCGGCTTTCGGGGCTTTGGACCGGTCGCCGACGCTGCCTGTTGCGACATCGGGTTCGCACGAGGCCTTGCCGCGCTCCTCCGCCTGGCAGCGATAGACGTTGCCGGTGAGACGATCGACCAGCCACATGTTCTCGTCGGTCGGCGCTTGAAGCCCGACATAGCGGGAGGTCAGCCCCGTGATTAGTGTCGACAGCAAGATCGCCACCGCGATCATCGCCGCCCCGATATAGATGGGCATGGAGCTCAGGGACACGGTCCGATCCGGCGGGCCATTGCGATAAAACTGGTAATCACTTGGCCTCGGCACTGGGTGGAACTCAGCTCCCTTCGTTTGCGCTTGTTGGAGGCTGTGCCCTGCTAGGCGTCCATCTGGCCGAAAAATTGTTCACAGACAGGCCAACACGCGACGGCTTTGCGACAATCGGTGAGCATGGGTTTCCTTGAGTGAACCGGCCCCCGCCGCCCGAGCGGCACCTCGGCGCGGCGGTCCTCAGTGATGCGGATCACGACAGGACTGCGACGGCTCGAACCATCGCCGGAGAGGTGTGCGACCACTTCTCTTCCCGCGCTGGCGCCCCTCCTCGGAGCGGACCGCGGGTCGGCTCTCTATGAACCGAAACCGCTTGAAATACGCTGCCGTGGTCCAGGACGGCCCCGTTTCCACCGTGACCAAGATCACACCAGGGCTTTTGAACCTGCCCTATGCTCGCAGCATCAAATAGCCATCAGGCGTCACAACGAGGATACGACAATGACCCGTTTCAATAACTCTTTTGCACTGAAGGCGGTGACCCTCTCGGCAATTCTGTCGATGACAGCCGGCTTGGCTATGGCCGGCGACGGCAATGTCTCTACCAACCAGATCCTGGATGCACTGAAGCCGAAGCCCGTGACCCGGGGTCTGTCCGCAGGTCCGCAGGTTGATCCGGCGGTCCAGGCCAAGGAATCGACGTTCCTGAACACCGTGCGCAACCGCTCGACGCGGTCGCTGTCGACGGGCGAGCGCGAGCAGATTGCCGAGCTCGCCGCGACCAAGCCGAAGATCGATCTGGAGATCCAGTTCGACTACAACTCGGCCGACATCGCCAAGACGTCGGTGCCGTCGGTACAGGCGCTCGGCAAGGCGCTGTCCGATCCCTCGTTGAAGGGCTCGACCTTCGTGGTCGCCGGCCACACCGATGCGGTCGGCACCGAGGCCTACAATCAGGGGCTCTCCGAGCGGCGGGCCGACACCATCAAGAAATACCTGGTGCTGAACTACGGTCTCACCGGCACCGATCTCGTCACCGTCGGCTACGGCAAGACCAAGCTGAAGGACGCCGCCAACGGCGCCGACCCGATCAACCGCCGCGTCCAGGTCGTGAACATGGACACCAAGACCGCGTCGAAGTGATTCCGAAATTGTCGCCCATCAAGACGCCGCCTGCCGTTCTCCCGGCGGGCGGCGATTTCATATCCAGCTTTGGAAGAGCATCAGCCGATTGAAGGTCTGCATCGATGTGCCGACGAAGGCCGCCGAGATCGGCAGCATGGCGGCAAAGCCGATCGCGACGACCCCGACATAGGCCCACAACAGCCAGCCCGGTAGACCGTCCCGCCGCAGCACGTAGACCAGCGCGAGCGACGCCACGGTCGCAGCCGGCAGATAGTAATAGATGAAGGCGAGCGTACGCGGCAGCAACGCCCAGGCGAGCCAGGACCCGAAATAGAAGACCGCGATCAGGAACGCATCCCGGCGACGCGCGACGACGAAATCGCGCAGCACGACGGCGAGCGCGAGCAGCGTCGGCCACAGCACCAGGGGGTTACCGAGAAAGACGATCGCGGAGACATTGTCGTCCACGGTCTTGTCGAACAGGAACCACACCGGGCGCGCGAGCAGCGGCCATGACGGCCAGGCGCTCATATAAGTGTGGCCGGCGATGGCAGTGGTGGTGTTGTCCGCGAAGATCCGGCGCTGCGCCTCGACCAGATCCGGCAGCGACACGCCGTAGAGTGGGACGAAGGCCGCAAGATATGTCATCGCGGGCAGGACAGTGAAGCAGAGCACGACGTGATGTAATCTGAAGTCGGGCCAGAGATCAGGCCGGTACCAATCCCCCGGCTTCGCGTCGGCAAACAGGGTGTGCCAGCCCTGCATCAGGCGGATCACCGCGACGATGACGATGCAGATTCCGAGCGGAAACAGGCCGCTCCATTTGCAGGCGGCCGCACAGCCGAACAGGCTGCCGGCAGCCGCGAATAATGCATGGGGACGATCCTTTCGAAAGCCATGCATGAAGGCGGCAATCGCGAGCAGGCCGAAGCCGAGTGCAAAAATGTCGAGCATCGCGACGCGCGCCTGCACGTACAGCATCTGGTTGCAGGCGGCGATCAGCGCGGCGGCGATCGCAGGCCCTTGCGCGGCGAACAGCGCGAGGCCGCACAGATAGATCGCGACGATCGCGAGCGCGCCGAACAATGTCGCGGGATAGCGCCAGCCCAGCGCGCTGTCGCCAAAGGCCGCGATCGATAGCGCGATCAGCTCTTTCGCCAAAGGTGGATGCATCGGATTGAGCATCGATTGCGACACCGCTGGTGCCAGCATCTGCCGCGCCGCCGGCACGTAGTGCACTTCGTCGAAGACGAACTTCTCCGGCGTCGTCAGGCCAATCAGCAGGGCAAGATGCGCGACCAGGAAAATCGCGACAGCAATCACTGCGCTCCGCGACACCTTCGGAACCGCAGGCAAGTCAAGTCGCGTTTGTGGGGATGTCTTGCGTGGCAATTTTGCGTCACCGCGGAGAATAATAGAGATCGCGGTTTTCATTGAACGCATTCTGCCGCAACTGTCACTAAGCATAACGCAGGTCTCGCGCTGCTTGTGATAATTCCGCCACATCGCAAGCGCGCGTGATCCGGTACGATCAGGGACACATCGATCGGTTGCGAAATGAATTTGCGTTTCTGGCTTTTCTCCACGCTGTTGTCGACCCTCTTGTGCGCGGCCCCTTGCGCCCAAGCCCAGACGCGCGTCGGTGAAGCCGTCTTGATCCAGAATGAAGTCGTTCGCGTGGCCTCGACCACGACGCCGATCAGCGTCGGCGACAGCATGCTGCGGGACGAGACCGTGCGCACCGGCGCCGGCAGCGCGGCTCGCTTCGTGATGGCCGACAGCACCAATCTGTCGCTCGGTCCGAGCGCCACGCTCAAGCTCGACCGCACCGTCTTCAACGACGAGCACAGCTATCGCGACGTCGCGATCCGCATGACGACCGGCGCATTCCGTTTCGTCACGGGACATTCCGAGAAGACCGCCTACAAGATCACGACCCCGCTCGCGACCATCGGCGTGCGCGGTACCACTCTCGATATCCTGTCCCAGCGCGGCCGCTCGGTCGTCGTGCTGCAGGACGGTGCCGCCAGCGTCTGCACGACGAGCCAGCAATGCGTGCAACTCACCCAGCCCGGCGACACCGCAATCATCACCTCGACCGGCGGCAAGATCTCCATCAGTAAGACCAATACGCCGCCCTGGACCTTTGCCGCGACCTGCGCCGCGAGCGCGGGACTGTGCGCGGTCAGCCAATATGCGGAGGCCTCGCCGACCGTCACGCCCGCCATCCATGACGACGGCATGCTGTGCGGACGCTGAAGATGGCGAATCTCACCAGCCTCAGGCGCTTCATCCTGGCGAGCGTGCTGACCGCCGTGGCTGCGTTTGCGTTTGTCGCGTTCCATGCCCGTCCGGCGGCAGCCGCCGCGATTTGCGAGTCCGAGTGCGGAGGGTCGACGCCCACCCCGGCGCCGAGCTATTCCCCCTCGCCCACGCCGACCTACCCCCCCACGCCCAACCCCCCCCCCCCCCCCGCCACGCAGCCCCGC